>DATKRK010000278.1:0-69615 GCA_035532215.1 Pirellulales bacterium | reverse complement strand
GGATGGAGGGACGGGCGCCCTCGCCCGTCCTGCGCAGCCGGGCGAGGGCGCCCGTCCCTCCACAGCCGATACGCGGCCCGACAAGCGGGCGCGGCTTGTCGATCGCCTGCTGGCCAATCCGCGGTTCGGGGCGCATCTGGCGACGGTTTGGACCAAGGTCTTGTTGCCGGCCGACGCCTTGACCGACCGGGCCGACCAGGTGGCCGGGTTCACCGCCTGGCTGCGGCGCCGCTTCGCCGAGGGCATTCGCTATGACAACATCGTGGCCGATCTGTTGACGACCACTGGCAACTCCGATCGTGGCGGGGCGGCCTTGTTCTACACGGCCTCCGGTTTGAAGCCCGAGGAACTGGCGGCCGGCACGTCGCGGATTTTTCTGGGCGTGCAGATCCAATGCGCCCAATGCCACAACCATCCGTTCGATCGCTGGAAGCAGGAAGATTTTTGGGGCTATGCGGCGTTCTTCGCTCGTTTGCAGCAGGCGCCGGGCGCCCGGCCGCCGGTCGTGGAGTTGGTCGACGCCGTGGCGGGCGAGGTGAAGCTGCCCGAGAGCGAGACGGTCGTGCCGCCCAAGTTTCTCGACGGCGCCCCGCCGGAAGAGAGCGCCGACATGAACCGCCGGCAGCAACTGGCGCTGTGGATCGTATCGCGCGACAATCCTTATTTCGCCCGCGTCGCCGTGAATCGCGTTTGGACGCACCTCTTCGGCCGTGGCTTGGTGCATCCGGCCGACGATTTCAGCGAGCACAACCCGCCCAGCCATCCCGAGGCGCTCGACGCGCTCGCCCGCTACTTCGTCGCGACGGGCTACGACCTGAAGTCAGTCTTTCGCGTGCTGGCCAACACGCGGGCGTATCAGCGCAGCAGCCGGGCCGTCAGCGAGAGCGACCTGTTGCCGCCGGAACTCTTCGGCCGCGTGCAGATGAAGGTGCTCACGCCCGAGCAGCTTTACGATTGCCTGACGCTGGCCACGCGGCGCTTCGAGATCGAGCCGCCTCCGGCGCCCAATACGCCGCTGCAGATGCAAGGTTCCACGCGGCAGCAGTTCATCGCCCGCTTCAATCGCAGCACGCAGGAAGCGACCGAGTTCGAAGCCGGCATTCCGCAGGTGCTGTCGTTGATGAACGGTGCACTGACAAGCGAAATCACCGACCCCGAGCGCAGCGGCATCTTGCTGGCCCTCGAGGCGCCGGTGTTCGACGACGTCGAGCGGATCGACGCCTTGTTCCTTTCCACCCTCTCGCGCCCGCCGAGCGACGAGGAACGGAAAGAGCTGTCGGCCTACATTGCCGGCGGCGGGCCGGCGCACGATCGCCGCAAGGCGCTGGGCGACGTGCTCTGGATGCTGTTGAACAGTTCCGAGTTCATCATGAATCATTGAAGGCGCGCCATGGGACTCGGTATTTGCATACTTCGTATGGCGCGCGCTGCCCGCCTTCTTCGGAGATCGTCCTGCTTACTGGAGGACGAGGCAATTCGCCAAGCCGGGGCAATTACGGATTCCTCTTCTCTGTTCCGACTGCGGCAGGCGTTGCAAGGGGCAAGTAATGCGGCATCGAGAAGGATAGCATGCCAGCGAAGACCGCAACCTCAGAACCATTTGGAACAGAGAAGAGGAACCCGTAATTCGATGCGGCCGCAAGCACCACGAGAACGCGGCGACGGTTTCTCGCATCAAAACGAGCGCCGTGGGGCGAAAATCGCAGGACGATGTCTTAGTTGGGCGGCCAGCGCCCGCCGTGAGCGCTGCTCTTGCAACGTGTTGCCCTTACTAAGCGCTTGGTGGGCAATGCCCACCCTACTATTTGCGGCGGGCTGCGGCGGCAATCCGCCGCCGGCGCCGCCCAAACCGCCTGTGGCGGAAACGCCGGCGAACCCGCAAACGCAACCCAAGCCCGCCGACGCTTTGCCCGATAAAATGCCCGCCGAGCCGGTCGTCGCGAATGCCGACGACCAGCCAGCCGCCGACTCCAATGGAAGCCCTCAAGATCCAGAAGCCGCCCGCGAACGCTTGTTGCTGTTCACGCCGGCCGGGCCGCTGGTGGTCGATCTGAAACTTTCGATCGACGGGCAGCCGTACCGGGCCCAACGCGAGGAACTGGTCGAAGACCTGCTGGAGCTGGCCGACCGCAATCACGACGGCCGGCCGACCTGGGCGGAAGTCTACGCCGATCCGAAGCACGTCTTCTGGCGGCGGCTGCAACTCTCGAACGAACAGATGGACCGCGTGCAGTTCATCAAAACGCATGACACGAACCAGAACGGCACGGTCGACGCGGCCGAGGTGCGGCGGTTCGTCTCGCGCTCGGCGAACGCCGGACAGGCATTCTCGATCGACGGCTCTTCGCGGTACCGCGAAACCAACGCCCGGCATTCGCTCATCCGCGGCCTGCTCGACGTCGACGAAGACGAAATGCTCTCGATGAACGAACTGGCCCAGGCCGAAATGCGGTTGCGGCTCCGCGATGCGAACGACGACGCGATCGTCTCGCTCGCCGAACTCGACGACACGCTGGCCGGCGACTCGCAAGCCATGATGACCGCCATGGCCTATCGCAACACGCCCGCCGCCATGCGGCTGGGGCCGTTGGCCGACTGGGACGGCGTGATCTTCACGCTGGCCGAACTTTACCTGCGGCACGGCGAACTGCCCGAGGAAGGTTTTCCGCTCACGCCCTCGCTGGCCGCCGACTTGGACGCCAACGGCGACGGCGGCCTGGACCGCGAAGAGATCGAACGGCTGGACGAAATCGAGCCGCACGTCGCGCTCGTCGTCCGCTTTGGTTCTTCGGGCGATGAGCCGCCAGGCATTTCGGTCGAACGGCTGGCGCCGAGCCTCGGCGCGACGGAAGACGTGACGGTCAGTTCGCCCGGCGGCGTACTGCTGAATCTGCCGGGCGTGCGGATGCGGTTCGAGTTCGTCGATCGCATGCCGGGCGGCGGCGGCGGACCGTCGGCCGAAGAGCAACTGGCCTCGCTCGACGCCGACAAGAACGGCTACCTGGAAAAGAAGGAAGTCGAAGAGAAAGCGCCCGGCATGGCGGCGATGTTCGACGAATGGGACGCCAACGGCGACGGCATGGTCTACGCCAAGGAGATCGACTCTTTCAACCGCGGCCGCCGCGTGCCGCAGGCCACCGCCATCCGCATCGCGGCCAACGACGACCAGGATACGCTATTCCCTTGCCTCGACGCCGATTTCGACGGCCGCCTCAGCCCGCGCGAATTGCGGCAGGCGCCCGAGCGTCTCTCCGTGCTCGACGCCGATGGCGACGGGCAGTTATCGCTCGAAGAAATCCCTGGCGGGATGACGGCGCAGATCGAGCGCGGCGCCACGATGAGCCAAGCCCCGCGGCCCTACACTGCCGCGACCGTCGAAGCCCGTGCCGTCGAAGGGCCCAGGTGGTTCGTGTTCATGGACTCCAACCGCGACGCCGAGATCAGCGCCCGCGAGTTCCCCGGCAGCCGTGAAAAATTCGCCCAGCTCGACGCCGACGGCGACGGGTTCATTACGGCGAGCGAAGCGAAAGCGGCGAGCGGGGGGCAAGCAGGCGAAACGCCGTAGCAGCCATACGCCCGCATGGCAGGACGGAGAGCAGGCGACGCGTGCTAGCGGGTCAATCGTGCTCCAGCCGGGGCGAAGTCCCGGCGGAGGCAGGAAACGGGGCGACCCGACCGAGCTTGCCTCGGTCGACCGCAGATTGATCGGCCAGGTCGCGATTACAACAATCGTCCCAGCCCCCGCGCACCCGGCGGCGATCGCAGTTACAATGACGCCGGATTTCACTGTCAGTCGATCTCGAAGGAGGCGGTCATGTCCGGTTCGCGTCGTGGGGGTTCGCATGCATCTCGTCGAGAATTCTTGAAGACCGGTTCGTCGGCCTTGGCGGGCGCGGCGTTGGCGGCGTCGCTGGCCAATCGCGTGCATGCGGGCGAAGATCATACGTTGAAGGTGGCGCTGATCGGTTGCGGGGGCCGCGGCGCCGGCGCCGCGATGCAGGCCCTGAGCACCGAGGGGCCGGTGAAGCTGTGGGCCATGGCCGATGCCTTCGATGATCGGCTGCATACGAGCCTCGAGGGATTGGAAAAGGGCTTGAACGCCCGCTACGACCGCGATGCCAGCAACGGGCTGGGCCAGCGGATCGACGTGCCGAAGGAGCGGCAGTTCGTCGGCCTCGACGCTTACCGCAAGGCGATCGACAGCGGCGTCGACGTGGTCGTGATCGCCGGGCCGCCCGGCTTCCGGCCGCAGCACTTCGAATATGCCGTGGCCGCCGGCAAGCACGTGTTCATGGAAAAGCCGCTGGCCACCGACGCGATCGGCGTGCGGCGCGTGCTGGCGGCCGCCGAGGAAGCCAAGCGTAAGAACCTGAAGGTCGGCGTCGGTTTGCAACGACATCACCAGGCCAGTTACCAAGAGGCCATTCGCCGCATCCACGACGGCGAGTTGGGCGAGATCCTCTCGTTGCGTTGCTATTGGAATAGCGGCCCGCCGGCCAAGACGCCTTTCGCGCGGCAGGACCTGAGCGAGCTGGAGTACCAGGTGCGCAACTGGTACTTCTTTTCCTGGCTCAGCGGCGACCATATTTGCGAGCAGCACATTCACAACTTGGACGTCTGCAACTGGATCGTGCAGGCCCATCCGCTCGAAGCCGAGGGCATGGGCGGGCGGCAGGTTCGCACCGGCAAGGAGTACGGCGATATTTTCGACCACCATGCGGTCGAGTTCACCTACGCCGACGACGTCAAGATGTTCAGCCAGTGCCGGCAGACGCCCGGCTGCTCGAACCGGGTGACCGAACACGCCCGCGGCACGTCGGCCCGGGCCGACTTGGGCGGCGGAACGTGCTCGATCGTTCGCGGCGGCGAGACGATCTGGAAATCGCAGCGGGCCCGCGGCGGCAAGGGCCCGAATCCATACCAGGTCGAACACGACGTGCTGTTCGACGCCATCCGCAACGACAAGCCGCACAACGAGGCCGAGTCGGGCGCGATAAGCACGATGACCGCCATCCTCGGCCGGCTTGCGACCTATTCCGGCAAGCGGATCACGTGGGACGACGCGTTCGAATCCGAGATCAAGCTGACCACCGACGCCGAACGGTGGGACGCCGCGGCGCCGACACTGGCCGACGAACGAGGATTTTATCCGGTCGCGGTTCCGGGCGTCGCCCGCGTCGTATGAAGGAGCAACTTGCCATGCAACGTCGTCAATTTCTCGCCGCGGCGAGCGCCGCGGCGGCGTGCGGAGTTTCCGCCGCTGCGTCGCGGGCGGGCGAATCGGGCTCGAAGGCCGAGCCCTTCGCGCTCAAGTTCGCCCCGCACTTCGGCATGTTCCGGCATCTGGCCGGCAAAGACCTGATCGACCAGCTTAAGTTCGCCGCCGATCAGGGCTTCACCGCCTGGGAAGACAACGGCATGATCAGCCGCCCGGTCGAGATGCAACAGAAGATCGCCGAAGCGATGGAGCGGCTCGGCATGGAACTGAGCGTGATCTCGGCGCTGCGCGGCGTATGGAACGGCGTGAATTTCGCCGGCGCCGATCAGCAAGCGCGGGATGCAATCCTGAAAGCGCTCGGCAAGTCCGTCGAGGTCGCTCGCCGCGTGCGGGCGACGCGGATGACCGTCGTGCCGGGGCTCGAAGACCCGAAGCTGCCGGCCGGGTACCAAACGGCCAACTGCATCGAACTGCTGCGGCGCTCGTGCGACATCGTCGAGCCGCACGGGCTGGTGATGGTGCTCGAACCGCTCAACCGGCGGACGAACCATCCCGGCGTGTTTCTGTACGAATCGCCGCAGGCCTACCTGCTCTGCCGGGCCGTCGATCGGCCGTCGTGCAAGATTCTGTTCGACATCTACCACCAGCAAGTCACCGAAGGAAACCTGATTCCGAACATCGACCATTGCTGGAACGAAATCGGCTATTTCCAATGCGCCGACAATCCGGGCCGGAACGAACCGGGAACCGGCGAGATCAACTACGCCCGGGTGTTCGCACACCTGTTGGCCAAAGGCTACCGCGGCGCCGTCGGCATGGAGCACGGCAATTCGCAGCGCGGCGGCCCCGGCGAAACGGCCGTGATCGAGGCCTATCGCAATCTGAACGGGTTACTTACGCAGGCTTCGTAGGGCGCGCGCCTTGCGTCTCTTCAGGTCCGAATTGAAAATCGGGTGGCTGGTGGCTGAGCCTAGGCGAAGCGCCAGTTCGCTCTCGTATCGCTTCGCTCTGCCCATCAGCCACCCGGCAAATTCGAAGAGGCGCCCCATTTACGGCTGACTGCCGTTAGCTTGCGACCGATCGGGCGGCCGTTTGCCAAAGATCGTAGCCCAGCCACATCAGTCCGGCGTCGACGACGAGATGGCTGGCCCATGGCCCGTAGAGCGAGCCCGTGCGGCGATAGAGCCAGGCCCAGAGGAAGCCGCCGACCGCCACGCAGAGCGAGAAAAACGCGACGTAGACGCCGCGGGCCGGAAAATACTCGCCGATCACGAGCACGTGGTGCGCCATGAAGCCCAGGCTCGAAACGGTCGCTGCCAAGCCGAACGACGCGCCGCGGCTCAACTGGCCAAACACGAACCAGCGCCAGTAGTATTCTTCCATCAGCGAGTGGAGCACCGTCAGAAACGCCGCGAAGGCGAAAAACTTCAGCGGCGCGTCGATGCCGAACTCGGTCAGCTTCTCCGCGGCCTGGGCGGGAGTGCGGGCCATTGCGGGGCTGGCCTTCAAAAAGCCGTAGTACAAGCCCAACATGCCCGCCAGCACGGCCAGCCCCAAGGCCAGCCCGATGCCGACGCCCGCCGGCGCCGGCGCGGTCAACCGCACGCGGCGGCGTTGCCAGAGCACAACCCAGACGAGCGGGAAGGAAAACTGAAGCAGCTTCGTCAACGCATACGCCGCGTTCATCGCGGGCGACCCGGCCAGCGCGATGAAGTAGGCCCACGTCGCCAGCGTCGGAAACGCCAGCGCCGCCGCGATGGCCAGCCAATCGGCTCGCGTCAACGGCGGCTCGGCTGCGTCGGCCATGCCTGGCATTCCCTGGAGGGCCATTCCCTGGAGGACCGGGCGCCCTCGCCCGGTGAACATTTCCTGGAGGACCGGACGCCTTCGCCCGGTGAACGTGATTAGTTAGTGCCGGGCGAGGGCGCCCGGCCCTCCACTTCACTTGCACCGCGGCGAAGGGCGGCGATCAAATCTCGCTATTTATTATCCGGCAGCGTCTTGATGCGGATGTTGCGGAATTCGACATGGGCGCCGTGGCCCAAAAAGCCGACGTGGCCGGTGGTGCGTTGGATGCCGGGATGTTCCTTGAGCGTCTTTTCGTCCTTCACGTCGTCCAAGTTGCCGTCGACCGTGACCATGCCGTTGACCGTGACCTTGATGTGCCGGCCGTCGCAAACGATCTCTTCCTTGTTCCACTGGCCGGCCTTCTTCGGGGCGCCGCGTTTCGCCGGCAGCACCTTGTAGATCGAGCCGTGATACTGGCCCGGTTCCAGCTTGGCGTATTGCGGGGCGTCGTCGTCGAGAATTTGCGACTCCATGCCGACAAAGGCCGCGTCGCCCTCTAACGGCGCCCGCAGACCGACGCCGTTGTTGCCGCCGGGCGCCAGCTTGTACTCGAACCGCAAGACGAAATTGCTGTACTCCTTGTTCGTGAACAGATTGCCGCCGCCGTCGGCCGGGCAGACCAGCACGCCGTCCTTGACCACGTAGCCCTCGCCGTGCTTGCGGACGATCTGCCAACCGCCCAACGTCTTGCCGTCGAACAGCGGCGTGAAGCCGGCTTCGTCGTCGGCCGCACGGGCCGCGGACAGCGAAGCGAACGCCAAGGCCAGCGCGGCCAGCCAACGTTGGGAATTTCGGACGGCGAGTTTCATCGGAGTTTCTCCTGGTACGCGGTGAAGTTAGGCGGGCTGGTTACGCGGCCTATTGTATTTGCTCGGCGTCGCCGTCGCCAGCGGCTTGGCTTGGTCAATAGGGAGGGCCGGGCGCCCTCGCCCGGCACAAGTACGGCGGGCCGGGCGCCCTCGCCCGCCTTGAGTGTCGGAAGAAAGTGGAGTTCAGATGCACGGTTCTCGATTTCTTATCCGTGTTCGATCTGTGTTTCATCCGTGGCTGAATTCCGTCGCAATCGGCTCGTCTCAACGGGCGAGGGCGCCCGTTCCTCCATGACTCGGGCGGGGGCGCCCGGACCTCCCTCCTGCTTGCTGCCGGGCGGGAAAAAGGCGAAGATGCCGGGCGACCTGTCAGCCGATGGCCTGGAAAAACCGCCGCTAGCTGCCTCGCTTGGACCAAGTCATGCCCGATGAGCCGACTGAACGCTATCTGGCTACGAAAGTCGTGATGATGCCGCGCGACACCAACCCGCACGGCACGATCTTCGGCGGCGTGCTGTTGAGCTATATCGATCAGGCGGGGGTGATCGGCGCCGTGCACGAAATCCGCCGCGCCGGCTGGCCCGAGCAACTGATGGTCACCGTGGCCATGAACCGGGTCGAGTTTCACCAGCCGGTGTTCGTGGGCGACGTGGTGAGCTTCTGGACCGAACTAATCCGCGTCGGCCGCACGTCGATCACGATGCACGTGGCCGTCGAGGCCGACCGCGACGGCCAGGTCGTCAGCCTGACCGAAGCCGAGGTGACCTACGTCGCCGTGAATGCTATCGACGGCCAGCGCACGCCGACGCCGATCCGCGGGGAGTCGGGCGCCGGGTGATGGAAACGTTTTTTAAAGGGGATATGGGAAACCCAATTTCAGAGCAGGTTGAGAGCCGTCCATGACGCTACCTAACAAGATCAAACGATTTCTCCCCACTGTGCTGGCCGCTTTGTTCGCCGTCGGCGCCTCGGCGGCAGCTCGAGACGTTTCGGCTCAAGAAATCGAAACGGTGGCCGGCACGGGAAAGCGGGGCGACAACGGCCGCGAGGGAAAGGCTCTGGAAACGAACATCGATCAGCCGTTCGGCGTCGAGTTCGGACCCGACGGCGCGCTGTATATCTGCGAAGTCGGGCTGCATCGCGTGCGCCGCTTGGATCTGGCGACTGGCCGATTGACGATGGTCGCCGGCGCCGGACGCAAGGGATACGCTGGCGACGGCCAAGCGGCGAAAGACGCCTTGCTCAACGAGCCTTACGAGGTGCGCTTCGACGCCGAGGGTAATATGTTTTTCGTCGAGATGCAGAATCATCTCGTCCGCCGCGTCGACGCCAAGACCCAAGTGATTTCGACCGTCGCGGGCACGGGCCAGCCGGGCTATTCGGGCGACGGCGGGCCGGCGACCAAGGCCGCACTGCGCACGCCGCACAGCATCGCTTTCGACGCCCAGGGGCGGCTGCTGATCGCCGATATCGGCAACCATCGCATTCGCCGCGTCGACCTGAAGACCGGGCGGATCGAATCGATCGCCGGCAACGGCGAAAAGAAGCTGCCGCAGGAGGGCGAGCCGGCCCGCGGGCGGCCAATTCTTGGCCCGCGAGCGCTGGCCGTTCGAAACGGCGTCGTCTGGGTAGCCTTGCGCGAGGGCAATAGCGTCTGGCGGCTCGAACCGGGCGGCAAGTCCGGCGAGGGCGTTTGGCGTCGCGCCGCCGGCACGGGGCGCAAAGGCTACCATGACGCTCCCGCCGCCGAGGCGACGTTCGACGGCCCCAAAGGCATCTCGCTGGATTCCGCGGGCGTCGTCTACGTGGTCGACACCGAGAACAACGCCATCCGCACTTTCGACCCTCGCACCGGCGAAGTGCTTACGCTGGCCGGGTTGGGCCCGAAAGCGGCCGGCTACTCGGGCGACGGCGGGCCGGCCGCCCATGCCCGCTTCGATCGGCCGCACGGCATTTGCGTCGGGCCGGACGGCGCCGTCTACATCGGCGATACGCTCAACCATCGCGTGCGGCGGATCAGCAGTCGCGCGAAATGAGGCGCACTGCCATGTCGGAAAATCGCGAGGTTGAATACTTTCGAGCACTCCGCCACGGGCGTCTCTATTACGTGACGTTGTCCGAGGCAGATGCATGGCGCGAAATCAAGCACGACGACGAGTACGAGGAAGACCCAGGTGCTTGGACGGTCGAAAGGCATAAAGAACTGGTTGCCATCGCTTGTGGGCGAAGAGTCGAATGCTCGGGGAAGATGGTGTCTTTCGAAGAAGTGAATGGCGAGCTGCATGAATCGCCAGCCGTTCCTTACGCCGCTGTAAAAATTCTTTGGACTTGTCCTTGGTGCGACGACGAGCACCTAACGAGCCTCTTTGACGACCCTGTGAACCAGATCGGCGAGCACTCCAATCCTTCGTTATGGATGTGCGAACGGGGAGGAGGCGAGCGCCTCGTGCTGGTTGAATGGTAGGAGGGTAATCGGTTGGTCGTACGGAGTCGTTTACCGCCGCCGCTTGCGGATCGTATCGAGCTTCATGCCCGGCTCTTCATCGTCGGGAGCTTGCGAGAGCACCTGCAGAAAAACGGGCTGGCCGCGGAATACGCCTTCGACCCAAATGTGCGGCCCGCCCTCGTCGTTCAAGCCCAACGCGCTCCAGCCGATGTCGGCGACTGAGCTGAACAACTCGCGGAGTCGAATCAGATCGAGATCGAAATCCGCGTCGACGATCTGGCCGTCGTCGGCGCCGCCGACGATTTCGACTGGCGTCGGGTAGACCAGCACGTCGATCGTGCCGTCCTCGGCCAAATAGCGGCAGGCCAGCGGGCCGATCGGCTCATCGACGCTGATGCAGCCCGAGACGGCCTGCATCAATTCGTCGACCCAGACCTCCAACTCGCCAGGGGCGGAGAAGGTCATGCCCGAGAAGTACATCCGTCCCGCGTTGAATTTCGCCGTGTAGCTCGGAAAATCGCGCGAGAACAGTTCGGCGATCTCGCGCTCGCCGTGGGCGACAAGATTCTCGTGAAAGGCTTCGTCCCAGATTTTCTGCTGGCGCTTTCGGGCGGCCTCGTATTCCGCCGGCGCCTCGCCTTCGGCCCAGCTTTCGCCTTCTCGCAGGCCGTACTTGCGCTCGATGTTCTCCATTCGTCGTTCGACCTTGCGCAGCTTGGCATCGGCGGTGCGGGAAGTGATTTCGTCGATCATGTAGGCGATGAGAAACAACCCGGCGTCGTCAGGCAGGCAGCCGTCGTTGCGGACGGCTTGATAGGCGGCCAAACGGCGATCGTTGCTGGCGGCCGGCGAAAGGGATTCGATCGCTTCGATCCAGTGAGGCTTCTGCGGCGATTGTTTGGCCAGATCGCGCAGCTTGGCATCGAAGCGGTCGAATGCGGAATTTCGTCGGGCCATACAGGTTGCTCGCGGCGTCGCAGACTACCGAAGTATAGCTTTCCGCGGCACCGCTTCGCGAGTCTTGCCCGGCGAGCGCTAAACCGCCGGGCGTAAGAACGGGTTCGCGCGGTTGATACTGTAGGCAGCGCCCTCCGCGGCGTTCCGCGATAGCGCGAATCGGCGCGATTCCCGCGCTTCACGGCACGCCACGGAGGGCGTGCCCTACAGGCTTTTGCCGCGAATGTCTACTTACGCCCTAAACCGCCGGCTCCTCGGCCACGTAGCATACCAGCGAGCGCTCGACCAGCGTCAGCCGGCCGTCGAGCGGCGCCGGGCCGTCGAGGCCGGGGTAAATGTCGGCCGGGCTTTCGGCCGCCGTGTTGACGAACAGCCGCCACTTGATCCCTTCGACCAGCTTCGGCAGCGAGAAGTGCCGCGGCGCCCAGCCGCCGTGGATCAACAGCATCACGTGCCGCGCCACCACGCTTTCGGCGCCGGTTGCGGGCCAGGCGCCAAACACGCAAACCAGGCTCGAATCGGCGTGCGGCCAATCGACCGGGCCGCCGTCGGCATTGAACCAACTGACGTCGGGCAAGTGGCCCGGCCCCGAAGGTTCGCCGCGCAAAAAGTCGGCTCGGCGCACCGTCGGCTGCCGTTTGCGGAACGCGATCAGCCCCTGGCAGAACCGCCACAAATCGGCGTTCTTGGTCGCCAGATTCCAATCGAACCAGGAGATCACGTTGTCCTGGCAATAGGCGTTATTGTTGCCTTGCTGCGTGCGGCGGCACTCATCGCCCATCAACAACATCGGCACGCCCTGGCTCAAGAAGAGCGTGGCCAGCGAGTTGCGGATTTGCCGCGCACGCATCCGCTGCACCGCTTGGCGACGCGTGGAACCCTCGACGCCGTTGTTGTAGCTGTAATTGTTATTGTCGCCGTCGCGATTCTCCTCGCCGTTGGCGGCGTTGTGCTTCTCGTTGTAGCTCGCCAGGTCGTTGAGCGTGAAGCCGTCGTGCGAGGTGATGAAGTTGATGCTGTGATACGGGCGCCGGCCGCTCGGCCCGTACAGATCGCTGGAACCGGCCAGCCGCGTGGCCAGCGGCCCGGTCATGCCGTGATCGCCGCGCCAAAAGCGGCGCACGTCGTCGCGGTAGCGGCCGTTCCATTCGGCCCAGCGATGGTTGGAAAACGAGCCTACCTGGTAGGCGCCTGCGGCGTCCCAGGCCTCGGCGATGATTTTGGCCCGGGCCAACAGCGGATCTTCGCCGATCGACTCGACCAGCGGCGGATTGGGCACCAGTTCGCCGCTGCGATCGCGGCTGAGGATCGAGGCCAGATCGAAGCGAAACCCGTCGACGTGATAGTTGTGCACCCAATGCCGGAGGCAGTGGAAGATCATCTCGCGCACGACCGGGTGGTTGCCGTTGACCGTGTTTCCGCAGCCGCTGTAGTTCTTATACTCGCTGCCGCCGTTGGCCAGCATGTAATACACGCGGTTGGCCAGCCCTTTGAAGCTCAACGTCGGTCCGTGCTCGTTGCCTTCGGCCGTGTGGTTGAAGACCACGTCGAGAATCACCTCGATGCCGGCCTGGTGCAGCGCCCGCACCATTTGCTTGAACTCGGCAACCTGCGCGCCGGGCTCGCCGCCGGCGGCGTAGCCGCGGTGCGGGGCGAAGAAGGCCAGCGGGTCGTAGCCCCAATAGTTGGCCCGCGTTTCGGGTCGGCCCGACCAGTGGTTCGCGGGAAACTCGTGGACCGGCATGAGCTCGACGGCGGTCACGCCGAGCGATTGCAGGTAGGGAATCTTTTCGATCACGCCCAGGTACGTTCCCGGGGCCTGAACGCGGCTCGAACGGCCCATGGTGAAGCCGCGGACGTGCATCTCGTAGATCACGGTCTCGCAGAGATGCCGGTTCAGCGGCCGGTCGCCCTCCCAATCGAACGTGTCGTCGACGACGACGCACTTCGGCGGCCGCACGATGCCATCGTCGTTGGGCAGGAATTCGCCGGCCAGCGCTCGGGCGTAAGGGTCGATCAGCCGCGCCTTGCCGTCGAACCGCTGGCCTCGCGACGGCTCGAATGGCCCGCAGGCCTGAAAGTGGTACAACTGTCCGGCCCCGATGCCGGGAACGAAGGTGCTCCAGACGTCGCCCCAGCGATCGAGTTCGGGATGAAACGGCACGACGTGCGAGGGCTCGCGGTCGGTCGCACGGTCGTACAGCAGCACCCGCATGGCCGTGGCGGAGCGGCTGAACACGACGAATTGCGCGCCGCCCGGCCGCAGCATGGCGCCGTAGGGCAAGGGGTGCGAAAACTGCCAGGCGGGTGCGATGGTGTGCATGCTGGGAAGTTGGAGCCTGGCGTCGTGTGCTGAACTCATCGAGCGATTCACCGAACGGGACCAAGAAAGGGCGCATCTCGGTTGCAGCGTCCAAGGGCGACGCCGAGGCCGAAACGAGCCTCCTTGCAACCGAACGATTATTCCTCGACGCGGAAGACCTCGTGGCAATCGTCGCAGCTTTGAGCGAGCTTCGCGAGCGCTGCTTCCGCTCCTGCTTTATCGGCAGCACGCGCCTTGGCGTTCAATTCGCCTGCTGCGTCCCGCATTTGCCCGCACAACTGATACCAGCGGTCCAGATCGTCCGATTCGGCGATCCCTGGGTCGTCGTAAACGAATTCCTGGGCGATTACCGCCAGCACGGCGGCGTCGCGGGCCTGTTCTTCCGTTTGCTTGGCGAACCGACGCATCCCCCGCTTGAGCCGATTATTGACGAACACGACTTGCTTCATCAGTTGGTCCATTGGCGCGACGCAACCCCACTTCGGCGCGCCGCCCTTTTCGCCCTTGCCTTCCATCGCCGCGTGCAGCGATTTTAGCGCGGCATGGGCCGCGGCGTAGTCTTGGGCCGCCGCCAACGCTTGCGAAGCCGCCATGACGGCAGGCGCTGCGGCTTGCAATTCGTTGTCCGCGTCGTGATTGGCCAATGCCAAGGCCAGCGCCGTCAACGTGTGGGCGTCGCGTTCGATCTTGCTGGCGCTTTCCTTGTATTCTTGCTCGCCCGCCAGGCCCTTGTCGAACGATGCGAGATAGAGCTTGGCCTGGGCGACCAGATCGGCGGCCGGCACGATGGACGACAGCTTCGGCGGCGCCGGAGGATCGGCGGCCAGCAACGCGCCGACCGAGCCCGCGGCGAGAAGCGACAGCGCAAAGATCCAGCGGGTTGGAGAGACACGCTTCATCGGCGTTGTTCCTTTGAATTCCATTGACCGGCGCCGCGTCATATCGGCGGATTCCGCCTGCGTTGTCAGGGTAGTCGGACGGCGGCGGATGTCAACGTTTCCGGCTAACGACTTGGTTAAGATCGCGTACCCGGCAACTGGTTTTGGCTCTCCGCCGGGCTTGCCCCGGCGGTAGCGACGATTGACCGGCTAATCCGCACCTTGAACTGGTGTCAAGAAAAAATTATCGCTTTGTCTGCCACCAGCTTTAGCTGGTGGTAGCGAAACAACATCAACCTTCTTTTTCAGCCGGCTTCCCGAGGGCTCAAAAAGCCGGCTAAAGCCGGCTCCCAAAGAGAGAGAATGGTTGCCGGTCCCCACCAGCTAAAGCTGGTGGCAAACGCGGATGGGGCCAAGCTCGTCCTTCCAATTCGCCCTTTTTCCTTGACATGCTCGCAAATGGTATCACTACCGGCATTGCCGCTCGTTTGACAATCCTCCGCATCGCCTCCTAGAATCGTAGCTCGCCGTCGCCAGGAGCATCGAGCAAAGTCAATGGCCAAAGCCACTTACAAAGACGCGGGAGTCGATCTTGAGGTCTATCGCCAAAGCATGTCGCGGCTGCCGCGGCTGCTCGCGCGGACCCATTCGCCGCGCGTCAGGAAGCTCGAAGGGGGCTTCGCCGGACTGTTCGAACTCGATTTCGCCAGCCCCTTGTTCGCCCGGAACTATGTCGATCCGGTGCTGGTGTCCTGCACTGACGGGGTGGGCACGAAGCTCAAAGTGGCCCAGTTGGCGGGCGTTCACAACACGGTCGGCATCGATCTGGTGGCGATGAGCGTCAACGACGCGCTGTGCTGCGGGGCCGAGCCGCTGTTCTTCCTCGACTACGTGGCCATGTCGCACGACGACCCCGAGCGGCTGGAACAGCTCGTCGAGGGCATCTCGGCCGGCTGTATCGAGAGCGATTGCGCTTTGCTGGGCGGCGAAACGGCGATCATGCCCGATATCTACGTCCGCGGCGATTACGACCTGGCCGGGTTTTGCGTGGGCATCGTCGAGCGGCGTCGCGTGATCGACGGCACGGCGATCGCGCCGGGCGACGCCTTGATCGGCGTCGCCTCGAGCGGTTTGCACTCCAACGGCTACAGCCTGGTCCGTAAGGCGGTGTTCGAGATTGGCGGGCTAACGATCGGCGATCGCGTCGCAGAACTCGGCCGCACGGTCGGCGAAGAGCTGCTCGAACCGACGCGGATTTACGCCCGGCCGCTACGGCAGGTGCTCAGCAAATACAAGGTCAAAAGCGTGGTCCACGGCGTGGCCCACATCACCGGCGGCGGGTTGCACGAAAACCTGGGGCGAATCATCCCGGCGGGCTCGCGGGCCGTGATCGAGCGCGACAGTTGGACCGTGCCGCCCGTCTTCCCTTGGCTCAAGCGGCTGGGCGACATCGACGACGACGAAATGGACCGCGTGTTCAATATGGGCCTGGGGCTGGTGCTCGTGGTCAGCTCGTATTACGCCGAGAGCATACGCCATCAACTGACCGACTGCGGCCTGGCGAACTGGCCCATCGGCGAAATCGTCGCCGGAGCGGGCGACGTCGTTTGGGCCTGAGCAAGTAGAAGCGGCATCCTGCCGCTTTCAAAGCGTACAACTGCCGGTTGAATGCGGCAGGGTTGCCGCCGTAGGACGGACTTCCAGTCCGTCTCCCGCCGAGTGACGGACTGGAAGTCCGTCCTACGCGAAGAGGGAGCGAACGCGGCAGCGATGCCGCGTTTACTTGGCGCCTACCATGGCCGTCGCGTTCTTCTGGCCGACGGCGCCCTTCGAAGGGCCGGCCTGCTTCAGTCTTTCGAGCAATTCGCCGCGGGTGTAGAAGCCGGCCGCGAGGACGATCGGCTCATTCGCGCGTCCTGCCGGAAAAATCGCCAACACCGGCACGGCGCCGCTGGGCCCGGCAAGTGCGCTCAATAGCTCGGCTTCGTCGGGCGGATTTCGCGTCATGTCGGCCACCATGGGAATCACGCCGTTTGCAGCGAGGAATTCGCGAGTCGCCTCGGTATTCAGCACGGTCGCTTCCAGCGTCTTGCAACTCGGACACCAATCGGCCGTGAAGTCAACCATGACCGTCTTTCCCTCTCGCGTGTATTCGACCAGGTTGGCCATCGAGAACGGTTGCCAAGGAAGCTCATGCCCCTCTTCGGTTTGTGCGACTTTCGCCGCCTGATCCTTGCCGCTGAGCCGTGCGGCGATTTCGCGATTCATCATCATCTCGAAACGGCTTTCCATCACGCCGCCGAGCCATTGATACGAGAAAAGGCCAATTAAGGCGGCGAACGCGCACGCGCCAGCCCAGGCCCGTGCTTTCGCTGAAAACTCAGCGTACAACGGCACGCGGCCGACCCACCACGCCGCGGCCCACAGTCCCATTAGAAACGCCAGCGTGGGAATGAATCGCTCCCAACGAATCAAGGTCATCAGGTACACGACCGTCGCCAGCAGCACGAAGCCCATCGTCTGCTTGAACGTGTCCATCCAGGCGCCGGGCTTGGGCAGCCGTCGAATCAAGCTGGGGAACGCGCCGATCAGCAGGTACGGGCTGGCCATGCCCAAGCCGATGCAGGCGAACATCAAGTAGATCACCAGCGGCGGCTGGGCGAACGCAAAACCCAGGGCCGGTCCCAACAACGGTCCGCTGCACGGCGTGGCCAGCACGGTCGTCAACGCGCCCTTGACGAAGGCGCCAGAAAACCCTTCTTGCTCGGCCAGGTCGTTGGCCGCGCCGCTGCCAACGAAACCGGGAATCGGAATCTCCCACACGCCGAGAAAACTCAGCGTCATCACGAACACGATCGAAGTCAAAGTAATGTTGAAGCCGTCGTAGGCGAACTGCTGGCCCCAACTGAACTGCTGGCCGAACAACAACCGCGCCGCCACCGGCAGCGTCGCCAAGACCATGAACACCGACAGCAGTCCAAGGGAGTACCAAATGTTCAGCATCAACACGCGGCTGCGGCTCTGACCGCCCTGCTCGATGAATGACAACACCTTCAACCCGATGACCGGCAATACACAGGGCATGACGTTCAGGATCAAGCCGCCCAACAGGCCGAACAGCATCATTCGCCAAAGCGGCTGATTCGCCGTCTCGACGCCCGTCGCTTTAACCTGGCTTAAATCGAGTTCGCCGGGGTCGTCGGCGAGCGCATCGGCGGCTTCGCTATAACTGGTTTTGCTCGTGAAATTCACCGGCACGACGCCGTCGGCCGAGTTGAAATCGATTGTCAACGTCGTCTCGAAGCCGATGGCCGTCGGCCGCAGGCAACTGGCGTTGCAGACTTGATAGGCCAGCAAGCCGCTCAGCTTCAACTCGCCCGGTTGGGCGCTGTTGGGCACGGTCAGTTCGGTCGTCCAGCTTACGGGCTCGTCGTATTGAGCGACCGGATTATCGCCTTCGTGTTTGGGTTCTACGTCGGGCAAGGTTTCGCCGACTTCCAACCCGGCGCCGTCGGTGACGACGATCAGCGTCGGGTGCGATACCGCCTCGCCATCGGGACGGCCGAGTTCATAAACGTGCCAGCCCTCGGCAGGCTCCGCCGTCAGCACCAGCTTGACTTTGCCGCCGGGGACGGCGACCTTGGGCTCGAGATGCCCGCGAAACGAGATCCCTTCGGCCGAGTAGACTGCGGCGGCGGGTTCGCTTGCCGCCGGTTTCTCTGCGGGCTTGTGCCACTTTGCGGTAAAGGGCATATCCTCGGGCGGAAGACAGCCCTTCTCGCAGGCCTGGGCGTACACCTTGCCGGCGATTTCCAGTTGCGTCGGGTCGACGCTTTCAGCAATTTCGATCGGCGCCGTCCAGGTGACGCGCTCGTAGTGCTCTTGCAGTTCCAGTCCTGGCCAGGCTGCTTGATCGATGTGCTTTTTGGGCGTCGGAGAGGCTGCGAAATCGCCTGTCAGCTTGTACTGCTCGCTTTCGGCCAGCTTGATCTGCGTGACGATCGGCCCGCCACGGGACTGGGTGATCGAATAAATGTGCCAGCCTTTGTCGAGCTTGGCGGTGATTGCCAACTCGCCAGTGCGGGCGCCGGGCTCGACGTAGAATGCGGCTTCGATCGTGACCGGCTTATCCCTCCCGCCGGGGTCGCCGATGACGTTCGCATTGAGTCCCTGGATATCGAACTTGGGCAAGGCGTCCTGGCCGCGGGCGGCTAACGGCAGGCAGACAAAGGCGGCGCAAAGCCCCCAGCCCAGTGAGCGCAACAAGCGATTTCGCATCGACTTCGGTTCCTGAAGGTCCGGCCGTTGATTCCAGATTTACTGATCTGAAATTACATCCATACGCGCCTGATTTTAGGTCGAGGCCGAGTTGGCGGTCAATGCTGAGTCGAAATCTGGCTTGCCGCGACGCATCTAATCGTCAGGCGGGCATTGGACACTTGCGTCAGATCCCAGTAGGGCGGGCATTCTTGCCTGCCCTGACCACGAATGGCAGGCAGGAATAGGAATGCCTGCCCTACTGGGCGCAGACGTCGCGCAGCAGCCGATTGGCGTGCCGGGCCATCATCAATTCTTCGTTGGTTTTGACGACACGCACGACGACCCGGCCGCCGGGTGGCGAGATGATCGCTTCGCCGGCCTCGTTGCGGGCCGCATCCACGGCCACGCCCAGGAATTCCAGCGGTTCGCAGATACGGGCGCGAACCGGTGCGGCGTTTTCGCCGATGCCGCCGGTAAAGATCAGTTCGTCGAGCCCGCCCAAGGCCGCCGCCAAGGCGCCGATGAACTTGCGGGCCTGATAACAAAACAGCCCGACGGCCAAAGCCGCGTCGGCGCTGGCCGCTTCCCGCTGCAGCAAGTCGTGCATATCGGAACTGAGGCCCGAAACGCCGATCAGTCCGGAGCGCCGATTGAGCAGTTCGTGCAGTTCGGCCGGCGTCATGCCGCGCTGTTCGAGCAGGTACAGCGGCAGTCCGGGGTCGAGATCGCCGGCGCGGGTACCCATTACCAGCCCGCCGGTCGGCGTAAAGCCCATCGTCGTATCGAGACCTCGTCGGTTGTGAACGGCCGCCATGCTGGCCCCGTTGCCCAGGTGGGCGATCACCAGCCGGCCGTCGGCGTTGGCGCCCGCGGTTTGCGTCAGCTCTTGCAGCACGTATTCATACGACAGGCCGTGAAAGCCGTAACGCAACACGCCCTCGTCGGCGTATTGCCGCGGCAAGGGATAGCGCTGCGCCACCTCGGGCATCTGGCGATGAAAGGCCGTGTCGAAGCAGGCGATTTCCGCCAGCGACGGATGCGCTCGAGTAAGAGCCTCGATGGCGGCCAAGGCGCCGGGTAAGTGGTTCGAGGCTAGCGGCACGAGCGATTTGAGTTCATCGACGAGTTCGGGCGTGATCCGCTGCGGCCGGCTGTGCCGCGGCCCGCCGTGGACGACGCGGTGCGCGGCGGCGTCCAGGTTCTGGCTGTGGCCGGCTTGCGAGAGCCAATCCAACAGCCGCCGGATCGCCGTTTGGTGGTCGGGCAGTTTTTCGTCGGTTTCCTCGACGAGCGTCCGGCCCGCGGCGTCTCGCACGTGAAACGTGCCGTGTTGCAGGCCGATGCGCTCTAATTTTCCGGAGAGCACGAGCGCTTCGCGTCCGTCCATTTCGAACAGCGCGAACTTCAGGCTCGACGAGCCGCTGTTGACGATCAGGATTTTATGCGTGCGAGCGCCGGGCATAGCGTCGTTTTTTTCTAACGGGCGACCGAAGAGACGCCCGTATTTACGCCCGGCGACCGGCGTTTTGTCAACCCGAGCGCGACCTACTTACTCGTCGCGCGACTCAGGATTCGGGGCAGCCGGGACCGCTTCGCGCGGTTTGGCGTAGCCCAGATTGCGGATCACTTCCAGCACTTCGCTGCAGGTCGGAAACATCCGCCCGCTGGTGCGCTTGTAGTCGTCGAGCGCGTTCATGAATTCGACTTCGTCGGCCGTATAGTCGCGTTCGCAGGTGGTGGGATCGATCTGACGGCGGCGGCTGACCTTTTCGCGACGTTCGAGCTTTCGCCGCTCGACGGCCACCGGCTGGCTCGACACTCGGCGGTCTTGCTTCTCCTTACGACGTTCGCCCCCTTTGCCGCGGCGATCGACCGTCGCCGCCGCTTCCGCCTTTTTGGACTTGGCCACCAGTGCTCCTCCTACTTGCGATAAAATCATCGAGCCGCCGCGCGGCGGGCTGACAAACGACACGCGTCGCAACGCAAGCTCAGGATCGACCGGGCGCTAGGTAAAAATCAAGCGATTAGGAAGAATGGGCGGTTTTGCTAAGGTTTCCAATCCGTAGAGTCGGTAGCGTTGGGGCAATTTTTCCCGGAAATCTGGCCGCTGGCGCCCTCGGTTCGCGCAGTAGAAGCGGCATCCTTGCCACTTTTTGGAAATGCGGCAGGGATGCCGCAGCTCCGTTTGCGCGAGGAACGCCGCGCGGAGTGCAGAATCCGATCGGTTTGCGCCGGTCGTGCTAGCGAGAACGGATTTGAGGCCCGGGCAATGGTCGCTCGGGCGTCCGCGGAAGCGGTTCTGGCGCTTGAGGGGGCGGTTCGATCCGCGGCAAGGCTTCGTCAGCCGGACCGGGGCGCACAGGCTCGCCGAACAACAGCGACCGAGCATTGCCGAACGAGTCGAGCAGGATGCCTTGCCCCAGCCGGATGGTGGCTGGGTCGCGGCTTTGCAGACGTTCTAGCGTGTTGAGCAGTACGGGCTTGAACAGAGCATAGAACTCTACGCCCTCCAATAACGTGCCGTCGACGACCAGGTGAAGCTCGAATTCGCGGATCACGAATTCGAGATGATTCATTCGCCCGTTGCCGGAAAGCCCTGAATTGACCATCGTAAACACCAAGGCCGCCGCGCGACCGCGCTCGTCGCGATCGACGCGCGGGCGGACGTCGAACATTTGATCGCGGCTCTGGCGAACCTGGTCCAGTTCCGCTAGCACTGCGGCCCGGGCTCGCTCGTCGGCCGCGGCGTTCACGCCATCCTTGAGCCGATCGATCTGATCGTTGACCACCGCCAGCCGCAGGCCGGCCACGTAAACGGCCAGATCGACGAGCTCGTCCAGCGAGGTCAAAGGCGGCGTGCGTTCCAATTTCACCCGCAACCGCGCGCGAAAGTCGTCTTCCGCACTCAACGGCCGGTTCGTTCCGGCGGGCGGTCGAGATTCGGCCCGATTCATGAATCGCGCGATGGCCCGATTGGCAAGCGGGATGACCTCGGTCTCGACGTGCAATTGGCCTTCCAGCAGAGCCTGCTGCGCGCCGTTCTCGGCGCGAGCCATGCGAACTTGCACTTCGACGTTGATCTGGGTCGGGTTCGGCGACCAGCGGGTATGCTTCAGCCGGGCGTTGCCTCGCAGCTTGACCGTGTCACGCGCAAAGTTCGTCCCTGCCGGGTCGAAGCCGATGTGCAGCGATTCGAGCGCGCGTTCCTGGGTCAGCAGCGGCTCGAGCAACGAGAGAATGCCCTCGTTGAGCTTGGAAACTTCCAACGGCTTGGGCGCCGATTGCGGATCGGCCGTCAAAGCGCCGACAAACTGACCGCCGATTTTACGCAGCCGGTCGACGCGCTCTCCGCTGCGCCGCGCGGGCGGCGGATTGCGGCGCGGCGCGGGCAGCCGCTCTTGAGCCGCGGCCGGAGAAAGCCCGGCCAAGGCCAGCAGAGCGCAGCAGCATCCGTTCCGGCAGATGGAAAACACGCGCATCATCCGACTCCTTTGCACACTTCGAGACCTCCCGGCGGCAAACTCCGATTCCGATGCCGGCGCCGGTCCGGCCTGCATTCGTGATCCGCCCCTATTGAAACCGCATTGCGGCCGGCGAACAACCTCAACGGGCGCGATCGAGGTCGAGATTTGCCGGCGCCCCCCCGAATTCTGCACCCTCTAGTCCGGATTATTCATCAACCCCGAGAATGCTCGACAAAGCGCTTCACACTAACCCGAAGCGCTAGCGAGGTAAGGCGATTGCTCCACCTCGCTTGCGCTTCGGGTTAGTGTGGGCTGATGAATAATCCGGGCTAGAGCGGCGCCAGGTCCCCGGTCGTTACAGGGCGCGGCTCGCCGCGACCCATGCAGTACGGATGCCGAGGCCGTTTGGATCGGCGGTCGCAAGACCCTGCGCGGGCGTGGTCCGCCAGCTTTCAGTCGGCGCCTGCGCGGGTTTCGGCTGCTAGCGGGCTTTGCGCGGCGATGGAAAGGCTGGCCGCTACGCCCGTTTCATCAAGCCGGGCGGCGACCGAAACCGCATCGGCAAGTTCGCCGATCGCCAGCAATTCGCGAAAGCTGCGCCGAGCCGCGTCACGGTCGAGTCCTTTGCTGGCAGCCAGAAACTCGACGATCCCGGGCGACGATGCCAGCAGTTGCCGGACGCCTTTCAGGTCGACGTAGAACAAGTGGCTCGGGTTTTTTACGCGATCGAACGTCGCCGCAGCGGCTAACGAATCTGCAGCAGGCAACTCCACCGCGCGGCGCAGCGCCGCCGGAGAACTCGCGACCCAAAAATCGTCGCCGACCACGGCATACGTGGCCGCCAACGGCCGGCCGCGGGGACCAGGCAAACCGGCGACCGAAGTCATCGCAATGCCGCCCAAGTCGATCGTCTCCAAGCTCGCTGCAGGCTGCGCCGCTTGGGCGTTGGTCGCAGCCGTCGCCGAAGTCAGCAGACTATGCACCACGGGTTCGGCCAGCTTGGCCAGCGACGGTCGCCCGTCGCCCGGTTCCAGCGGGCGGGTTTGCAGGCCCGCGACCAAATCCATCGGGAGCCGCGATTCGTGCTCACGGGAAGCCTCGTCGGGGCGCGGCACGAGATAGGCGCCGAAATCGGGGCCGATGCCGTGCGCCAAAGCGGCGGGCAACAACCAATCGCCCGATATGCCAGGCACGATCTCGGCCCCTGGCTCGTCGACCGCGTTGGCCGCAGCGCGCCTGGGCAGCGCGAAACGCCAAACGAGCCGTCCCCAATCAATTCGGCCGGCGACCGCCGCCAGTGCGTGGCGGGGAATCCGCTCGGCGAACGCGGCGCCTCCGCTGACGCTTTCGGCCGCCTCGCGCACGGCCGGCGGCAGGTCCGAGGTGCGCCAAGCGGCGAAACTTTCCAGCGTCGCTTGAGAGCCCAATTCGAGTCCGGCGACAATGTAATCGGTGGCTTGCCAGGTCTCGATCATCGCTTTCTGGAATCGCGCGTCCTGCGATTCGGGCGGCTTGCGTTTCAAATCGGCCAGCAGCCCTGCGTCCCAGGGACGCGGATTGACGAATAACCGCACGGCGGTTTGCGACGAGAGCCGCTGGCTGCCCGCCGCGTATCCTGGAAGCGAGGCCAACGCGCCGCGAGGTCCCTCGGCCGATGCACTCAAGGAAAGTGCGTCGCGAATCAGGCCTTCGTCGTTGGCGACGATCGCTAGGTTATCGAGCGTGGTGAGGTAAAGTTGATCGCGGTTCTCGCCCGAGGCGAGCCAATGGACTTCGCACCGCAGGCCGGCGTGTTCGAGCGTCGATGTTTTTTTCAACTTCCCGGCGTCGCGCTGCAGGGCGACGAGATTGTCGAGCACTCGCTTGAGCAGGCGCCGATCTTTGGCCTCCACCAACAACAGCGCAGGTCCGTCCGTGCTGTCGCCGGCCGGCGGCCAAACGGCGAACAGCGCTCGCCCGCCCAGAATTCCCGCCCAAACCTCGGCCGGCGAAGCGCCGAGCCGCTTGTGAAACTCGCTCTGCGCCATGCCGATCTTGGCGCCGTTTTGCCCGACCCAATGGGTCAACGGCGGGAAGTGCGCCAGCCGCTCGAACAGCGGTCCGTTCATGAAGCGCGCGACGTGCTCGGCCAGGCGGTCGGTCTCGATGCACAAGCCGACGTCGGACGGCACGAGCGCCGCCAGACTTACCGCTTGCGCGGTTTCGGGGTTGGGCGCTTGGGCTTCTACGACGCCCCCGCCGCCGAGCGATACCGCGAGCAGGCACGCCCAGATCAGCGACTTCCGCCACAGTTCGAGCCGCAGACGCCTCATGAACGAGAGCCCTTTTCGCCGGCCGCCAGCAATTGCAAGAAGCTGTTCAAGGCCCCAGCCGTGGGGCGAGTCACCGGTTTCAACCCGTCAGAAAGGCCATGCACCCAATCGGAAGCGGGATCGTTCGCCGACGCTTCGCCGGCGTCTTGCGGGGCGGCGCCGACGCCAGGAAAGAGCTGCATGGCCACCGCGAAACTCTGGCTCGTTTCGGCCGCCAAACCGCGGAAGGAATCGCTGCCTGTTGCCTGCTCTTCCAAGATCGGCGGTTGGCGCCCCGACAGACGGGCGACAGTGTCCGGCGCCATCGCGTGCTGCACTACGAGCGGCTCGCCTGGCTGTTTCTGGGGGGCCAAGCCGTCGTGGTTGCGGCCGGCAGGCTCCATTGCGATAGGGCCGACCGCCCAGCGCAGAGCGACGGCCAGCAGCATCGCGGCCGCCAAGGCGGCGAGCATCGAGACGCGGCGATGCAAGATGCGGCCGTCGAATAAGCGTTGGCGCCCTGGTAAAACGCGCTTTGAATGGCCTTCGGTCAGCGCGGCTGGTCGTGGCAAGCAGGAACCGGATGCGACCGCCATGTCGGTTAAGACTCTCGCGGCCAGATCGACGCCGGGTTCCGGCGGACGGCTCTGTTCGAGGCCAACCACAACCGCCTCGTAGGCCGCCGCCAGGTTGCGGCACTCGCGGCAGCACCGGGCATGCTCCGACAGCAGGAAGTCGGCGTCGAGACGCAATCGCTCATCGAGCAAATCGTTCAATCGAGATTCAAACTCTGCGCACTGCATCCGGGAACTCCTGGACGACGCCGCGGCGTCGTAATTGATCGGCCAACTCGCGGCGCGCCCGGCGGACCCAGGTTTTCACCGTTCCCACCGGGCAATCCAGCGATTCGGCGATTTCCGCGTAACTCAGTTGGTGTTCGTGAAACAAAACGAAAGCCTGCCGATATTCGACGCGCAAGCGACTCAAAGCGAATTCGACTTCCTCGGCCAGATTCCTTGCCTGCTGCCCGTCTCCCGCCCGATCGGGCAGCTTTTCGATTTCGTCCGTCTGCCTTGGCTGGCGCGTCCGCGAGGCTTGAAAACTACGGCATCGGTTGCCGGCGATCGCCAGCAGCCAGGGGCGGAACTCGCGGCGAATGTCGAAGCTTGCCAAACTTCGCAAAGCTCGAACGAATGCCTCCTGAGTCACGTCTTCGGCGTCCTGGCGATGGCCCAACATGCGGTAGCAAAGCCCAAAGACCTGACCGCGAAACTGATCGACGAGATCAGCCATGGCGGACTGATCCCCCCTCAGGCTTCGTCTGACCAGTTCGAGAACGTCCTCGGGCAACTGCACACCTCGGCGGCCGAACCTTCGACCTTCTGGAAGAGATTACCCGGCGAAGCGCGTTGCGGTTTCAGGCATTGGGCGGGTTTCCCGCGGATTTGCCTTCCCAAAAGCCTTCGACGCCAGGAGCTTAACGCCGGCGCCGTTCGATTCAAGGGCTTCCGCAGGGCGCGGTCAGCCGGCGACGTCGCGAAAGATGTCGGCCAGTTCTCCGGGCGATACGTCTTCCAAGCGCTTGCCGCGGCGGTCGAGTTGCTCGTTGACCTTGATTGCCGTTTCCTGCATGGAGGAATGGGTTTCTTCCGAACCGCCATACAGCACGAAGTTCTTGCCCCGCGTCAGACGGGTATGACCGTCGTCGCCATCGAGCCCCAACCCGAGTATCGCGGCTCGCTTACGTTCTTTGCGGCTGGCTTTCAATGGAGACGCCTCGTGGTCCAAAGGGGATCGCACGGTTGGGAATTCCAGGGGACCATCGGCTCCCTATCAACTATAAGTCGGCCAAAGAATGAGGGTCAAGGCGCCTTAATTGCCTCTCGGACCGTTTGTTTAGCCAATTTGAAGGCGGTTGCGAGGGTCTGGGCTCGAGCTTCCATCTGCTCGTGCGTCAGGCTGCGCGGCCCGGCGTTGACCGGAAGCCCGGCAATGGCTTCGGTCAGCGGCATTAGATCCAGGAATTCGCGGTAACGCCGTTTCAATGCGTCGTCATCGGTCGACATAGAGTGCTACTCCTTCCCCGCGGGCTGCGTAGCTTCGCACGACGCTTGCTATCGCCGCAATTCAACGCTTGAAACTAGCCAGCGGCGGTAGCCTGAGCAAGCGCAAAACGGTCGCTTTGGAGCGCAGTCGGGCGCGCAGCCGTTTTCCAGGCCAGCATGGACTGTTCGCAGCGGAGAGGCACGGCGGCGGCCGGGGGAGAATCCGTCCAGCGGCGCGCTGGGGCGAGATGCGCTGCCAAAACGAGCAACAACAACTCGTTAAGGACTGCCCCTGCCGAGAAGACCCGCCGTATGGAAACCCGCCTGACGTTGTTCGAGCAGGGGGCCTATACCCCCCTTCTTCGTCAAACTGGTCAACGGCGTTTGAAGAACTTGTTCAAGACGTCGGCCGCGGCGCCCCCAGTGTCGAGGTTACCGCTTTTCGGAGGAATCGGGGGCAACTTGCCGGGAGTCCGTTTCTTGTCGGGCGCCGCCTTGCCGGCCTCGGCCTTTTCGGCGGTTGCTTCGACCGTTTCCCTCGCTTGCCCGTCCAAGTTTTCCCCGGAAAGCGAGGTCGACGCCGATGCATCGCGTTTTGAACTCAGGTCGATCTCGCTCGTCTCGTTGACGTTGATCACCCGCGTTTCGGTCGAGCCTTCCTTGTCCTTATCGGTCAACCATTGGCTGACGTCGATGTTGTCGCTGGCGCCTTCCGCTGTTCGTGCAGCGGCCTCTTTGACGCTTTCGACCTTGGGGCGTTTTTTGGCGGCAGTCGTGGCGAGGACACAAACTTCGAACTCCAACGGCCCGACCGTGAGTTTGTCGCCTGCTTTCAATTCTCGCTCGCCCGCGACGCGCTCGCCATTAACGAGCGTGCCGTTTTTGCTGCCGAAATCTCGAATCGCCAAAAAGCCGTCTTCCACCAGCAGTGCGCAGTGGTGTCGGCTAATCAAGTCGCTTCGAGGTCTAAGCTGGCAGTCTTCCGCGCGCCCAATGAAGAACTTTGGGCCCGGGATCAACAGTTCTTGCCCCGCACTCTTGCCCACCAAAACTTTCAGTCTTACTTCCATTGCGCGACATTGCTCCGCGGAAAGGTACGGGAACAATCAAGAATCAACGTAATCAGCGCGGTATACGAGCACCTTGCTTAAAAGCCCTGTCGCACGCTCGATCTTGACCGAAAAATATAAATGAACTGCCCTCACTCAATTCATCGGCAATCCAACACGGACTGCCTGAAAACATTATAGGTATGAACAAACGCCGACGACGAAATGTCGGCTTTAATCGATTGCGATCCTTGCGACTCATTCATGGCGCCGCCGTTGACTTCGGCACTGCGAATGCAGTGTACGCCTGCTCTCAGTTCCAGCTTCCTTCGCCATCTTCTCAGATTTGTCGTGGAAATCAATCCCCTTTATTCCTGAATTTATCGCAATTGCCTTTTAGCGCCGCGCATTCCAAGACGGCGCTGCGTACTTATCTTGGGCCAGGTCCGCCGCCCGTTGGCGGAGCGATTCGCTCAGCGGCGCCGCCCGGGCCGCGATCTCCAAACTCTGCACTAACTTGCCCGAAAACAACGACCGCCACTCCTCCCACGAACGCACTTGGCGGCATAGATCTTCAATGCCCGGCAACTCCGGGGCGGCAGCCGAACGGCGTAGCAGCAGGCTGCCGTGCTGCAAGACCGAGCCCCCTCTTCGGCGTTGGGCGCTGCCCCCCACTTTTGACGTGCCAATCAAGATGTCGCCGATGCCCCGCCGGTTGAAGCACAGAAACGGTTCGGAGGAAGCAGATGCCGGGCGCGGAGCAGACAGAGTTTCATACAGTTCGGCGGAAATGCCCGCCGAAGCCAACGCCCCAACGAACGCAGCATGAACAGCCCGATAGAGCCGTTGCGAGTCGCGGGCCAGCGCGTGGCGAGCGGGGACGGTTAGCGAATACGTCAGTTCTGCATCGTGAACGATGGCGCCCCCGCCGCTTTGCCGGCGAACGAGCGGACAAGAACGGCTGGCCGTGTGAATCTGACGACTCGCCACGCTTTGAAAGTACCCGAGCGAGAGGGTCGGCTCCGACCAGCCGTAGAATCGCAGCGTCCACTCGTCATCTTGACCGCCGCTCTCCAGCAGCGCCTCGTCGACCGCCATGTTCCAGGCGCCAGGGCCCGGCGGATCGAGGATCAGGCGGCAAGCGAGCATGGAGCAAAGAGAGGGGGGCAGGGAGTAGGAAAATCGATCGGCGGCGGCGTTCTCGCTCGGCGCCCGCTATTTTACGGCGATCACGCTTTCGGCCACGTCATCACCGGCTTGCGAGCGGCTTGCACTTCGTCGGGACGACTGGTGATCGTGGTGTGAGGCGCTTCGTGCAACAGATCGGCCGGCTCTTCGGTGATGCGAAACATCGTCTGGGCGAAGGCGTCGAGCGTTTCCTTGCTCTCGGTTTCGGTCGGCTCGATCATCATCGCCTCGCGAACCGTGAGCGGGAAATAGATGGTCGGAGCGTGGAAGCCATAGTCGAGCAAACGCTTGGCGATGTCCATCGCCGATACGCCCTTTTCGGCCTTCAGCCTGGCTGCCGAAGCGACGAATTCGTGCATGCAGCGGTCGCCTTGAGGCACAGGGAAGATGTGCTTCAACCGGCTGAGCAGATAGTTGGCGTTCAGCACGGCGTTCTCGCTGACGCGCCGCAACCCGTCGGGCCCGTGCGTACGCAGGTAACAATAGGCTCGAATCAACACCCCGACGTTGCCGAAGAAGCTGCGCACGCGGCCGATCGATTGCGGCCGATCGAAGGCCAGGCGATAGGTCTCGCCGTCGCGCACGACGACCGGCACGGGCAGATAGGGCTCCAGCTTTTTGCGCACCGCGATTGGCCCGGCGCCGGGGCCGCCGCCGCCGTGCGGTCCGCTGAATGTCTTGTGCGGATTGAAGTGCATCATGTCGGCGCCGCAATCGCCGGGCCGGCTGATGCCGAGCATGGCGTTCATGTTGGCGCCGTCGAGATAGATCAGTCCGCCCGCCTCGTGGACCAGGTCGGCGATCTGGCGAATCTGCCGGTCGAACATGCCCAGCGTGTTGGGATTGGTGATCATGAACACCGCCGTCTCGGCGTCGAGCTTGGCCCGCAGATCGTCCAGATCGACGAAACCCTTGGGCGTACTCTTCACGGTGACCGACTCGAAGCCGACCATCGCAGCGCTGGCCGGATTGGTGCCGTGCGAACTGTCGGGCGCCAAGACTTTGGTGCGCGGCTGGCCTTGATGGCGAAAATAGGCCCGAGCCGCCAGCAGCGCCGTCATTTCGCCATGCGCGCCGGCCGCCGGCTGCAGCGACACGGCATCGAGCCCGGCGATCTCGGCCAGCATTTCCTGCAATTCCCAAAGCAACTGCAGCAAGCCTTGCAGCGTGTGCTCGGGCTGATACGGGTGCAGGTTGGCCAGGCCCGGCAGCGCGGCGAGCCGCTCGTTGCGCTTGGGGTTGTACTTCATCGTACACGAACCGAGCGGATAGAAATGCGTGTCGACCGACATGTTCAAGGTCGAGAGGTTCGTGAAGTGCCGCACCACGTCGGGCTCGGCCAACTCGGGCAAAGCCGGCGGCTCGGCGGCCAGCGCTTCGGCCGGCAGCAATTCTTCCAGCGGCGTCTCGGGCACGTCCGACTTCGGCAATCGCGCGGCACGACGCCCAGGCTTCGACAATTCGAACAACGGCAGCGTGGCTCGGGTATTTCGCATCAGGTTCTCGTTACTGAAGCAGGTTCGGTCTTAAACGTTCTGGCGCACTTGAGGGGGGCAACGTACTGGAACGATTTACACCGCACCCAAACAATTGGCCAGGGCGTCGATCTCGGCCTTGGTGCGCTTTTCGGTGACGGTCACCAAGAAACAATCGGCCAGTTCCGGATACCAACGCGCGAGCGGCACGCCGGCGAAGAACCCGGCCTTTTCGCCCTGGGCCAACAGCTCCTCGACTTCGCCCTGGCTGTCGCGCACGACGAACTCCTTGAACGCCGGGCGGTCGAAGGCCGGGGCCAGTCGCTTGCCGGCAGCCAACCGGCCGAGGGCGTAGCGGCTTTTGCGCAGGCAAAGCTCGGCTACCTCGCGCATGCCTCGCGGCCCCATCAACGATAGGTAAATCGCAGCCCGCAAGGCGTACAGGCCCTGATTCGTGCAGATGTTGCTGGTGGCCTTTTCGCGGCGGATGTGTTGTTCGCGCGTTTGCAGCGTCAACACCCAACAGCGCTTGCCGCGACGATCGACCGTTTGCCCGGCGACGCGGCCCGGCATCCGCCGCACGAGTTTCTCCCGACAAGCCATGATGCCCAGGTACGGCCCGCCATAAGCCATCGGGCTGCCGAGCGACTGGCCTTCGGCCACGACCACGTCGGCGCCGTAGTCGCCCGGCCGCTTCAGCAGGCCCAAGCTGATCGGATCAACCGACACGGCCAGCAAGGTGCCGGCATCGTGCGCGATGCGGGCGATTTCGTCGACCTCTTCGAGGCAGCCGAAAAAGTTCGGCTGCTGAACGAGCACGCACGCCGTGTGCTCGTCGACCGCCGCGGCCAACTCGGCGGGCGAAACGCCGCCTGTCGCCGCGCCGACCGTTACCAACTCGATGCCCAGGTTGTTCAAGTGCGTCGCCAGAATCTGCCGGTATTCCGGGTGAACGCTGGCAGCCGTGACGACGCGGCCGTGACGCCCCGTGGCGTGCATGCACATGAAGGCTGCTTCGGCCGCCGCGCTGCCGCCGTCGTACAAACTGGCGTTCGAGACGTCCATGCCCGTCAGCCGGCAGATCAGCGTCTGATACTCGAAAAAGGCTTGCAGGTTGCCCTGGCTGGCTTCGGCCTGGTAGGGCGTGTACGAAGTGTAATACTCGCCGCGCGAAGCGAGCATGTCGACCGCGGCAGGGATGAAGTGGTCGTAGCTTCCGGCCCCCAGAAAGCAGACGCGCTGGTCGGCCGAGACGTTCTTGTTCGCCAGGCGGCTGAGGTGCGAGGTCAGTTCCAATTCGGTCAGGGCCGGCGGCAGATCGAGCGGGCGAGCGAGCCGCAGTTCGCTCGGCACCATCTCGAACAAGTCGTCGATCGAGCCCACGCCGATCGCGTCGAGCATCGCTTTTTGGTCTTCGGGCGTATTGAGCAGGTAGGGCATTGATTATCGTGAAAACAAGCGGAAGACGTGGTTTGCGACGCGGGTAAATCGCGAAAACGCGAAAGGGCGAAACTCGTGGGGCGTTGAGGCTCAAGAGCGCCGCCAACTAAAGCGAATCAATCGTTGACGCATCGGCGGTTCAGGCGAGTATTCTTTCTTTTCGCGTTTTCGCCCTTTCGCGATCTCTCATTTTCAGCATCAATGCTGCTCTTCGGCGCACTGCTTTTGGTACGCGGGGTAATCCATCAAATTCTTCAGCGCCGCTTCGTCGGCCAGCCGGACTTTGATCATCCAACCTTCGCCGTAAGGATCGGCGTTGAGCGTTTCGAGCTTGTCGCCCAGCCCTTCGTGGACGGCGACCACCTCGCCGGCGACCGGGCTGTAAAGATCGCTGACGGCTTTGACCGATTCGATCTCGCCGAAGGCTTCGCCCGCTTTCAGTGGGCGGCCGACGGCCGGCAGTTCGATGTAGACCAGGTCGGTGAGGGCTTCGAGCGCAAAGGCCGAAACGCCGATCGTGGCGATCTTCGCGCCTCCTTCATCTTCGACGCGAACCCATTCGTGAGTTTTGGCGAACAGCAATTCATCGGGCGTCACAGTCGAGGCTCCTGGAAACGGAACTTGAAATATAAAAGGCTTGGTCGCGCGCCGCGCGGCGCCGCTCAACGACGTTTATAGAAAGGCAACTCGACGACGCGGGCCGGTTCCTGCCGGCCGCGGATATCGACGGCCAATTCGGTTCCCGGCGCCGCGGCGGCCGGTTCGACGTAGGCCATGGCGATCGGTTTTTCCAAGGTCGGCGAGAACGTGCCGCTGGTGATTTCGCCCGTCCGCCGGCCCTCGAACAACACGGGGTAACCTTCGCGCGGCACGCGTTTGCCCGCCAGTTCAAGACCGATGCGGCGCGGCAGCTTGGGATCGCCGGCGATCGCGGCCAGGGCCTCTCGGCCGGTGAACTCGCGGCCTTCCAGATCGACGGCGAAGGCCAGCCCGGCCTGATAGGGATTGATCTGCTCGGAAAGTTCGTGGCCGTACAGCGGCATGGCCGCTTCGAGCCGCAGCGTATCGCGGCAGCCGAGCCCGGCCGGCGTGGCGCCCGCATCGACCAGTCGCTGCCAAACGCCGGGCGCCGCTTGCGAACCGACGATCAACTCGCAGCCGTCTTCGCCCGTGTAGCCGGTGCGGCTGGCGATGCCCCCATATCCGGCAATCCCGTGCCCGGCGATGCGAGTTTCGCAGCCGGTGTAATACTTCAGGCTCGCCAGTTCGACGTCGACCAGTTCCTGCGCGAGTTCCAGCGCCCGCGGGCCTTGCACGGCCAGCATCGCCCAATCTCGCGTGACGTCGGTCAGGCGAACGTGCTCGGCGGCGGCCAGCCGGGGCTCGAGCCAGGCCAGAATCTTCGGCCGATTGCTGGCGTTGACGACTAGCAGATGATACGAATTCTCGGCGGCGTCCTGCAGGTGATAGACCAGCACGTCGTCGAGAATGCCGCCCGCCTCGTTCGTCACCAGGCCGTAGCGAATGCGTCCGGGCCTGAGATCGGCGATGCGGCGCGTGACGAGCCGATCGAGAAACGCGGCGGCGCCGGCGCCGTCGAACCGCAGCCGGCCCATGTGCGAGATATCGAACAACCCCGCCGCCGTGCGGGTGGCCAGATGTTCGGCCGTGATCGAGTCGTACTGCACGGGCATCGCCCAGCCGGCGAACTCGACCATTCGCCCGCCGTGCGAAGCGTGCCAATCGTAAAGCGGCGTCCGGGCCAGCGTCTCGTTCATATTCTTTCTAGGGTCAACGACGTGCCGCCGCGCGATCGCGACTGCACACATCTTGCCTTCACCGCGGGGGCGAAGCATGCACTCCCCGCCGGCGCGAGCCTAAGCCTGTCCAGGCGTCCGAGGAATGCCGAGTTGCCAATGAAACAATTCCGCCCCCGAGAGAGCATTGTAGCGGAGCGGCGGAGCGTTGCTAGGGTCGGCGGCGGCCGGTTCGAACGCGGCCGCATTGAACACAGTTCTCGTTTTCTTCCTATGAGGTTGCCTTTCGCTAAAGCGAACGAATGTTCATTGTCGCGTTTCGCTCCGCGAAACGGCGTTTTTTCGCGGAGCGAAAAACGACAGTCCCCTCTGCGGCAATAACCGCCCGCGGTTTTTCCGAGGGCGTGCGAGAATCCGCCGTAAGATGCGTCTCGCGAGAAGCCGCCGGCTATCTCGAGAACTTGTTGACACATGCAATTCAAACGTTTATTTTTGTAGATAATCTGCAACCGCGGCGCATTTCCAGGAGCTTCAATTCATGCCAGGCGATCGTACTGAGCCGCTGACGGCGGCGGAATGGAAAGTGATGAACGCCATCTGGCGCCGCAAACGCTGCGCGGCCCGCGAGGTGTGCGAGGAAGCCCGCCGCAAGTACGGTTGGGCGCCGAGCACGGTGAAAACGCTGCTCCGCCGGCTGGTGGAAAAGGGCTATTTGCGAACCACGCAGGTCGGCAACAGCTTCCTCTACCGACCCACGCGGCCTGCCCTGCAGTCACTGCAGAAAGCGGCTGACACGCTCTTGCACAACGCTCTGGAAGGCACGGTCGGGCCACTGTTGGCCCACATGGTCAAGCGCAGCCAACTTTCGGCGGACGAGCTGGCCGAGCTGCGCGCGTTGCTCGACGAACGACAGGACGAAGAACCTCCTACGCGAAAGGGCCGGTCATGATCGACGCGCTGAACTCGTGGGCCGAAAGTTGGTCGGACTGGGCGCTCGCGGCGCTGGTCGAAGGAACGCTGCTGTTTGCCGTCGCCAGCCTCGTGTGGCGACTGACGGCGCGGCGGGCCTCGTCGCAATTCGGTTATTTGCTGTTTCTCTTGGTGCTCGTTCGATTGGCCGTGCCGATCGCCGTCGCCGTGCCGGCCGGTTGGGGCTGGCTATCTCCCCGCGACGCGCTCGGCCGGGCCGTGGCCTGGCTGGGCGAGGATCGTGCGGCGAAAGCGAACCCGCGGGCGACGATGCCGGAATCGATCGAACCGGCGCCGCCGGAACTCAGCGCCGACTGGCTCACGGCTCATGCCGACCTGCTGCCGCGAGCGGCAGAGTCGAACAGCGTTTTCGCACAGCCGGCGTCAGCGGCCTCGTTGTCATTCGAAGCCTGGCTGATGCTGCTTTGGGCGGGCGTTGCGGCGGTGCTGCTCGTGCGTCTGTTTCGGGAGCAAGCGAAATGGGCGCGGCGTTTCGACGGCGCTCCCGCGCTCGATGCTGCGGCCTTGCCGCTCGACTATACGGCTTTGTGCCGGCGCGTCGGACTCCGGCGCCGCGTGGCGATTATAGGCAGTTCCGCCGTCGAATCGCCCGCCGTGTGGGGCGTGTTTTGCCCCCGGCTGGTCGCGCCGCCGGGTTTGGTCGAGCGGCTGCCGCGAGAGCAACTCGCCTGGGTGTTGGCGCACGAACTGGCCCATGTGCGCCGGGGCGACCTGTGGGTCGTGCTCGCGCAGCGCTTGTTGCAGATTGTTTACTTCTTTCATCCCGCCGTCTGGCTGGCTAACCGGGCGATCGATCGCCAGCGCGAATACGCCTGCGACGATGCGGCCTTTGCCGCGGTCGATTGCGCCGGGCGAGATTGCGGCAGCGCCTTGGTTTCGGTCGCTGCCTGGGCCTTGGGCGAGTCGCCGCAGCCGGCTCTGGGCTTGTTTAGTGCGCCTTCGCTGCTGAAGCGGCGCGTCTCGCGGTTGCTCGCTGCGCGCCCGGAAACCGCGCTGCGGCTTTCGCCCGCGTCGCTAGCAGCGCTGGCGATCGCGGCACTACTGGTTCTGCCGCACGTCCGCGCGGCAGAGTCCGCGGCTGCGAAAAAGCCAAACGGCAAAGCGGCAGCGACGCAGGACGACACGGCGCCCACTGCGAAACCGGCTTCAGACGAAACTCGCGCCGCAGCGCCCAAGAAGGCGCCCGGCGAAGCCAAAGCCCCGAACGCGCCTCCCTCGTTGGAAGCGCGCGCCGCGGCGCTCAAAGCCATCCGCCAGGCGCGCGGCTGGCTCTCGCCCGACCCGGAAGCATTCCGTACCTCGGGGTTGCGATTTGCCGAAGACCCGCGAAACGAATTCGTCACGGCAACTTTTGCTGGCGGCCCCAATACCGACGGCGCGCTGGCAAACTTGATTCAATTCCCCGAACTGCAGCGAGTCCAACTTCGGGGAAACAAGCTTACGGAAGCGGGTTTGACCCATGTTGGCCGGCTGAAGAATCTCACATGGTTGGGTTTGAACTTTACGCCCACCGACGATCGAGGGCTTTCTCGCCTCGCTGCGCTCGACAAGCTCCAAACCCTCGATTTGTCGCAGACCAAGGTCACGGGCCGCGGCATGCAATGGCTGACGCTGCTCAAGAATCTGCGCAGCCTCGAACTCGACGTTACGGTCGTAGATGACGACGGGCTCCGACGCCTGGCCGGGCTGGACGCGCTGGAGAACCTCGGTTTTAGCGATACGAAGATTACCGACGCAGGGCTCACCAGCCTGAGCAAGCTGCCCAACCTGGCCGGGCTTTCGCTCCGCGGCGACGCCATCACCGACGCCGGAGCGGAGCATTTGAGCCGCCTGAAGAAACTGAAATCGCTCGATCTCGACGGCACGCAAATCACCGACGCCGGACTACAGCAGCTCGACCCACCACGAAAGCTGACGACGCTGTATGTCAGAAATACGAGAATTGGCGATGCTTCGGCCGATTGGATCAGCAAGCGCACTAACCTCGCCTATCTCGACTTGGGGAACACGGGAATCACCGACGCGGGCCTGGCGAAGCTGGCCGGTTTGACCAGGCTCGAATACCTGAGCTTGGCCGGCACGCAGATCACCGACGAGGGCCTGAAAAGCCTGGCCGGCTGCGCGAAGCTCAAGGTGTTGCGGTTGGTCGACACCGCCATCTCCGATGCCGGCTTGGCTCATCTCAAGCCGCTCACGGCCTTGGAGAACCTGGACTTGAGCGGCACGAAGATCGCCGACCCTCGGCTGGAGCCGCTCAAAGCCCTGCCGCGGCTGGCTCAAGTTGGAGTCAGAAGCACGTCATTGACCGATTCCGACGTTTATCGGGCCCTGCCGCAAACGAATCCCAATGTGCGAAAGATCCTCGCTGCGCTCGAAGAGAACACCGAACTGGAATTCGTCGACCAGCCATTGAGCGACGTCGTGGAGTATCTGCGCGAACGCCACGACATCCAAATCCAGTTAGACATCCGCTCGCTCGTGAAGGCAAAAAAGAACGCGGACCTTCCGATCACGATGCAATACCGGGGCGGGCCGCTCAGCGAGGCGCTGAAACGGCTGTTCGCCAAATACGATCTGGCGATGGCCATCCGGCATGAAGTCTTGATGATCGGGGCCAAACCGCTCTCGCCCGAGCCGCCGAGCCTTCCGATCCTGCCCGCCGGAGAAAAACTTTCGCCGATCCCAGCCAAGGCGCTCGCCGAGTTGACCGAATTGGAATTCGTCGAGCAGCCGCTGAGCGACGTGGTGGAATACCTCAAGGAGCGTCACGACATTGAAATCGTGTTGGACAACGAAGCCTTGACCAAGGCTGGCATCGGTTCCGACACACCCGTGACGCGCGTCATTCGAGGCATCACGTTGAAATCGGCCCTGGAATTGATGCTCGGCGAGCTCGACTTGACCTGCTTCGCCGAAGGCGACCGCCTCGTCGTGCGGCCGATTCCCTGACGGCCAAACTTGGACGGACAACAGCACGCCATTGCCGTAAGGTTTGTCGGCCGGATCGCCGATCGGCCCGTGATGGTGCTCGACCTCGAAGCGGTGGAGTTGCAGGATCAACTTGCCGTCGAACTCCAGTCGCTCGTATTCCGGGCCGCCGTGAGCGCTTGTGCAGCCGAGCAATTGCTGATACCAGCGGCTGCTGGCTTCGACATCGTGAACCGCGAGCAGGGGTTGAGAGCGTATGGCAACTCCTGGGTTACTCGCTGGACTCGATTGCGATCACGATTTTATCTACATCTTCGTCGGCAACCTCATTGATCGGATATATGCCGTCAAACGCCTCGTCCGACGGATGCCAAAATCGGCAATCGAGAATATAGAGCGGGAAGTAAACCCGCATCAGATTGTGGCTCCAGCGAAAATTCGTGACAAATCCGCTCGGCGCCCATTCATACCATTTAACTCCCCATCCAACGCGCCTGAGCCCGAACGAGGCCGGCTCATACCGCCCGCCAAGGGAAAGCAGAACGTAGCTGCCCACGTAAAACGCGATGATCGCGGCAACCACGATCGCTGCCAAACGCTTTGGAGACTTTGGAGCCATAGTTCGCGACCTAGTTTGGTCTCCGGTTCCCCAACGTGGCGACGCATCGCCGGAGCCTATTGGCGTAACATAGGAGCGACTCTGGCGTTTTCTCGCGCCTCCGCCCTTGGGGGACCGTGGTTTGCCAATTATACCAACTGTGCCGAATATGCACTCCGCGGCCCGCCGGCAAACCTGAACGTCGCCCAAAACGAAACTGGCAACGGCCTGCGGAGGGCGCCGATTCAAACCGTAGACGGACGATTGTCGGGCATGGATGAGCCCCATTGGGTTGTCCGGGCGGCCGCAAGGCGCCCGGGCCGTCTCTCCGCGAGACCACCGGTTTTTCCATGCCCGAATCGCGAAACCTCAAGGCCGATCTGGCTGCGCTGACGCTGTTGGCGCTGACCGTCTTTCTGGCGATCGCGCTGGCCACTTACGACCCGGCCGACCCGCCGAGCAATCTGGTCTATCCGCCGGCGACCGAAATCCACAATGCCTGCGGGCGCGTGGGCGCCGTCGTGGCCCGCGTGCTGTTCGAAGGGCTCGGACTGGGGGCCTATTATCTGATTCTGTCGTTGGCCGTGCTCGCCGCGGCCCTGCTGCGCCGGCAGGAAATCAACGAGCGCGGGCTGCGCGCGGCCGGCTGGGCGATGTCGCTGGCCGGCTTTGCCGCGCTCGCCGCGCTGGCGGCGCCCGAGTGGTCGCCGGGGCCGGTGATCGGCTCGGGCGGATATTTGGGCGCCGCGGCCCGGGGTCTGCTCGAAATGCACTTCGCCACGGCGGGGGCTTACATTCTGGTCGTCAGCGTACTGGCGGGCGGGCTGCTGTTGTCGACCGATTATCTGTTGGTGCGTCTCTCGGCCTGGGCGGTGGCGGGTCCGGCCAAGGGCGTCGGCATGGCGCTGGGCGGCGTGGGCAGTATCTACGACAAGCGCCGCACTCGTCCGCGCACCGATCTGGCCGGGCCGAACGACGGCGAAGCCGGCGCCGGCCCCCAAATTCGCATCTCCGGCAAGATCGTCGAGGAAACCCTATCAACCGAAGCCAAGGAGGAACCGACCGCGGCGGTCGCCAAGAAGACCGACCGCAAAGCCGTGGCTGCAGCGACGCCCGATTCGCAGCCTGCCCCCGAACCGCCGGCCAGCGAGCCGCGCGTGCGGCCCCCCTTGAAGAAGAAGGACGCCCGCGAAGAAGTCATGCAGGAACTCGACGCGGCGGTGAGCCAGCAGCAGGAATCGACCGACTACGAACTGCCGTCGATCGAGTTGCTGATGGAGAGCGAGCCGTTCGCTTTCGAAGAACAGGAAAAGGAGGTGCGACGCAAAGCCAAGATTCTGGAAAAGACGTTCCTCAACTTCGGATTCAACGTCAAAGTGGTCGAGATCGAAACCGGACCAGTCATCGCCCAGTTCGAAGTCGAATTGGAAGCCGGCTTGCGGCTGTCGAAAATCACCAGCCTGGCCGACGACCTGGCCATTGCCCTGCGCGTGCCGAGCGTGCGGATCGTGGCGCCGATCCCGGGCAAGAACACGGTCGGCATCGAAGTGCCCAACGAAGAACGGCAACTCGTTCGGCTGCGCGAGGTGATCGAAGAGGCCAATGGCAAGTCGCAGAAGATGAGGATTCCGATCTACTTGGGCAAAGACGTCTCGGGCAATCCGCTGGTGGCCGACCTGGCGACGTTGCCGCACTTGCTGATCGCCGGTCGCACGGGCACCGGCAAGAGCGTTTGCCTCAACACGATCATCGTGTCGATGTTGATGACGCGGCGGCCCGACGAAGTGCGGATGCTGATGATCGACCCCAAGATGGTCGAACTCAGCCCCTACAAGACGCTGCCGCACCTGATGCACCCGGTGGTGACCGACATGCGGAAGGCCGAAGCGATTCTGGCTTGGGCCGTCGACAAGATGGAAGAACGCTACGCCCTGCTGGCCCGGGCCGGCGTGCGGCATATCTCGAGCTACAACCAACTCGGCGAAGAAGAGTTGATGGACCGCTTGCAGCCCGAGAGCGACGAAGAGCGCGACAATATTCCCACGCACTTGCCGTATATCGTGATCGTGGCCGACGAAATCGCCGACCTGATGATGACGGCCGCCAAGGAGGTGGAGACCCATATTATTCGCCTGGCTCAAAAGAGCCGGGCCGTCGGCATCCACCTGGTGCTGGCCACGCAGAAGCCGACGGTCGACGTGATCACCGGCTTGATCAAGTCGAACCTGCCTGCGCGGATCGCGTTCCAAGTGGCCAGCCGCACCGACAGCCGCGTGGTGCTCGACGAGATGGGGGCCGACAAGCTGTTGGGCAACGGCGACTTGTTGTTCCTGTGGCCGGGCACCAGCACGCTGCTGCGCGGGCAGGGCACGTACGTCAGCGACGAAGAGATCAACCGCGTGGTCGATTGCGTCGGCACGACCGAACCGGAATTCGTCACGGAACTGGTGCAGTTGAAGGTCGCCCAGGCGGGCGAGGCCGACGCGAACCGCTTCAAGAATCGCGACGAGTTGTACGAAGCCGCCATCGACATCGTGATTCGCGAAGGCCGCGGCAGCGTTTCGCTGTTGCAGCGGGCGCTGGGCATCGGCTACGGCCGCGGCGCGCGGCTGATCGACTTCATGGCCGAAGACGGCATCGTAGGCGCCTACAACGGTTCGCAGGCTCGCGAAGTGCTGATCACGCTGGAACAATGGCAAGAGATGAGCGGCCAGAACGCCGAAGCCGCGCCGGCCCCGCCCAAGCGAGCCCGCAACAAGATTCTCCCCTCGCCGGCCAAGCGCGAAACCGCGGACGAAGACGATGAAGAAGAAGCGGCGGACGAAGAAGAAGACGAATCGGACGAAGACGAATATAATCAGGACGAGGACGAAGAAGACGGCGACGACGAGGAGGATGGGTATGAAGGCGACGAGGAGGAGTACGACGAGGAGTCTTACGAAGCCGAGAGCGCGTAGATGAACGGCTATCGTCCGGTCCCGCAATGGATTCCGGCTCTCGGTTGCGCCGGAATCGTGTTGGCGGTCTCGCTGATGTGCCTGATGCCGATCGTGCTGGTCGACGTGATGAACGACGCCATGCAGCGGCTGAATCTCAGTCCGCCGGCGGCCTTTCTGGCGGTGCTCGGCATTCTGGTCGGCGGCCTGGTGAACGTGCCCGTGTTTCGCATCGAGCGGACCGAAGTGCAGCCGGTCGAAATGATGGGGGCCTTCGGCTTGTGGGGTTTTACGCCCCGTTTTAAGCGGATGCGCCCCAATACGATCATCGCCGTCAATCTCGGCGGCTGCGTGATTCCGACGGCGCTGGCCGCGTGGGAGTTGCTGAGCCTCGCGCGGGCCGGCGGCTGGCCGCTGACGGCGGTGGGGTTCGTCGCCGGCATCAACATTGCGGCGTGCTATTTCGCCGCGCGCCCGGTGACGGGCATCGGCATCATGATGCCCGGTTTCGTTTCGCCGCTCAGTTCGGTGCTGGCGACCTGGGTGTTGCTCGGCGGCGACGCTTTTGCCGACTACCGGGCGCCGGTGGCCTTCATCGCCGGCGTGTCCGGCCCCTTGATCGGCGCCGATTTGCTGCATCTCAAAGATATCACGCGCGTTTCGGTCGGCATGTTGTCGATCGGCGGCGCCGGCACGTTCGACGGGATCATCCTCTCGGCCGTGCTGGCGACCGTGTTGGTCTGAAACGATCGGAAGTGGCGGGCGCCCCGCGGCGCTCGACGCGCGTCATTTGGCTTCCGACTCGGGCGCGGGCTGAAGTGCGGCGGCCGAGCGGAGCCAAACCTCGGCCAGGTCCGGACGATCGAGCTCCTGGGCCAAAGTCGCCAAGCGCAAGCGGACCTGCATGTCGCTAGGCCGTTCCCAAGCCGCCTTGTGCAGTTCTGAAAACTCGACTTTGACTTCAGCGATTTTGCTAGCCGTCTCGCTTTCCGCGAAAGAAAGCTCTTGCTCGCCCACCTCACCATAAGCCTGGGCGAGCTTGAAATGCGCCGTGTAGTCTTTGGGATGCGATTCGACTGCCCGTTCGAGCGCCTCCGTCGCCTCGCGAGCCTCGCCTTCCTCGAGCAGCATCGTTGCGTGCAGGAGCAGCCCGTCCAGGTTGTCGGGCTGCTGCTCGAGCGCGCGGCCAAGAGCGACTTTGGCAGCAGCAAGCCGGGTTTGAGCGTAATGACATTTCGCGCGGAGCACGTCGAATTCCGGGAGTTCGGGACATTTGGCAAGCGTCTTCAAAGCACCGGCATAATGCGCGTGTTCGACCTGGCAGCTTGCCAACTCTTGCCTGATTTCATCCGCATTCGGCTGGTCGCTCCGGCGGCGCAGAGATTCTTCGTAGAGCGCTATAGCCTCCTCGAACCGCCCGAAGTCCTTGTGAATCAGCCCCAGCAGACGGTGGGGCCGCGGATCGGTCGGATCGAGCTCGGCCGTGCGCTCCAAATGCGGAAGGGCCTTGCCGATGGCGCCCAAATCGTAATACGACGCGGCCAGCCAGCGATGCGCGTCTACCGATTGCGGATCTTGTTTCACGGCCTGTTCCAGCACGGCTTGCGCCTCGACGTGCCTGCCCAGGTAATACCAGGCCTCGCCCATCAACGTTAGCGCCGCCGTTTCAAGATCCGGCGCTTGTATGGCTTTGCGAAGCTCGTCGAGGGCGGGATAAGCGTATCCCTTCTCCAGCAGCACGGCGCCCCGCAAAAAGCTCGCCTGCGGCGACGACGGCTCCGACGCTTTCAGTTCACGAGCATAACGGCGCGCCAGGCTCCAATCTCCGCGGTCCAGCGCAGCCAGCCCTTCCTTGAACTGGTCGCGGGAGAAGCCGAAACCGTAGTAACGCGCCGCCATTGCCGCGAGCAAGCTTGCAGCGACGGCAATTCCGCCAAAGCACAGCCGTCGATGCGCTGAAAACCTTGGGCGCCGCGTCTTGGCTTCGCTTTCAGTCTTATCCGCCGTCACTGAAATTCCTCCCAAGGGAAAGCCGCGGCGACGGTTCACCTTCCGAAACCGGTTCCAACAGCGTCACTTGCCCGGCGAGCGAACGCGCATCGAGCGTTTGCGTCAGCCCTGACGGCCAATGGACGACGAGCGTGCCCGCTTCGGAGTCCTTTGGCAGTGCAAAGTAAAGGCTACGAGCGCTGTGCGACAAATAGCTTCCGCCGCCGGTCACTTGGCGGAATCTCGTCCCCGCGCTCGTTCGCAGTTCGACGAGAGCGCCTACGGCGTCGCGGTTCGAACGGACGCCGATCAGAGTCAACGCGAGGCAACGGTTGTCGTCGCGAAAGCGATTTTCCAGCAGCGCCAAGGAATCCTTGAGATCGGAAACCGCGAGGTCCAGGTCTCCGTCCAGGTCGAAATCAGCGACGGCCAAGCCGCGTCCCTCGTGCGGATCGCCAAAATAACTTCCCGGCGCGGACGGCGCGCGTTGAAACCGCCGGCCATCGTACTGCAGCAGCAAGGGAAGCTGTTTGCGAGGCGCATTCGGGGAGTATTTGATGACGTGACCATTGGCGACGATCATATCCTCGTCGCCGTCGGAATCGAAGTCTTCACAGGCCGTTCCGAAGCCGACGAACAATCCGCCCAGGTCCGTAATCCCCAGTCGTTGGCTGACGTGTAAGAACCGACCGTGGCCCTCGTTGCGATAAAGCGCGAACGTCTCGCGCTCGTAATTGGCGACCCAGAGATCCGGCAAGCCGTCGCCGTTGAAGTCGCAAAGGTCGACGCCCATGCTGCCGTCGGGCGTGCCCCGCTCGCTGCACGCGACGCCCGCCGCCATGCCGACTTCCGCGAACTTGCCTGTGCCGTCATTGAGGTAAAGAAAGTTGTCGGTCGTGTCGTTGGCCACGTAGATGTCGATGTCTCGGTCGATATCGACGTCGCACAGCAGCACCCCCAGCCCTTTGCCGTCGTCGCGCAACGCGGCCCTTTCCGTGGCATCCGTGAAACGGCCGTCGCCCAGGCTATAGTACACGCTGTCCGGCAAGGGCTCGAAGTCTCGCGGCGGACAGTTGTCGCGATGCCCCGGTTTGTTGTAGCAAACGGGATGGTTGTCGAACGACCAATTCACGTAGTGCGCGAGGTAAAGATCGAGGTTGCCGTCGCCGTTGAAATCGGCCCAAGCGGCGCTCGAGCCCCAGCGATCGTCCAGAATGCCGGCGGCCGCGCCCTGTTCGCGGAACGTGCCGTCGCCCATGTTACGCCACAGTTGGGGCCGGCCGTAGCCGGTGATCAACAAATCCTCGAAACCGTCGTTGTCGTAATCGGCGACCGCCAAGCCATTGGTGAACAGCTCGGGCGTCTCGATGCCGGCGCTGGCGCCCGCCGAGACGAACTTTTTTCCCCCGAGGTTGCGGAACAGCGCGCTGGCGCGGCCCACCATCGACCGCTCCGACGGAAAACTTCCTCCGCCCGTCGCCGCCAGATCGAGCCAACCGTCCCGGTCGAAGTCGAGCCAGCCCACGCCCCCGCCGAGCGATTCGAGCATCGTGCTGAGATGCGCCTCGGCGCCGTCGTGGTAGCCGAATTCGATGCCCAGCGTCTGGGCTTTGTCCACGAACGGCACGACGGCTTGAGCCGCGGCCCCGGCCGCGTCGTGCCGGGCGGATGCGGACGTTTCGGTCGCGATCGGCGTGCGCCGCTCGCAGCCCGCGGCCAGCAGCGCCGCGCAAACCGCGAGCTTTACGGCGCAATCGCTAAATTTAATGTCGCTTTTCGCTCCGCGAAAAGACGGCTTTTCGCGGAGCGAAAAGCGACATGGGTTGCGGCTTTGCCGCGCTGGGTTCGATCCGTGATACAAATGTTTCATTTCTCCGAGTCTCGCGAAGATTTATGCAGCGCATTGGGAAGGGAGGGCCACGGATGAAACACGGATCGATCACGGATCCAACATAGATTTTTCCGATTCTGGATCTCGTCCGTAATCCATCCGTATTACAAACGATCTGTTTCTTTGTGCGCCGCGAAGTTTTTCGCGCCAGGATTCAGGCAAGTCGCGCGGAACAACGCAAAATACAAAGTGCAAATCGCAAAGTCGGGAATCGCTGTTTCGCCATTTTGACTTTTGCATTTTGCGTTATCCCCCGCCGACGGATGCTGCCCCCTTGGTTGCGGCCAAAGGCCGCGCTGGGTTTAATCCGTGTTCCATCCGTGGCTCAGTTGGTTGTGGCCGTAGGGCGCGCTGGGTTTCATCCGAGGCTCATCTCAATCGGAGCCGCTCATCTTATGGAGTTTCGCCAAAGCGTCCTGGGCGCCGCGGTGTTCGGGATCGATCGCCAGCGCGGACTCGAGCCACTCGGCCGCCTCCGACCAGGAGCCTTGCTCCAACAGAATCAGCCCCGCCTCGCATCGCAAGTCGGCGTTGGCGGGATCGTTGAGCACCTTCATTGTCGTGCGAACGTATCGCGTGCGGAGGTCGCTCGCCTGGCGGGCTTTTTGGCGCTCCGCGGCCGCTAACTCCTCTTGACCGAGCGCGGCCAGCGCCGCGGCCAACGACGCGTGCGAGTCTGGCTCGGTCGCGTCGAGCAAGACCGACTTCTCGAGCAACCCAACCGCGCGAGCGTAATCTCGCTCCTCCAGCGCCAGCGCCCCGAGCATGCCCGTCGCTCGCGCCGCCTGATCCCCAGACAGCTCAAGCGTTAGCGCATCGTACAACAGTTCCCGGGCCTGGTCGTCGGAACCCTGCCGCCGCCGGCACTCGGCCAATCCCAGCAGCGCGCCCGGCTCGTCGGCAGAGTCGGCCAGGCAGCGGGTGAAGATTTCGCCCGCCTCGTCGAGTTCGAGCTTTTTGAGCAACAGCTCGCCCAGCTTGGCTTGCGCGTCGCGCCGGCTGGGATCGAGCTCGAGCACCTGCCGGTACGCGGCGATGGCCTTGTCGGGCCTGGCGGTCCTTTCGTGCAGTTCGGCGATCCACAACCGCGGGACCAGGTTCTCGGGCTGCCAGGCGCTCCAGAACTCAAGGCAGCGCAGGGCGTCGCTGGCGTAATACGCCGTCCAATAGCCCTGCGCCATGGCTTCGTAGATGTCTTCGGCCGCCTCGTCGCCGGCGCCGGCCGCGAGCAACTCGACCAGTTCCGGTTCGACCTCTTTGATGCGCCCCGAGAGCGCCCCCAGCAACAATTCCTCGCGGCGGACGTCCTTGGCGCCGCAGCCCAACGCTTTGGCGCGGGCGAGCTGCCGTTTCGCTTCGCTCAACATTCCGGCCCGGCGCTCGGCGCGAGCCAGCAAGAACCGCCATTCGGCCGACGCCGCGCCGCAGTCCGCGTGGCGCTTGAGCAGCGAAACGGCTTCGTTCGCACGGCGCTCGCGCAATGCTTTACGTGCGCTGGCCAAGCCGTAAGATAACGACAAATCGCCGAACGACGCCCACAGCGCCGCCGCCAGCACGGCCAGCGCGCACAGCAACCACCCTCGCCTGCCGGGGATCAATCGGGAACGCGTGGGGGAAACCATCGCCAGTCGAGTCGTCCGCGCCGGTGGTGCGCCGCTGCTTGTCGAGCGCGCGGCCAAGGATGAGACATGCGTTGTGGCCGTAGGGCGGCCTTCCTTACCCGTCAGCGATTGACGGCCTGGAAGGCCGCCCCACGAGGCATCAAGCGTCTCGTCCGCGCCCGCGTGCAATCTAGCTTAGGGTGTAAGCGCAAAGTCGAACACGTTTTTCGAAGCGTCTTCGGTGACGACCTCGCTCAAAGGGCTGCCATCGGGAACCGCGTACTTGGCCGGCAAGAGATTTTTTGGCGGCTCTTTCGCGGCAGCCTGCATCTGGGATGCCAAGTCCTGTTGCTGCTGCATGAACTTCTGGATTTCCTCGGGGCTAGGTTGTTCGCCGGCTGGCGCCGGGACTTCGGCCGTGGCCGTCTCGGTTGCCGCGCCCCCCTCGATCTTGGCAATCGTCACGGTGTAAGTTCCAGGCGGCGCGCCGGTCTGGCCGCGAGTGGTGAGCGTGTATTTGCCCGATGCATCGGTGGTTCCCATGCTCGGGGCGCCCCCTGGAGGGATGAACATCACCGTCGCCCCCTCAACCGGCTTGTCCTCGTAGGTCACGCTTCCCGAAACCTGGTACAGTTTGGGATCTCCCCCGCACCCGACGGAAACTGCCGCCAACAGACCAGTTAGAGTCAAACGCCAGCCAACATCCAACATCAGAGGCTCCTTTTCACACCAGATAAGGGGGCGGCGTTCGAACAATGACCGAACGCGACGGGCATAGAAGTATACTCTTTGCACTTGCCCGCCCGAATCCCTGCAACAACCGGGCGGTTGGCGCTCTTGAATACATCAGTTCCCGCCTTGTCCGAGTTGAATATCGCCAAGCGAAAACCCGTCGGCCTTGTCGCCCAACCGCTGGTACATCACGTGATTAATGGTTTGCGCGAGGAAACGGGTGCTGCCGTCGGCCATCAAGAAATTGCAGCCGCCGGGGTGCTTCGAGCGGAAACCCCAAGAGTAGTTCCAGTTGTTCCATTGAAAGCAGGCGGGGTTGGAAGCCTGCGGATCCCTCTGGGCGCCCGCAAGTCCAGCGATGCTGGCGTCGACTACGCCCGGTTGGTGGCAGGTGGTCATGTCGTTCATCGGAACCACGGTTGAAAGATGGGCGTCGCCGCCGCCGTTGTAATCCCAGGCAGGATAGCTTCCAAAGTGGTCGTGGCACTGCCACAGCGTCTCGCCGACCATGATCGTGTTCGAAGTGCCATCCGTGACGTACGAAAGTTTGGTCGGCGAGATCGCAATCACCCGCCCGAAGATCCCCGAGACTTGATCCGGATAGTACGTGTTGCCGTGGCCGGTGGACTTCAGCGCGAAGGGCAACCAGGGTTGACAAGCGGAGTTGGCAGAAGGAGTTGCCTGCGACCCTAGGCTGCCGCCGTAACTTGGCTCGAAAACGTCGTCGTGGTTGCCCCAGGTGAGCAAACCCCGCGTGGTTCTGCTGTTATCGGAGGGACAGCGAGCGTAGGGAGGCCCCCAGGCCCTCGCTTGAAAAATCTGCGACCCTTGGACGCCCCCCGCCCCGCCCGCCCCAATGTTGATGAATTCCAAATCGACGTAGATCGGAGTGGGTCCGTAGGCCCATCCGGTCGTCTTGGCCGCGATATTGATGAAATCGAGCTGATTGTAGACTTGCTCCTGCTCGGTAAAGGGCAAAATACGAGGCATCCAGCCGAGCGCCGGCGCTGATATCGCTGGGAGACTGTTATTTACCCATTGGTTTGCGATCGGAAACACGCCGTAGGTGGAGATGTAATTCTGGATGCCCAAGCCGTACTGCTTGAGGTTGTTCGTACACGACATCCGCCGGGCCGCTTCGCGGGCGGCTTGCACGGCGGGCAACAACAAGGCGATCAAAATTCCGATGATGGCGATGACGACTAGCAGCTCGACCAGGGTAAATGCCCGTCGAGATGCGGAGCGAGCGAGTTTCACGAGAGAGCCTCCGAACGCAGAAGGAGAGAAGGACGCAAAAATGAGAACGACCTGTATCGGTCTCTATCGGCCTGTGCCGGTCCGAGTAGTTAAAAGAATCCGCCTATGCTCTTCTCTGACGGGATTATGACGCTGGCAAAAGTCAAAGTCAAGCAAAAAGGATTTCGAAAATACATTGCTTCTCAAACTATGTACGGCGAGGCTTGTCGAAAGTCGCCCAGTCTGGCCGCTAGCCCGGATTATTCATCAGCCCAGCTATTACTTGACAAAGCGCTCCATACAAACCCGAAGCGCCAGCGAGGTAAGTGCCTTGCTCCGCCTCGCTTGCGCTTCGGGTTGGTGTGGGCTGATGAATAATCCGGGCTAGCGGCCGCTGGCCGAATCGCCGGATCCTGCGCCCGTGTCGTTCCGCCAGATCGTGAGATAGGGAAGCGGGCCCTGCCCTTGTCCCTGGTTGAAGAAGAAATTCCCGGTGGCGAAGTCCAGGTCGCCGTCGCCGTCGAAATCGCCCAGGGCCAAAGTCGCATGCTTGCAGTCGGCCAGTTCCAGCGAGCGGCGATGAAATTGGCCCGGCGCCGTCTGCTCGAACCAGCAAACGGCGTCGAAATGCTGTTTGCCGAACCGCTCGAGCACGGCCGCGGGAAGCAACGCCACCGCGACAATGTCAAGATCGCCGTCGCCGTCCAGGTCGCCCGCCAAAGCGCGTTGGCAGCCAGGCATGTCCGCCAGGTGATGCTCGACCCAGGGGAATTCGCCCTGGTTTTCCAGCCATCTGAGGGCGTGGTAGGGCTTAAGGTAATCGCGATCGAAACTGTCGCCGTTGGTATTGAGCACGTCCAAGTCGCCGTCCGCATCCATGTCGACGAGCTGAATGCCGCTCGAGGCCCAGGAGGGGTTCGGCGCCGTATAAATCCGCTGTTTTTCGAACGTGCCGTCGCCCCGGTTCGAAAAAGCCTCGATGACCTCGTGCTCCTGACCGATCAAGGCCACGAAGTCCAACTTCCCGTCGCCATTCAGGTCCGATACCGGGACGTGAATGGCGCCGTGCCGAGGGTCTTCCTCGCGGAGCACGAACTCGGTTTTTCCCGTCTCGCTCCGCTGGTTTACCAGCAGCAGAATCCGTCCCGTTTCGTGTAAGCCAAATTCCGCCACGACGAGATCCAGATCGCCGTCCGCGTCGAAATCGCCGGGCCGAACGTCGGCCACGCGGGCCAAAGCCCCGCCGATCTCGATCGGCTCATAGCCGCCTGCCTCCGAGGTGCGTCTCAGCCACACGACACGGCCGAATTGGTGGTCGGCCGGAAAAAAATTGCCCAGATCGGCAACGACGAGGTCGATCAGGCCATCGCCGTCCAGATCGCAAGGCTCGATATGGCAAGGATTCGAAAGCAATTTCGACTCGGGCGCCACGACGACTTCGCACCCGCCGTCCGGCGAGACGGAGTATAAACCACCCGAACGCATGTCGCACGCCAACAGGGCGCCGGGGCGGTCATTTTGCGGCGCAATCCATGTCAGCCCCGCAAGCGCCGGCGAATGCGGCGCTTTGTCGATGCGGACCTCGATCTTGGAAAACTTCACCCTGCCCGGATCGCTATCGCCCAACGGCGGCGCCGCGAAATCGCTGTAGGGCATCGCTTTCCGCTCGAAGTAGGCGACCACGGCCTCGATGTCGGGCGTTGGTTCGTCTTTGGCGGGAGACTTCTTGTGAAACCTAAACGCCTGTTCGACTTCGACCCGCCAACCTTCGCGGGGAGCTTCGCTTGCCTGCGGCGCGGCGTGGCATCCGCTGCAAAACGTTTGAATCTCCGGGCCGATCCTCGACTCTAATTCCGCGTCGCTGAGTTGCGCGATTTCGGCCGCCGCCGACTGGGCGTGCTTCTCAGCGACGCTGGCAATCTTCCGCCCTTCGCGCTGCGGCTTAGGCGTTGGGGCGCCGCGCGTGCAACCCGAAACCGCGCACCCCATCGCCGCAGCGATCGTCAGCCAAATCAGCAATCCCTGATGTAGTAAAAAGGTTGGAGTTTTCAGGCGAATCGTCCCCAAATTAGCAGTCCGCGAACCTTGAAGTATTAAGTCTAACTTATCGCGTTCGCAATGCGAACGGCCAAAGCAGGCCGTTCGACAAAACGTCTCATGTAGACGCGGCATCCCTGCCGCGTGGCTTTATCGATGATTCAGTCGCCTGATTTTCGCAATCGCTTCGCGAGGTCCTGCATCAATTCCATTCGCAGGCGAATTTCAGGCGCCAAGTGAGCCTTGCCAGCTTGCGATGCGGCCAGCGCCTTGGAGGCCGCTTTGCCGGCTTCCTGCGGACGGTTCGCAGCGGCGTAACTGTCGGCCAGCGTGATCAGAATGTCGAGATGCTGAAACTGCGTGAGGCGAGCGGCGCGCAGCGCAAAACGCAGGGCCTCATCGGTTTGGCCTTGCTGCCGCAAAGCATGGCTTAGGCCCTGGCAGGCGCCGGCATGATTCGGGTCGATTTCGAGCGCCTGCCGGAATCGTTTCTCGGCCTCGGGCCAACGGGGAAAGCTCGAGAGCGTCAGGCCAAGCTGATAGTTGACTTGCGCGTTGTACGGTTCGATCTCTTCCGCACGACGATAGTGCTCGAGCGCGTCCTCGGGGCGTCCTTCGAGGTAAGCAAGCCAGCCCAGCATGCTGGGGGCGTAAAGGTCGTCGGGGTCGTATTTCGCAGCGGCCTGCAAATGCTCGACGGCCAATTCCTTTTGGCCCGTCGCTGCGTAGGCTGTGCCTAGCCGGCCGTGGGCCTTGGCGAATTCGGGAATGATCTTCAAGACGTTCTGAAACTGCACAATGGCGTCCGACATTTTCTTTTCCGCCATCAAACGATTCGCTGCGGCGAAGTCGTAGGCGAACTTGCGCCGGTTGTCGACGACTTCGTCCAGCTTGAGGCGCGTCTCCGGCGCGGGATTCAATTGCAAGGCCTGGCGGTAGGCGTAAATCGCCGTTAACAGACGGTGCTCCCGGCGGCAGCGATCTCCCTCGGCAAGCCAGTGCTCGGCGAGCGCCGCGGTCAGACGATCGACCTCTCGGCGGCTGCGATCGTCGTCTTGCGTTCGATGCCACGCCAGCAGCAGCGCTTGCTCGGCCGCCGGGTAGATGCCGATGCGATGCTCCCAACGATTGACGGGCGGTACGAAGTCTTCGTCTTGGGTCCTAAAAAAGACCTGCACCTTTTTCGAGACCGGCATGTGGCAGCCCACGCAATTGTCTCGCACGGCGGGGGGCAGACGCTGCAGCTTGCCGCAATCGGCGGCTTGGTGGCAGGTCAGGCACGCGCTTCGAGCCGCTTCGGGGCCGGCGTTTCGCGGCCGATGCGGATTATGGCAGGTCGTGCAAGTCAGCGTTTCGCTGCTCTTGAAGCACTTGCTCTCGCGCAAGTACGCGACCTGATTGGCGACGTGATCCTCTTCCGGGTGTTTGGCGCTGATCGTGCGGAAATGCGCATCGAGCGGTTCGCCCGGCAGATAGCTGAACGCCGGGCCGCGATAAGTGATTGCGTTGCTGTGGCACTGGGCGCAAAGATCGATTTGCCGCTCGCGCGAAAGACGAGCCGGGCTCACGATCGCCTCGCCCGATTGGGCGTCAGGATGCGCTTCGTGAAAGGCGACGTGGTCGCCCGCCGGGCCGTGGCACTTTTCGCAAGTGACGCCTAGAATTGCGGCCTCTCGCTTGTAACGGTTGAGCGTGCCGGGCACGTGTTCGAACCAGGTGTTGTGGCAATCGAGGCACCGCACCGTAAGTTCCCGGGCGCGTTCCTCGACGCCTGGCAGCGCGAATGCGCTGGCGCCCCACGCCTGGTGCTCGGGCAGCCAGGCGACGGGCAATTCGTAGAGCTCGTCGCCGCGCCAAGTGAGGTACACTTCGTCCGTGCCGGCGCCAGCGCCATACACGAGATCGATCCTCGAAGACGTCCGCTGTTCGCCCTTTGGAGTTTTGCGGACGGCGGTGACGAAGAACTCGTCGCCCGATCGCGTCATCTCGAATTGCAAGTTCGGGTCGCGCGCCATGAACGCCTCGTCTTTTGACGAAAATGCAGCGGGCATGGTCGCCGGGTCGGGGGGGCAGCACGCCAGACAATGCCGCGTCGCCTGAAACTCCTTAATTCGCTGGGCATGGCAAGCAGCGCAGGCCTGCATGCCCACATAGCGCGGAGCCGCCTGAGCCACGGCGTTCTTCCCCTCCGCATTGTTGACAGGTTCGACGATCGACGCGGGCGGCGTGGCAGATGCCTGCCACCAATAAACTCCTGCGCAGACTGCCGTTAAGATTGCAGCAGTCGCCCACGCGAGCGTACGGCTGCGCGGCGATACGGTGCTTGCCGATAAGGCGAGGCGCGAAGCGTCTTGGGAAGGGTCTTGCCGATCACTATTGGCCATCCACACCGCCTTAAAGGAAGCAGGCTCAATCTCAGTGCAGTTTTCAAGCTAGGCGCCCGCTTTTCCCGTGTCAAGGTTTTCTGCGGCAGCGGCTTTCGGCGGGAATTCGCCGATACGTGCAATTCATCGATGCGATCTTTCGGGACAATCGATCTCATCGTGAAACTCAAAAGCCTTTTTGGGCAACTGTAACGTCGCGACACTCGGCGAGCCAACGTCAAACGCGACGTGCTCGATCCAGAGAAAACGACGCGCCGTCGCGTTGTGAACGGCGTCCCAAGGAATGAACAGCGGCGGATGTCCGAGACGAAATGGCAACAACATGGAAAGATAAAGTCCATCTGGCGAACTGCGGATCGTGAGGCAGCGGCTGTACGCCACCTGCCCGAATTTGCCGCTCTGCAACCAGAAACGCCTGCCGGACGGTTGACCGCGCCGCGGAAAACGGTCTGCCAGCCGACGCCAGCCGCCCATTGTGGATAGCCTCAGGCTTACCGCGCACCACATTGTAATGAAAATGAGCGGGAACAGGACAACGAGAATCGTCGGCGGTCCAGACTCATCCATGCGTGCAACGTCCGCCACGCCTCAGACAAGGCGGGGCATTCGTCCCGTTTTTCTGTTGCCCTGTACGGGCGCGATTCGCAACGCCGGCGGCGGCAAGCGTCACCGCAACCCGGCCAACTCTTGCAGCACGTGCCAGTTTTCGAGCCGCTCGTCGCGGGCGTGTTGCAGCAACTCCGAGGGATTGCCGTCTTTATCAAAATGCTTCGAGAACCGGCCTTCGCTGCGGCAGAAGTCGATGAAATCGACCGTCTCCCCCGTCTTGGGATTCGCGAACCAGTCTTCCTTCATCGCCGGATTGCCTTGCAGCGACAAACGCTTCTTGATCGTGTCGCCGGCGCGCGGGTCGTAAATCAAGAGCGGGAAGGCCCGGGTGTCGACCGCCAAGCGGGCCTGTTCCGAAGCCATGTTGTCGGCCACGCCGTGTTCGGGCTGGCAAGTGGTGTAGCAATTGATGACGGCCGGTCCGTCGAATTCCAAGGCGCCCAGCACGGCTTTGTAAAAATGGTTCGTGTGGGCGCAGGTCGTCTGGGAGACGTAGGTGCGGGGGTGCATCATGGCGATCTGGGCGATCTCCTTGCGGCGCTCTTGCTTGCCGCCGAAGGCCTTGCCGTGAACGCTCATCTTCGTGTTCTGGCCGGTGAAGGTGCTGGTCGAAGCCTGGCCGCCCGTATTGGAATAAACCTGGGTGTCGAGCACGAAGACCTTGACGTGCATGCCCGAGGCCAGCAGCCGCGACAACGACTGGAAGCCAATATCAAACATGGCCCCGTCGCCGCCGATGCACCACAGCGGCTTGTCTTGCCAGCCGACCTGGTCCCACCGCGCGCGGACGCCCATCGCGTCGGCCGGCGCGTTTTCGAACAGCGAGTTGGTCCACGGGACCAAGTAGGGATTGTAGGGGTAGGTCGACGTGTAGACCGTGTTGCAGCCGGTGGCGGCGACGATGCCCCACTGATCGCCGTATTTTGCCCCGGTGGCCGCGCACATCATCCGCAGCGCGGTCCCTTCCCCGCAGCCGGCGCACGAGCCGGCGCCGCCGACATAGATGTGCGTCTTTTCGCGAAGCATCATATCGATCAGCAGGTTGTCGTTGATGTACCGCTCGTCGGACGGGCCGAACTGCTTGAACAGCCGGTGGCTCAGGCGGATGTTGCGGATGTCTTGCTCGGTCTTGGGAATCATCTTCAGCGCGTTGTCGTCGCAGACCGTGACGCACTCGGCGCAGCCCTTGCACTTGCTGGGGTCGATGATGATCGCGAAGCGGCCTCCTTCCTGGCCCTTTTTCTTGGGGCCTTCGTAGTATTTCCGCGTCTTCGACCACTGACTGGCGAACATCTCGCGGTCGGCGGGATCGGCGATCGTCTGCAGCTTTTCTTCCAGCGACGACTCGGCGATCACCTTGCCCAGGATCGCCGTGTCGGGGCATTCGGTGACGCAGTCCATGCAGCCGGTGCAGTTGCCGGCGATGTATTCCGGGATTTCCGGCGCCACGTAGCTGAAATCGCGCAAGGCCGCGGTGCCGGCGGGGACCAGCGAGCGGGCCAACGACAACTCGGCCGGCAGTTGCTTTTCGCCGTAGCCTTCTTCGTAGCCGCGAATGATGCGGTCGTTGAAGTCGCGCACGTCCAGGATCGGCAAGCTGACGGTTTTATAGGAAGCATCAACGAGCGTGCCGTAGCAGTTGTTGTTGAACGGATCGCGTTCGCTGGCCTCGTTCATGGAGGAATGCGATTCGGAGCCGTTTTTCTCGACGGTAGCCATATTCGAAAACCTTTCAGGCGTGAGCGGTTTGGGAAGTCATGATCGAAGCGGGAATTTCCTGCATCTCGTTGTAGCCCCGCTTGACGCAATCGAGATTGTCCTGCACCACGCGATCTCCGCGCTTGCCGAAATACTTGCGCAGCGCCTTTTCGACGCCAGCGTAGACTTCGTCGTCCGACATCTCGCTTTGCTTGGCGTAAGGGGTGAGTTTGAGGAACGCTCCCAGCAGCACGATCCCTTGCATGCGCATTTCCAGGTCGGCTTCGGAAGCCACCTGCCGGGCGATCTTGACCATGTCGGCGAAGAACACGCGGATTCGCTTGTCGCGAATCGTCCGCTTGGGATGCTCGGGAATCCGCTGCCAGACGTCGGCGGGCTCGGTATAGGGGCTTTGCATGAACACCGCCCCGCCTTCGACCAGGCCGGCAAGCGGGTTGCCGCTGAATAGCGCCGTCGTGTCGTTGAGCACCACCAGATCGACGTGCTCCAACTCGCTGTGGGTATAGATGTGCGAGTCGGCGATCGTCAGATAATAGGTCGTCGGCAGGCCCTTTTTCTCCGAGCCGTATTTCGGATAGGCCTGCACGTCCTTGCCGAACACCTGGCCGCCGATCGTGGCGATGACCTTGTTGGTCGTCACCGAGCCGAAGCCGCCAACCGAATGCCCGCGCATCGAGAAGCCGCCGCGCGGCCGCAGATCGGGGTCTTCGGCGCATTTGAGCGCCAGCGCGTGATCGATGCCGATGCAGAAAAAGTCGGAACCTTCATGCCGCATGTTTTCGAACACGGCGATCAGGTCGCCGGGCCGCACGTCGCGGCTGCCCAGGCCGGCGGCGCCGCCGTAGATCCGCGGCACGCGATCGATCTTCTCCAGGCCGTTCTGGCCCGTGGCCGCGTCGCAGAACGCCGCCTTGATCTCGCGCGTCAGGTGGTTGCCGGTGGTAGAAAGCGGATCGTCCATCCGCTCGAGCACGCTGAAGGCCTGGCAGTTCTTCAGGGCGTCGACGATGATCTGCGAAGGGAATGGCCGGAAGCAATAAATGTTCAGGCAGCCGGCTTTGAGGTTCTTATGCTCGCGCAAGTAATCGACGGTCGCCTGGGCCGTTTCCATATAGGAACCCATGCCGACGATAATGTAGTCGGCGTCTTCGCAGCGATAAGCGTCGACGAAATCGTAGTGCCTGCCGGTGGCGCGATAGAACTCCTCGAAGGCTTCTCGCAGGGCCGGCGCGCATTGGTCGTAGTACCAGCGCTGGGCGATCTTTCCTTTCATGTACGAATCCTGGTTTTGGACCACGCCCGACATCAGCGGGTTGGACGGATCCATCAAATTCACGAGCTTGTCTTGGGGCTTGCCGACGAATTCTTTCATGAACTCGGGCTCAGGCAGCCGCACCGATTCGACCGTGTGCGTCGTGAGGAAGCCGTCTTGCACGTTCAAAAAGGGCGTCTTGCCGGCCTCGGCCGCGCGGCGGCAGATGAGGCACAAGTCGCCCGCCTCCTGGGCGTTACGGGCGAACAGCACGCCCCAACCGCAGTCGGCCACGCTCATGATGTCGTCGTGGCCGGCGTGAACGTTCAGCCCTTGGCTGGTGAGCGCCCGAGCGCCGATGTTGAACACCACCGGCAGCCGCTTGCCGGAAATCGTGTACAGCACCTCCTTCATCAGCACCAGCCCCTGGCCCGAAGTGAAGTTGGTCACGCGGCCGCCCGCCAAGGCGAAACCTTCACAAAAGGTGGCGGCCGAATGCTCGCTTTCCGGCTCGACGAACACCAACTGCTCTCCCCACAGGTTCGGCACGCCGTTCATCATCGCCGCGTTGAATCCGCCGCCCATCGTGGTCGAACTGGTGATCGGGTAGGCGCCCGACCCCTGACTGATGCGAGACTCGACCCAAACCACGGCCTCGGCGCCGTCGCAGGTAGTCGGAATGCCGGGGTACTGGAATTTGGGCTCGCTGACTTCCTCGGCGGGAATACGCGAGATTTTGTCGAACGGAACCGTTGCCATGAAGCACTCCGTGGTGGTTGAATAGAAGCTAAGAACAATTGACGGATACCAGCGAAATTACGTTGAACACAGCGAGCGCGCGTGAAAACCATTGACCTCTTGTTCGAGGAAACCGGCTTGACGATCGAGGACGTCGCCCAGCGCAGCCGGCTGTCGCCCGAGCGCGTCGCAGCGATCGCCCTGGGACGCTGGACTCCCAGCCCCGCCGAGCGACTGCGGCTCGCGGAGGCGTTTGACGCCGCGGTGGACGACATTTCTTGGGGGCATACGATGGATCCCCGAAATATTCGCTATCGCCGGTTAGGCTTGCGGGAAAACTTTTGAAACGTATTTTCCCTCTCCCTCTGGGAGAGGGCCGGGGTGAGGGCCGTTCGTGCGGAAGTTCTCGCCATCACCCTAACCCTCTCCCAAAGGGAGCGGTGACTTTTAATTCTTTCCTTTCACATTACGCGGTCGGCCGCCCAGGCATAACGCCGGCCGGCGTTGAACTCCTTGTATTCGTCGGCGATGGGCTTGTGGATGCTGTCGCGCTTGAAGGCGGCGTTCACGGCCGAAAGGATTTCGACCACTGCGGCATCCGGGTAGCCGACGCCTTGGACCTCGAACCAGTCGCCGTTGACGTCCAGGACTTGCACCCGGTCGGGGAAGACTCGAACCTTGCGGACCATCCGCAATTCGCTGCGAATGCGCTTCAGGAACTCGAGCGCCTCGTCGAGGCGATCGGGCTCGAAGCGATGGCTGGCGATCAGGCGTCCGGCGCTCATGGCGACTCAACGGCAGAAAGAAACAACATGAGAATTACAAATGCACGGCGACTTGCCCGTTTCAATCAAAGGCCGGCGCGGCTTCCTCGCGCGCCGCTGGCTCGCGAGTTTCCCAACGGCGCCCGTCCTCGATCGCCGTTAAACCATCAAACACGGCCTGCATCGTCTGCCGCCCGGCGACACGGTCGACTCGCAGGATGACGATTTTTCCGGCTCGGCCGTCTTCGAGTTCCAACCGGTAGGGCCGCCCCGACTCGAGCAGCCGAGATTGCTGCGGGTCGATGGAAAACTCGCCGTGCCAGCGGGCGTTTTCGGCGAGAGTATCCTCGTCGAGCGTTCCGGATAGATTTTTGAGCGTCATTCCGCCAATGAGCAAATTACCGTGAAACTCCGACATTTCAGCCTCCGCTACACGACGGGGGAAGGGAAGAAGAGCAGGGATCGCCCGGACAGGTCGCGATCAAAGAAATGCCCCAGCCGTCGCAAAGGCGGCGGCGAGACGTTAAACTCGCGCGCAGAAAGCTACTCGCCATAGAGCAGCCACCAGAAGAAAAAGAAACGCTGCTGCTATAAGTCCAGTTGCAGCATACAGCGCAGCACCCTCGTTGAAAAGCAGTTTATTAGGCCGGTCCCCGATGAGCGACGAACTGCTCGCAAAGCCTGATCCCTGGCGCCGCCTGAGGGAACTGACGCCGGCCCGCATCGCTTTGGGCCGCGCCGGCGGCAGCCTGCCAACGCACGAACAGCTCGACTTTCAACGCTCGCACGCACAAGCGCGCGACGCGGTGCAAGAGCCGTTCGATCCGGCGTCGCTGGCTGCGCAGATTGCCCGGCTCGGCCTGCCCACGGTCGTCGCGCATAGCGAGGCCGTCGACCGCAAGACTTTTTTGGCGCGGCCCGATTTGGGACGCCGCCTGGCCGACGAAAGCCGCAGACTGCTGACCCGCGGCGCCGAACCGCCGGACGTGGCGATCATCGTTTCCGACGGGTTGTCGGCGCTGGCCGTCGAGCGTCATGCGATCGGCGTGCTCGCCGCCTTGATGTCCTTGGCCCGGCGCGACGGCTGGCGCCTAGCGCCGGTGACGGTCGTCTCGCACGGCCGCGTCGCCATTGAAGACGAGATCGGCCAGGTGCTCGGCGCCCAAGCGGCCGTGATTCTGCTCGGCGAGCGGCCGGGCCTCAGTTCGCCCGACAGCCTGGGCGCCTACCTGGTTTTCGATCCGCGGCCCGGCCGCACCGACGCCGAGCGGAATTGCGTTTCGAATATTCGCCCCGCAGGCCTGCCGCCCGCCGCCGCAGCCGCCACCATTCACTACCTACTCGGCGAAGCCCTGCGGCGGAAGATCAGCGGGGTGGCGCTCAAGGACGAACGGCCGGCGGTTGAAAGACTCGCCAACGAGACGTAAATCGCCAAATTCGCCCGCCCCAAAACGCTCACTTCTCGCCAAGCGTCGCCCGTACGGCCGAGGCCCAGAGCTTGTAGCCTGCGGCGGTCAGGTGCAACCCGTCTTCGCGAAACAGTTCTGGGCGAGGTTTGCCGTCGGCGCCCAGCGTCGGCGGAAACACGTCGACGAAGTGCAGCCGCTTGTCGCCGGCGATGAATTCGGCGATCGACGAGTTGGCCCGGCGGACGCGATCGACGAGCGCCCAGCGCTTGGGGCATGGCTTGATCGAGATGAACGCGATTTGCGTCTCGGGCAACGCCTGGTGCACCGCCCAAGCAAAGCGCGTCATCGGTTCAATTCCTTTCGAAAGCGTTATTCGTCGGCTCGCGTGCGGCTGCGCCGCACCCTACGGCTTGGCGCAGGGATACGGCGGTCAGTGTAGCTGCTGAACGCCTGGAATTCGACGAGTTAGACGACCCTGGAACGGGGCGAGGTCGTCCGCCATGACATAGGATTCCCAAAGCAAGGCCGAATTTTCGCGGTTTTCTCATCAAAGCCTTGCAGTTTCGACCTTCCCCAGGATGCCTGCTTCGGCCTAAAATCGAGGAAATACACGAAAAAAAGAGATGGGTTGTAGCAAGAAGGAAATCGAATGGTAAGAGAGGACTCCGGCCAACGCTTGGCCGTGCTGGGCGATTTACACTACGAAACTCCGCAAGAAGCCCGTTACCGGGCCGCCCGCGAGCAACTTGTGGCCCAGCGGCCCGACATCGTGTTTCAACTCGGAGACCAAGGCGGATACAGCCACTGCGGCACGTGGCGGTCGTTCATGGAAGGGCTTGAATTCCTCTCCGGTTTCGACCGCCCGTTTCACACGCTGATGGGCAATCACGATCTCGAAGGGCCCGATTACCATTCCGATGCCCAGGCCGTGGGCGCCTGGTGCGAGGCCTTCGGCCAGGAGCGGCCCTATCACGCAGTCGATCTTGGCGATGCGTTGGCCATTTGTCTGTCGTCGACGCGGTTTCGCGCCAACACCGGCTGCTGCCACGAAGTGTATCTCGACGAGTTGCAGATCGCTTGGCTGCGGACCACCTTGGCCCAGAACCGCACCCGGCCGACGTTCGTGTTTTCGCACGCCCCGATCCTCGGCTCGGGCCTGCGCGTGTTGCAGAGCATTCACCTGAAGTGCCCGAACGCCTGGATGAACCACACCGATCGGCCCGGCCGCTTCATCAAGCTGGTCGAAGATCATCCGCAGATCAAGCTTTGGTTCTCGGCCCACAATCACCTCGGCCAGCACTATCCGAATTCCGTCTCGCGCGTGAACCAATGCACCTTCGTCCACGTTGGCGTGACGGGCGAAGTCACGCGCGACGGCCGCAATCATAGCCGGCTGGTCGATTTCGATCGCCGCGGCTTCACGCTCTCGACCGTCGACCACGCCGACGGCGACGCGACGGCGAACCTGCGGCACGACTATTCAACCGGCGAGTCGGAGTTATTGTCTCCGCACGACGGCGAGGACGGCGAAACGCACTTCGCCCCGCCGCCGTTTCCCTCGGCGAACGACCGGATGCAAATCGGCCGTAGCGTGTTCGTCGTTCACCGGCGGATGCTGGTCGAATTCGACTCGGTGTTGCGGGCGCCTTTGGGCGTCGTGCTTGAAGGACTCGGCGACGAGCGCATCGAGGTCTGCGGCGGCGATTTGCGCGTGACCGACGACCGCGGCGCCGTGCGAACGCTCAGGCCCAGCGCCGACGGCCGCTTCTCGCAAGTCTTCGAGCCCAACCCGCGGCGCGAACAACGCCTGTCGGCCTGATCCAAACGCCATGCTGCGTCGCCGCCAAGCCGATCCGCGCGACTCGCTGGAAGACGCGCCCGGCTTGGCTTCGACGCTACGGCCGATGCTGCGCCTGGCCGCCCCAGTGTTGGGCGAGCAAATCTTGTTGATGATGGTGCAGCTTTCCGACACCATCCTCACCGGGCGGCGGCTGGAAGAAACGCACCTGGCGGCGATGAGCCAGATGGCCTACGTGATGTGGCTGTTAACGAACTTGTTCGTGGCCGTCGACAGCGGGGCCACGGCGCTGGTGGCCCGCTTCATGGGGGCGGGCGACGTGCGAAAGGCTTGCCGCGTGACGAACCAGGCTTTTTTGGCGGGTTGCACGTTGTCCGTTTGCATGACGCTCGTCGGGCTGGTCTTCACCGAACCGCTCGTGGCCGCCATGGGCCTGCCCGCCGATGCGTCGGCCCTGGCCGTGCGTTACCTGCGATTCCTGCTGCCCGCCTTGCCGCTGATGATGGTGCTCTCCGTCGGCAACGCCTGCCTGCGCGGCGCAGGCGATACGGTGTCGGGCTTCGTGGCAATGATTGCCATGAACGTCGTCAACGTGCTGGCAAGCTGGGGCCTGGTTTGCGGCTGGGGGCCGCTGCCCGAGTTGGGCTGGGACGGCGTGGCGATCGGCACTGCGGCCGGCTATTCGGTCGGCGGATTGACGATGGGCGCCCGACTGGTCATGGGGCGTCACGGTTTGCGGCTGCGATGGCGCCTATTGCGACCGGACCTTGAATTAGCCCGGCGGCTATTGCGGATTGGCGTGCCGGCCGGCGCCGACGTGATGACGATCGTCGCCTGTCAGTTCTGGTTCAAGCGGATCGTCAACGATCTCGGCTCGCTGGCTGCCGCGGCGCACGGCGTGGCGATCAGCATCGAGTCGCTGGCCTACCTGCCCGGCACGGCGTTTCAGGTGGCCGCCACCACGCTCGCGGGCCAACACTTGGGCGCGAAAAACCAACGGCAGGCCCTGCACAGCGTGTTGGTCGCCTGCTTGGCGGGCGGCGCGCTGATGAGCGCCGTCGGGTTGCTGTTCTTCACCGCCTCGCAGCCGTTGGCCTGGATCTTCCTTTCCGCCCAGCAAGCGGCGGTGGCCGAGCGAGCCGCGGAGTTGCTGCGGATCGTCGCCGTGGCCTTGCCCGCCCTGGCCGTCCACATGGTGCTCTCTGGCGCGTTGCGCGGCGCCGGCGACACGCGCTGGCCGCTGGCCTTCAGCCTGGTTGGCATGCTGGCGGTGCGGATTCCCTTGGCCTATTGGCTGACGCAATCGCTCGACTGGGGCGTCGCCGGCGCCTGGTACGCCATGGCCGCCGATATCTACGTCCGCTGCCTGCTGGTCGTCTCGCGCTTCGCGCACGGCGGCTGGAAGCGAGTGGAAGTTTGATCCGCGGCGGTGCAGGGCTACAATAACCCTGTTGAGCGGCGCTTTGTTCATGGCGCGCTTACCCGCCAACTTTTCTCCGGGGGTGAAACGTGTCGCTTGTCGTGAGTTGCACGTGCGGCGAGTCGTATAAGTTGAAACAAGAATTCGCCGGACGGCTCGTTAAATGTCCGAGTTGCGGCGCGGAGATTCGAGCCGCGGCAATCGAACGGCGCGCCCAGGCCGATCCGGCCTTCGACCGCGATCAATTCCTGCTCCGCCAGCAGCATCTGGCGATCAACCAGAAATACCACGTCTGGGACGAAGAGGGAAACGCAATCATGTTCGTCGAGCGGCCGACGCATTTGCTGAGAACCATTCTCGTAGCGCTGGCGGCCGTTTTCGGGGGAGTGATTCTTGTCCTCAGCGTGGTGCTGGCGGGCGTCGCATTGGCCAAAGTTTCGCCCGCGCTGGCCGTCGCGGGCGCCACGCTTGCGGCCGCGGTCGGACTCTGCGGTTTGTTGGCTGTCATCGTGTGGCTTTCGCCGAAGCGGCACGTCACGTTCTACCGGGACGAATCGAAAACCGAACGACTTCTGGACGTGTTGCAGGACCACAAGTTCTGGCTCATCAAGGCGACCTATACAATCCGCGACGCGGCCGGCGAAAGGCTGGGAGTGTTGCACAAGAATTACCTGTACAACTTCTTTCGCAAACGCTGGGATTGCATCGGACCCGATGGGGCGATGATCTGCGTCGCCCGCGAAGATTCGCTCTTGCTCTCGCTCTTGCGGCGGTGGATTGGTCCGTTGCTCGGCGTGCTGCGGGCGAACTTTCTGATCTTCGACGGCGACGGCGACAGCGACCGGGTCATCGGCGAATTCAATCGAAAGTTCACGATTCTCGACCGCTATGCGCTCGATCTCAGGGCCGATCCCCAACGCACGCTCGATCGCCGCATCGCCTTGGCGCTGGGAGTGATGCTCGATACGGGCGAGCGCCGATAACCAAGCCTCCGCGGCGGCTCCGCTCGAAGACATTTGCGTGCCATCTGGCGAGGGACTTACAATGAGCGTGTACCCGAACCCTCCGCAGGCAGACGCAGACGCCGCGCCGGCGGCGCCCGCGGAAGAAGCAGCGCTGGTGATCTCCGCGGAAATGCTCGTCTCTGCGAAGGCCGAGCCGAGACGCGACTTCGAACGGGGCATGTCTCCTTTCCCGCGAACGACGATCGCGCTTCTTTGCGCGCTCGTGGCGACGTTCGTCTGGGAAGAACTCAGCGGCGCCTTGGACAACGTGCAGGCCCTGCTGGCGGCCGGGGCGATCAATCTGCCCGAATTGCAGCGCGGCGAAGTTTGGCGGCTGGTCACTTGCCTGTTTCTGCACGCCGACGCCAACCATCTGATCGGCAATTGCGTCGCGTTGTATATCATCGGCATGGCCAGCCAACAGGCCTTCGGCGCCGGCAGAACCTTGATGTCGTTTTTCCTGACGGGCGCCGTGGCGTCGGCGGTCAGCGTCTGGTTTCAGCCGGTTCCGACGGTCGGCGCCTCGGGAGCGATCTTCGGCCTGATTGGCGCCGTGATCGCCTTCCTATACCGCTATCGCGACAAGTTCTATCTCCGCGATGCGCGCATCGCCTGGGTGCTCCTGGTATGGTCGTTGTGCCAGGTGGGAACCGGCTTCCTGAATCCGCAGGTGGCCAACGCGGCGCATTGCGCCGGACTGATCCTCGGCGGCGTGCTCGGGTTGCTGCTGCCGCCGAAATTGCAATATGGGGAGTCGACGCCATGACCTTCGCGGCCTCAGAACCGGATCACGAGTTATTACACGAGTCCGCCGGCGGCGTGGTTCGCCTGACGTTGAACCGGCCGGCGAAGCGCCACGCTTTGAGCCAGTCGTTGCTCTCGCAGCTTGGCGCCGCGTTGGAAGAAATCGCCGCCGATTCAGAGGCCCGCGTCGTGGTGCTGGCGGCCAACGGGCCGGTGTTTTGCTCGGGTCACGATCTGACCGAAATGACCGGCCGGTCGGAAGCCGAATACCGCGCGATCTTCGAAAGATGTGCGGCCGTGATGCAGCAAATCCGCCGCTTGCCGCAGCCGGTGATCGCCCGCGTGCAAGGGCTGGCCACCGCGGCGGGCTGCCAATTGGCGGCAAGCTGTGATCTGGTAGTCGCCGCCGCCGAAGCCGCATTCGCCACGCCGGGCGTCAAAATCGGCTTGTTCTGCACGACGCCGATGACGCCCTTGGTGCGGGCGATTCCGGCCAAGGCTGCCATGGAGATGCTGCTCACCGGCCAGCCGATTTCGGCGGCCAGGGCCTATGAACTCGGGCTCGTCAACCGAGTCGCCCGTGCTGACGAGTTGGACGACGCTGTCAATGAATTCGTCGCGGCGATCATCGAGGCCAGTTCCTTAGTGACGCGGCTCGGCAAGGCCGCGTTCTACCAGCAGTTGGCGCTGGCCGAGAGCGAGGCCTATCCGCTGGCAACCGAAACGATGATCGACAACGCCGTTTGCCGCGACGCCCAAGAGGGCATGTCGGCGTTTCTCGCCAAACGATCGCCGCGATGGGAAGGGCGTAAGGAAGAATCGCCTTGATCGCGGCGGGCATTCCCGTTATCAACTGGGGGCGCGAGATAGGGTCGCCGCCAAGGAAGACTACGAAGAACGGACTTAGGAAGCCTTCGGCGGCGTTCAAGGAGGAGGGGCTTGCGCACCGGGAGGCGCACCCATGAAAGACGACGAGGTTGGTTGGCGTCGATTGCGGTCGACGCTCTTGCATCCCTGGGTTACATGGACCGTTCTGACCGCGGCGATCGCCACGTTCGTGGCCGTCTGGCCCGAAGGGCATACCGTCACGCCGAATTATCGCGACGCCTGCTTCCGCTGGTTTGCCGGCGAAGACATTTACGGCGATGGACCGCACGGCTTTCTTTATTTCCCCCACGCCGCCATTCTCTTTGCGCCGTTCGCCTATCTGCCGTTCGGCGACGTGCTGTGGCGCGTCGTCGGCATTGGCGGCCTGGCGTTGGCCGTACAGCGTTTCACGAAGATTGCCCCGCCGGCCGATCGCGGCATGGCGTTTCGCTGGATGACCGTGGCCGCCATTCCGCCCGCTCTAGCCAGCGCGCGCAACGGCCAGATGAATCTTGTGCTGGCTGGCTTCATGGCCTTGGCCGTGGCGTCGCTGGCCGAGCGCCGCTGGAAATGGGCCGCGTTCTGGTTGTCGTTGGGCCTGGCCATGAAGCCGCTGATGGCGATTCCGATCGCCGCGGCCGTGGTTGGTTATCGGCCGGTTTTCAAGCCGCTCGCCGCGGGCCTGTTGCTGGTCGTCGCGGCGCCTTTTGCGACGCAGGCGCCGGCTTTCGTCGCATGGCAGCACGTGCGCTGTTACGAGAAACTGCTGTTGGCGGCCAACCCCGGCAGCGGCAATCCGGCCAGCGATCTGTTCGGGTTGTTGTCGTTCGCCGGGTTCGATGCTTCTGCCGTCGCCCAGACTGCCATTCGCGCGGCGGCCGGCATCGCTTTGTTGATCCTTTGCTACGTTGCGGTCCGACGCAAGCCGCGACGCACGGCGAGCGCGCTGGTGCTGACCTTTTTGGCGTGCTATCTCACGCTGTTCAATCCCCGCGCGGAGAATAACGGCTACGTCGTGCTGGCCCCGGCGCTAGCGGCCTGGGCCGCTTGGAGCTACCGGGGCCGGCGGCCGTTGGTTCGCTGGGCGGCGGTGCTGGTTGCTTTCGCAATCGCCGGCAGCTATGAACTGACGCGCGGACACAATTTCTGGCTCAATCCTCTGTTAGCATCGATGCTCTTGAGCTTCGCCGTCGCCCGCGTTTTCAGCCGATCGACTCAAGGCTCGGCGTGGGGCGGCCTTCCTAGGCCATCCCTTGCCGGGACGCGAGGAAAGATCGCTTAGCCCAGGCGACAAAGCCTCGCCTCAAAGCGCGGGCGCGATAGAATATTCGCTATGAAAGCGATGCTGCTCGAATCGCCCGGCCGCCCGCTGCGAGTCGTCGAAGTCGAAACGCCGCAGCCCGCCGCAGGGCAAGTGCTGCTGCGAGTGAAGGCGTGCGGAGTGTGCCGCACCGACCTGCACGTCGTCGACGGCGAACTGCCGCGGCCGAAGCTGCCGCTCATTCCGGGACACGAAGTCGTCGGCGTTGTCGAGGCGCTGGGAGCAGGCGTGACGGATGTTGCGCTGGGCGATCGCCTGGGCGTGCCGTGGCTCGGTTGGACTTGCGGCGAGTGCCCGTACTGTCGACGGGGGCAAGAGAATCTTTGCGACCGGGCCCGCTTTACCGGCTACGGGCTTGACGGCGGTTACGCCGAGTACCTGGCGGCCGACCGGCGGTGCTGCTTCCCGATTCCGGCAGGCCTGAGCGACGAGCATGCAGCGCCGCTGTTGTGCGCGGGGTTGATCGGCTATCGCTCGTTCGCAATGACGGGTGATGCGCAGAAGCTGGGCTTTTACGGCTTCGGCGCGGCCGCGCATATCCTGATCCAGGTGGCGACCGCCCAGCGGCGCGAGGTGTTCGCCTTCACGCGTCCGGCCGACGCCGAAGCGCAGGACTTCGCGCGCAAACTCGGGGCCATCTGGGCCGGCGATTCCGATCAAGTGACGCCCGACGAACTCGACGCTGCAATCATCTTCGCCCCGGTCGGCGGTCTCGTGCCCACGGCGCTGCGGGCCGTGCGCAAAGGGGGCCTTGTGGTCTGCGCCGGCATTCACATGAGCGACATCCCCTCGTTTCCCTACGAGATTCTCTGGGGCGAGCGAATCGTACGCTCGGTGGCGAACCTGACGCGGCGCGATGGCATCGAGTTCATGGAACTGCTGAAAACGACGCCCGTGCGCACGGAAATCGAGACCTATCCGCTCGAGCAGGCCAATCAGGCCTTGAGCGACCTGCGCGAGGGCCGGGTACACGGCGCGGCCGTGTTGGTGAATGAATAATGCTTGAGCAGTGCTGAATGGATCCGCGCCTGCGAGTTTCGGGCGCCATGCTTTCACGCTTGCGCAGCAAGCGGGTAAGCATGCCATTTCGATCGCAATGCGCATGTCTACGCCGGCTGGCGCCGGCGAAGACATGGCGCCCCTGGCGCCCCAGCGTTCACCCGCGCAGCCAGGCCGCTATGATCTCAAGCGCGATCAACAGAATCACCGTCAGTTCCAACACTTCGGTCCGGCGCCGGGCGGCCTCGTCCGTAAGAAATTGGTAGACGCTTTCGGCGACGGACAGCGAGCGGTGAATGCTCTGAGTCCATTCTTCCAAATGGAACTTCGAGGCCAGCATTCCGTACAGCCGGGCCAGGTACTGGTCGCCCATCAGCTTGAGCACGTTGCTCGTGCGCTCGACGACGGCGTTGGCGTCGAGCTTCAAATCTCCCACGGCCCGCAGCGCACGGGAGTGCGTTCGCCAGGGCCCGCGCCAACGACTCGGCGCCGGATGCACCAGCGCGTAGGCGGCGGCCAGTTGATCGTCGAGGCGGTCGTCGGTGTGCCGAAATTCCAAAAGTTGCAAGTTGGCGAATTCGATCGTTTGCAACGTCTCTTCGCAGTCGCGGTCGATCAGCACGGCCTTCCCTGGCAATACGTCTTGACGGCCGGCTCGCTGGACTCGAACAGGAGCGTGTGCGGATCGACGTCATCGCCCTCGGGCAGCCGCACGACGGCCAGGTTGGCCAGCTTGCCCGGCGCGAGGCTGCCGAGCGAGTCGGCCAGGCCGAGCGCGGCGGCGCCGCGGAGCGTGCCGAGTTCGAGCACGCTGTCCGGCGGCAACTCGGGGAATGTGCGAGCGACGAATCGCAATTCTTCCAGCACGCTCAAATCCGGGTTCGAAGCCCGGCTGTCGGTTCCGACGGCCACGTTGGCGCCGGCCGCCAGCAGCCGCGGCAGAGGATGGCGCGCGTGGCCAAAGTAGGCGTGGGTGCGCGGGCAATAGACGACGCTCATCGTCTCGCAAGCTTCGGCCGCAAATGCGATCTCCTCCTCGTCGAGATAGTTCCCGTGGATCACGAGCGATCGCACGCGCGCTTCAACCAGTTGCCGCAAGTAATCGATCGGCCTGGCGCCCCAGGGGATCGCCGCCGGTTCCCAGGCGCCGCGCGACTCCAGCAGTTCGCGAAACGGCCCGCCGCCCGAGGCGAGTAATTCCAATTCCTCGGGCGATTCGGCCAGATGGAAGGCCAGCGGCGCCCGGGCCTCGGCGGCCAACGTCGCCAGTCCGGCGAACAGTTCGGGATGCACCGTGTAAGGCGCATGCGGACTCAAGCCCGGCCGCCAGCGCGAGGCGTAAGCGCCGGCCGCCAGGTGTTGCCGGGCTTCGGCCAGTTTCGCGGCGACTTGCTCCTGCGCCAGTCCGATCGCTTCAAGAAACACGGTAGCGTCCAGCGGGCCGCGCTCGAATTCTTCCTCGGGCCAACCCGGTTGCGCGATCTCGCCGACCGTCGTCGTTCCCGAGCGGAGGCTTTCTTCCAAGCCTTGCCGCACCGCGGCAGCCGGGGCTGCGGCGCGTCCGCGGCGATAGTCGATCACCTCGCGAATCCACTCGGGAAAAACCATGCCCGGCGAGCCGAGCGGCTGTGACGCATCGCTGAACTCCAGATGCACGTGGGCGTTGATTAGGCCCGGCACGATCGCGACGTTGCCCAGGTCTTCGAGATCGCAAGTCTCAGCGCGCGAACGGCCGACAGCGATGATCTTGTCGCCGCGCACCGTCACGACGCCGTCTGCCAGCGGCGGCGCGCCGACGGGAAATACATAGCGGGCTTTGAGTGCAAAAGGCGCAGCATCCATGCGGGAATGCTACCAGCCGGCGACGAGTAATCAAGCGCCCATCAGCAAGCTCGCGCAACAACATGCTGGAGATGACTCCGGCAAGCGGCGGAGCCGCTGCAATAGTAGCAGCCATACTCCGTATGCCGTCGCCAATCCCGCAATCAAACTCCAACTTATGGCCGCTGACGGCACACGGAGGCGCCATGACTTTCGGTCGTCCCGACGAATGAAAATGCGTTGTTTTCTTGGAGGGACGGGTTGTTTTCTTGGAGGGACGGGTTGTTTTCTTGGAGGGACGGGCGCCCCCGCCCGTCCGGCATTCGCCGGGCGAGGGCGCCCGGCCCTCCACAGAATATTTTCTTAGGAGTGTGCCTGCT
>DATKRK010000277.1:0-18873 GCA_035532215.1 Pirellulales bacterium | reverse complement strand
CGGCCTGTAAGCCCGCCCCACGAGACGCCCAACGTCTCGCGGGCGCCAGCGTGCAGTATAAAAAAGCGGCAAGCTGCCGCTTCTATGGGCGAGGCGCCGCTGGCCCGCCGCGGAAAAAAATCAGCCTCGCCAGGGCGCTGCTCGCGGCGTGGGCTGCGAACCGTCCCTGGCGAGGCTGAAGCAAATCGGCTCGAGCTTCGCTACTTTTGACCGCCTGGCTGTGCGCCCGGCGGGCCGCCGCCCGGCTTCGGCAGGGCCGGCATCATCACTTTCGTCGGGTCGGTGGTATCGACGAAATCAGGTCGCTGCCGTGGGTCAGGCTTTTTTTCTCCGCCGCACCCGGTCAGGCAGGCAAGGGCCAACAAGCCCCCAAGCAAATATCGCATCTTCGTCTCTTTCGATTGAATGGTTTTACTAAAAATTCGGCGTCGCCACGCCGTCCTGGCGAGCGTTGATTTGCACCCAGACGGGCCAATCGATGGAATCGGAGGCAGGACGCACCGAACCGTCGGCCGCCAAGACCATCGTGATCGCCGGATGGACGCCGCCGGCGCCGGGCCACTCGACCTTGGGGCCCCAAGCGGTCAGGTAGCTGGGCGAGTAGTTCGCGACGTTGCTGGGAAAAAATCCGCCAGTCCTGGCACCCGAGTTGTCCGGCTTGGAATAGAGCCCGGATTCGCAGCACTCGCCGTTCGTGCCCGTGCCCACGAACGCCATCCGGAAGACACGCTCGTTTGGGGCCCGTTTCCAGCCCGTGCCGCTGGTGTGGAACCCGCCCCACTTATAGCCCGTCGAATTGCACTCGGCGACCATCACCACGTTCGACGTGCCGTCGGGAATGGTGGCAATCTTGTTCCATTGGTCTTCGGAAAACACGCCGCTGTATTCGCGTTGGACGCTGTCGCCTAGAACACTGAAGGCGCTGGTCCACCAGTGGTACCCTTCGCTGCCGCCGTAGTTGGTGACTGCAAATGCGGTTGGATATCCTGAAACCGAGATACCGGCGTCCGGGATAATCGCTGTCGCTCGGGCAGCGGAGCACGGGCAACACCGTGCCCACGATCGGCTGGCCCCAGGCCCAGGTCATGCGATTGGTGCGTTCATACAGCGGCGCTTGTTCAAGATACGGCAACGACGCGGTCAACCAGGTGTGGTTGTAAGCGATCTGCGGCGGTCCTCCGCCGCCTCCGAAAACCGTCATCGTCGGAAACGATTTGTTGACGTCGTGATAATTCTGCAACGCCAGGCCGAGTTGCTTCATATTGTCGGTGCACGTACTGCGGCGCGCGGCCTCGCGCGCCGCTTGCACGGCCGGCAACAACAGTGCGATCAGAATGCCAATGATGGCGATCACCACGAGCAATTCCACCAACGTGAACGCTCGCCGAAACGGTCTTGCCCCCGTACTTGTCCACGCGTAGCCATCGCCTGAGCTCATGAGGGAACCCTTTGAAAAAAGTCCAGAAGAGGTTGAGAAAAACAAAAGTCGGCCATAGAAAAGACCGCCGCGCCGAGATTCTCGCACGCGCGGCAATGGGCAAAATTCTATTTGGAAATGAAGCGTTGCACCACCTCCTCGCGGGGTAAAAGCCGACAATTTTTATATAAAATATGGACATAAAAATATCGACCACGCTCCAATTTAGGAGCAGCCTTGTAGTCGCCGCCTCTCAGACAGCCATGATCCGAAGAGCCGCCAACCGACCGTGCGAATTGGTCTGAGATGAGCTCGCAGGGCTGGTCAGACCACCGCGAACTTCGTGTATTATGGATTTTTCCGTCGGAATGGCAAGCAGCAAATAAGGTTTTTGCTCCAATGTTGAACCGCACATGATGACAGTGCATGGGGCGTTGGATCGAGGCTCTGTTTCGCCCCGTTTTTTTCCCTGTGGATTTAAGAGTCAATGGCGACAATGCGACCGAACTGGCGGCTGTTCATTTTTCTCGGAGCGGCGTTGTCGACGGTTATCGGGGGAGCGGCGGGGCTGCTGTGGTTGCCCGAACACGCCCCCCCCGAAGAGTTGCTCGCCCGCGCCCGGCAGGCCGCCGCGGCTGAGAACTATGCCGAGGCCGAGTCTCTTTGCGGCCGCGCCCTGGCCAAACGCCCCGGCTTGGCGTCCGCGCTGCTGTTGGCGGGCCAGCTTGCGGCACGGCGGCAGGATTGGCCGAACGCCCTGAAGTACTTCGAACAGATTTCGCCCGATGCCCGCCGAGAGGTGCTGGCGGCGCATCGCGAAGCGGGCGAGATTTACTTCCGCTTGGGTCAGGCCTCGGCGGCCGAAGCCCAGGCCCGCGACGTGCTGGCGATCGAACGGCACGACGTCGAGGCCCACAAGCGGTTGGCCTTTCTATTGACCTTGGAAGGGCGCCGCTTTGAGTCTCGGCCGCACTTATTCGAGCTGCTGCGGCAAAATCGCTTTTCGATCGAGATGTTGCTGCTGATGGGCGATTTGAGCAGCACCGTCTCGACGGCCAAGGAACTGGAGCAATTCCGCCAGGCGGTGCCGGACGATCTGGCGCCGCTTGCGGGCCTGGCGCGAATCGCCTGGAACAAGCACGATCCGGCCCAGGCGGCCAAGTTGCTCGAGCGGGTGCTGGCGGCCGATCCCGATCAGCTCGAAGCCCTGGCCCTGCGAGGGCAAATCCTGCTCGATTCGGCCGACGCCAACGCCTTGGCCGCCTGGGCCGCCGGTTTGCCTGCCGAGGCTGACGGCCATCCCGATATTTGGCGAATCCGCGGTTTACAGGCCAAGCGATTGGGCCAATCGCGCGCGGCGGGCCGCTGTTTTTGGGAAGCCTTGCGGCTCGACCCGACTCAACAAGCCAGCACGTATCAGTTGGCCCAATTGCTCGAAACGCTCGGCCAAGCTGGCGCGGCCGAACGTCTCAGCCGCCGGGCTAGCGAACTCGAAGAGCTGGCGCTCGTGCTGCGGGCCATTTACGCCCGGCGACGCGATTTGCCGCAGATCCAAAAAGCGGCTCGGCTGACCGAATCGCTGGGCCGAATCTGGGAAGCGTGGGGCTGGCATTGCTGGGCTCGCTCGATTGCTCCTGAGGCAAGTTGGGCCGCCGCAGGCGCCGCACGCCTGCACGCCCAACTGCGCGACGATCTGCCTCTGACCTTGGCGGACCATGATCCGGGCCAGTGGCTCGACTTATCGGACTGGCCGCTGCCCGACGTGCGAAGCGGCGGCGCGACCGAATCGTCGCCGACGCCCCAGCCGCCGGAAGCCGCACGGGTGGCGTTCGAGGACGCGGCGGCACAGGCCGGCGTCCGTTTCAGCTATTTCAATGGCAGCGAATCGCTCGAAGAAGCCCATCGCATGCAGCAGTTCACCGGCGGCGGCGTGGCCGTGCTCGACTACGACGCCGACGGCTGGCCCGATTTGTATTTCGCCCAAGGCTGCCGCTGGCCGCCGGCGCCCGAGCAAACCGAGCATCTCGACCGGCTGTTCCGCAATCTCGGCGACGGCCGGTTCGAAGACGTCACCGAAGCCAGCGGCCTGGCCGAAAACCGTTTCAGCCAAGGGGCGGCCGCCGGCGACTGGAATAACGACGGCTTCGCCGATTTGTACGTGGCCAACGTCGGCCTCAACCGGCTGTACCTTAATCAAGGCGACGGCACGTTTCGCGACGCGACCGCCGCGGCCGGCATCACGGGGGAAAGCTGGACGATCAGTTGCCTAGCGGCCGATCTCGACGGCGACGGCATGCCCGATCTTTACGACGCGAACTACGTGCAGGGGCCCGACGTTTACGACAAAGTCTGCCGCGAAAACGGGCTCGATCGCGTCTGCCTGCCCGGCCTGTTCGAACCGCAGCCCGACCGGTTTTGGCTGAACCTGGGCGACGGCCGCTTTGTAGACCGCACCCAAGCCGCCGGCCTGGCGGCGTCCGGTGGGAATGGCATGGGGCTCGTTGCGGCCGATTTCGACGGTTCCGGGCGGCTCGGCTTGTTCGTCGCCAACGACCAGGATGCGAACTTCTATTTTCTCAACCGGAGCGCCGGCGGCGGAGCTCCGCAGTTCGAAGAACGGGGCATCGTCTCCGGATTGGCCTTCGACGGCGAAGGCCGCGTGCAAGCCTGCATGGGCGTGGCCGCCGGCGACGCCAACGGCGACGGCAAGCTCGATCTGTACGTCACGAATTTCCACGGCGAGCCCAACACGCTCTACCAGCAAGAGACCGGCGAATTGTTCAGCGATGCGACGGCCCAGGCGGGCCTGCGCGAGCCCAGCCTGCCGATGCTTGGCTTCGGCACGCAGTTCATCGACGGCGAACTCGACGGCTGGCCCGACCTAGTCGTAGCCAACGGCCATATCGGCGATTTTACGTTCCGCAAAGCGCCCTACCGTATGCCGCCGCAATACTTTCGCAATCTCGGCGGCCGCTTCGCCGAGCTGCCGGCCCACCAACTCGGCGATTATTTCGGCGCCAAGCATTTAGGCCGCGCATTGGCCCGGCTCGACTTCAACCGCGACGGCCGCGAAGATTTCGCCGTCTCGCACTTGGGCGAGCCCGCGGCGCTGCTCGCGAATCGCACCGAGCAAGCCGGGCACTTTCTGGCACTCAAACTGCGAGGCGTGCAGTCATCGCGCGACGCCCTTGGCGCCGTCGTTACGCTCACGGCCGGCGGGCGCCAACGGCGGCAGTGGCTGGCGGCGGGCGACGGTTACGAAGCCAGCAACGAGCGGCGACTCGTGTTTGGCCTGGGCGGCGAGACGCGGATCGAAAAGCTGCACGTGCATTGGCCTTCCGGCCTGACGCAGGAGTTCAACGAGCTGGCCGCCGATCAGGAATTGATTTTCGTCGAGGGCTCGCCGCGGGTGGTTGCGGCGCCGCGTTGAGTACCGTTTCTTCAAATCCAGACGGCGGGCTGGCAATGAAAGTATTCACAGAGCCGGCGGACGTCGGCGCGGCTGAAATCGCGGCGGCCGGCGCGGACGTTGGAAATCGTCGTCGCGGAAATACCCGTCCCTCGCGAGATCTCCGCCTGACAGACGCCTTTCGCCTCCAGGTAAAAGGCGAGCATGTCGGCCTGAGAAACGTCGCGCGGCGGGTCCAACGCCGCTTCGTATTTGACGACGAGCATGCCGAGCACTTCCAGATAGTCCGCTTCGTCCCTGGAAAGCTTCGGCTTATCCATCAGCCCTTCGATCGTCTTGTGCGCCTTGGCAAGTTCGCGATCGTTGCGGATCGGCCGCGTAGGACAGGCCGTCACGAGTTCGCTAAACGTGCGCGATTGTTTAGCCTCGAACATGGGGTTGGGAGCCTTGTATCAGCAGAAGCCAAGCAGGCAGTGATACCGTTTGAAAAGATTGCCCGAGTATGACGGCAATCCGGCAATCAGGTCGATTTGTCGCGTTGATCCGGCGGGACTGCCGAGCGATTAGTCCTGATGCTCAGCGCGCTTCCCTGGATAACGCCTACCAAGCCTGCCACGATAAAGCACCACTTGACAACGCTGCTTGGAAATGCGCTGCCTGCGCTAATGGCGGCTCCGCCTATAACCACTTCGATCGCGGCTTGGGTGCCATTGGCGGTTGCACTTCTAACGGCCTCTTTAAGGGCACGATACTGCGACCCGATTTCAGCAAGCTCGCTGCGAAGTTCATTATTGACGCGATGAAGCGCGTCGATTTGGCCGTGCAACCGCTCGCGGTCTTCTTTCAATTCCGCCATGTGCCTCTCCACGCTATCGTGGTAGAGTGCCTTTGGCGTAAGGCGTCCTCTTTCTTGGGCCCTCTTGAGTTCCACATCCTCCGGAACAAGCGGAGGGGATCGTTTCTTAACTTTGGGCGGCTGCGGCTCCCCAGGACTCGATAAGGGAGCCGGTTGCGGGTGCGCTGGGGCATCTCCCGCAGTCGTCATTTCAGCCAAGATCCAGGTTGTTCAAGCGATTTCCCATCGCGCTGTGGGAAACCTGAAAAACAGATGCAAGGCGGGGCAAGTCGTTAGTCGCCTGCAATTGCTGCCGTACCAATTCTTCTGGCATCAGAAGCGCTGCGGCAAACATGTTTGCCTGAATTTCTCGCACCCTTTCGGCTGGCGTTTTCTGATCTGGCGGCTTGCTCCGGAATAAATTCAGTTCCGGATCGACAAACGATTCGACCTGATCCCTGTGCAGCACATAGTGTCCAAGCTCATGGGCAATCGTATACCGTTTGCGAGCCGGCGGGTGCGAGTGATTGACAAGTATTTCGTACCTCCCCTCGGATTTCCGGAGCATTCCAGAAATCGAGTCGCCATCAAAAGAGGCGTTGAATACTTCTATGCCGAGTACGCTCGCCACAGCGACCGGATTTATCGGCGTGCAAAACAGGCCATGCTGCTGGAGGAGCAATCGCGCGCGATCCTCAATCTCGGAAGATCGCAAATACGGTGGCTGCGTGGTGGAGAGCATTTCAGCGTGCATGTGTTCACGAAGACTGTTTCTTATTGTACAAGTGAACAAAGATTCAATCAACGCAGTTTGCCAAGCCAAGCCACGGGCTCAACAGCTTCGCCTTTCGCCGGTCGCCGACTTGCGGCCCCTTGACCCCCTCGCCATGCCAGTCGAAAATCAAAGGTTTACAAAGCCTTTCGGCCGTCGGTCTGGTCGGAAACGTCCCAAAAAGCGCGAATCGATTTACCATGCCCGCCACGAGTCATGTGCCTGATGCCGCCGGCCGTTTCGGCCTGTTCGGCGGGCGATACGTTCCCGAAACGCTGACGCGAGCCTTGGATGAACTGGCCGCCGAATACGAGAAGGCGAAAAACGACCCGGCGTTTCGGGCCGAATTGGCCGAGCTGTTCAAAAACTACGTCGGCCGCCCTTCGCCCTTGTACTTCGCCCAGCGGCTGACCGAGCGGGCCGGCGGGGCGAAGATCTATCTCAAACGCGAGGACCTGAACCACACCGGCGCCCACAAGATCAACAACACGCTGGGCCAGGCCCTGTTGACCTTGCGGATGAAAAAGCCCCGCGTGATCGCCGAGACCGGCGCCGGCCAGCACGGCGTGGCTACGGCCACGGCCTGCGCACACTTCGGGCTGGAGTGCGTGGTCTACATGGGCGAGGAAGACATCCGGCGGCAGAAGCTGAACGTGTTCAACATGCGGATGATGGGCGCCGAGGTGCGGCCGGTCACCAGCGGTTCGCGCACGCTCCGCGACGCCATCAACGAGGCCCTGCGCGACTGGATGAGCTCGGTCGAAAATACGCACTACATCCTCGGCTCGGTCGTCGGCCCGCACCCGTTTCCGATGATCGTCCGCGATTTCCAATCGGTCATCGGCCGCGAGACGATCGAACAGTCGCGAGCTTTGCTGGGCCGGCTGCCCGACGCGGTCGTAGCCTGCGTCGGCGGCGGCAGCAACGCGGCCGGCATGTTCTATCCGTTTGTCGAGGAGCAGGGCGTCGAACTGTTCGGCATCGAGGCTGGCGGGCGATCGGAGCGACCGGGCGACCACGCTTCGCCGCTCTCGTTCGGCCAGCCCGGCGTGTTGCACGGCAGCTATAGTTACGTGATGCAGGACGAAGACGGGCAAACTTGCGACGTGCATTCGGTCTCGGCCGGGCTCGATTATCCGGGCGTCGGCCCCGAGCACAGCTATTGGAAAGACACGGGCCGGGTGAAGTATCTCTACTGCCGCGACGACGAGGCGCTGGCCGCCTTCGACACGCTCGCTCGCAGCGAAGGCATTCTGCCGGCTCTGGAAAGCTCGCACGCCGTCGCCAAGGCGCTCGAACTGGCCGCCTCGCGGCCGAAAAACCAGGCCATCGTCGTTTGCCTTTCAGGCCGTGGAGATAAGGACGCCTTCGAGGTCGCCCGGCTGCGAGGTGAGACGATCTGAGAGGCGATGCGGGGATGAATGGGAGATGAGGGGTCAGCAGGGAGATTCGCCACAGAGAACACGGAGAAGAAAACTGATCGAGCCACAGATTTGCACGGATCAAACACGGATTTATTTTTGATTCTTCATCCGCGAAAATCCGTGAGAATCCGTGGCTCCAAACCCTCTGCGTTCTCTGTGCACTCTGTGGCAAACATTCTTCTGTCTCCGCGCTGGGTGGAATGCCAGGAATAGTAAAAAACCCTTTTTCTTCATCCCCCTTATCTCCTCCTCATCCCCACATCCCCTTTTTAAAACGATTACTTCGCCACGGCGCCCTCCATCACGCCAAACCTGAAACTTCGAACCTGGAACCCCTCCCCGCATGTCGGCCATCGACCAACTTTTCAGCCGCCTGAGAGCCTCGGGCAAGAAAGCGCTGATGCCGTTCGTGACGGCCGGCGATCCGGATCTCGATTTCACGGCCGCGGCCGTGGCCGAGATGGTCAAACGCGGCGCGCACCTGTGCGAAATCGGCGTGCCTTATAGCGACCCGATCGCCGACGGGCCGGTGATTCAGGCCTCGTACACGCGGGCCTTGAACCACAAGCTCAAGCTCGCACGAATTTTCGAGATGCTCGGCCGCGCGAGCCCGCAGGTTGCCGCGCCGCTGGTCACGATGGTCAGTTACGCCATCGTGCTGCGGCACGGGTTGGAACGATATGTCGAAGAAGCCAAGGCGGCCGGCGTGTCGGGCGCGATCGTGCCCGACTTGCTCGTCGAAGAGTCGGCCGAACTGGCCGCGATCTGCCGCAAGGCCGATTTCAGCCTGATTCAATTGGTCACGCCCACCACCCCGCGCGAGCGGGCGCTGCGGATCGCCGAAGCCTCGACGGGCTTTTTGTATTACGTCTCGGTGACCGGCATCACCGGCGAACGCACGGCTTTGCCCCAATCGCTCGTCGACAACGTCGGCTGGCTGCGCGAACAGACGACGACGCCGATCTGCATCGGCTTCGGCATCAGCCAGCCCGAACACGTGCGGCGACTGGCCCCTGTGGCCGATGGTCTTATCGTCGGTTCGGCGATCGTGCGCCGCATCGCCGAAGCGGGTTCGCGGCCCCGTGGCGAAGTGCTGGCCGAGTTGGGCGACTACGTCTCAAGCCTGCTGGCGGCGTTCGAAACGAAGTAGCGTCTTTTCAATACTAAGTTGACGGGAGGGTGGCAGTAGTCATCCGCAACCGATCGCGAACCGGCCGTGCCTGAACTGCCCGAAGTCGAAACGATGAAGCGCGGCATCGCGGCGGTCGTCGGCTGCCGCATTCGCGACGTGATTCGCCCGAAGTGCCGCTTGAAGCCGATTCAGATTTCGCCCGATTTCGCCCGGCTGCGGCGGCGAACGACCGGCCGCACCATCGTCGGGCTGGGCCGGATCGGCAAGCGGCTCGTGATTCGCTTGGATCATCCGCGCGGCGCCGAGGGCGATTCGATCGTGATCGAGCCGCGAATGACCGGGCTGGTGCTCTTGGCCGAACCGCCCGGTCGCGAGCATTTACGGCTGATTTTTCAATTGGAAGGCGGATTGGCGAGCGAGCTCAAGTTTTGGGACCGCCGGGGGCTGGGCACGGTGACGCTGGCGCCGGCCGCCGATTTCGAGCGGCGCTACGGACTGGAGGCGATCGGCCCCGATGCACTGGAGGCGACGGCCGAAATGTTGCGCGAGCGGCTTGGTAAGAGCCGGCGCGAGATCAAGGTGGCGCTGTTGGACCAACGGGCGGTCGCCGGCATCGGCAACTTGTACGCCTCGGAGATTCTGCACCGGACCGGCATTCATCCGCGTCGGCGCTGCGATCGGTTGCAGGCCGGCGACTGGCAAGCGCTCGAAGAGGCGATTCGCGACGTGCTCGAAACAGCGATCCGCCATGAAGGCTCGACGCTCTCCGACGGCACGTACCGCAACGCGCTCAATCAGGCCGGCGCCTTTCAGAACCACCATCGAGTCTATGATTGCGCGGGCGAGACGTGCCGCGGCTGTGCTTCAGGCTCGATCGTGCGGATCGTGCAAGCGCAGCGATCGACGTTTTTCTGCCCTGTTTGCCAGCCAGCCAAGCCGCGGGCCGCCAAGCGTTCAGCGCACGGGGTGTAACCCTCGTTGTGCTACACAAGAATTCTTCTCGCGCCGTTCAAGGCTTCAAGACGGCGCGGCGGCTGTTTTTTTATGTAGCCCAGGCATTTATGCCTGGGATCCGTGCATCGCGCACACCCCTTTTTCAGATTGGTGCCTCGCGGGCCGCCAGAGGCGGCCCGCGAGGCGCCAATCGGGGACGGAGGGATAAAATCGTTCCGCGGGTCCCAGGCATAAATGCCTGGGCTAATTAAAACGAGCGGCCGAAGTCGATCGGGAAATCTAGCGGAAAAGATGTGTAGTACAACGAGGTATGTAACCCGAAAAGATTGCACAACCACTAGGGTTTGCTCTAATATCGGCCGGCGGTTCTAGCCCGAGATCAACCGCCCGCAAACCAGCCTTCAGCCCTGCTTACGGAGGTTCCACGATGCAACGCCCGACGCGCTTCTGCCCCGATTGCGATTCGATGCCCGAGATTCGCCCAGTTTCCTCGGCGAGCGAGATCAGCCGGCGCATGTTCTTGCAGACGGCCGGCGCCGCTTCGGCGGCCGTGGTTGCGGCCGGCTCGCTGCCATTGTGGGCCACGGCGGCCGAAACGCCCGCGACGGCCAGCACTCCCGAAACGCTGGTGAAGACGCTCTACGAGTCGCTGTCCGATAAACAACGCAAGACCATCTGCTTCGCTTGGGATTATCAAGATCCGAAGCGGGGTTTGCTGCGCACGCGGGTCGCCAATAACTGGCAAATCACCGATCCCGAGATTTCAAGCGATTTCTATACCGGCGACCAGCAGGCCATGATCCGCAAGATTTTCGAGGGCATGCTCCAGCCCGATTGGCACGAGAAGATCGACCGGCAGTTGGAGGACGACGCTGGCGGCTACGGCCGCGAGCAGACGATCGCCATTTTCGGCGCCCCGGGCGCGGACAAGTTCGAGTTCGTGATGACCGGCCGGCACTTGACGATGCGCTGCGACGGCAATTCGACCGAGCACATGGCTTTCGGCGGGCCGATCTTTTATGGCCATGCCGCCGGCGGGCACTTCAACGAAGACGCGGGGCATCCGAGCAACGTCTTTTGGCATCAGGCGATCGAGGCCAACAAGCTCTACAAGATGCTCGACGGCAAGCAGCAGACGCTGGCGCTGGTCGAAAAGTTGCCCGTCGAACAAAAAGTCGGCTTCCGCGGCAACGACGCCGAGTTGCCGGGCATTCCGCTGACGGAAATGCACTCCGACCAAAAGGAGCAAGTGCAAAAAGTCTTGCAGAAGCTGATCGAGCCGTATCGCCAAGGCGATCGCGACGAAGTGCTCGCCTGCCTGAAAGCCCAGGGCGGTCTCGATGGCTGCTCGTTGGCCTTCTACAAGCAGGGCGATATCGGCAACGATCAGGTCTGGGACTGCTGGCGCCTGGAAGGCCCGTCGTTCGTCTGGTACTTCCGCGGCACGCCCCACGTTCACGTGTGGGTCAACGTGGCGGACGATGCGTCGGTGGCGACGAACGCCTAGTGCATTGTCAGGTCTTGATTTTGAGGTAGGCGGGCGCCTGGGCGAAGCCCCAGTTCGCTGGGGCATCGCTTCGCTCTGCCGCCAGCCACCCCCGCTGCTTGAAATTGCTAACCCCAAATCCTAGACCTGACAATGCACTAGCCCCATATCGCTCGGCTAATGGTCGCTCGCCGCCGCACGATCGACATAACCCGTCCGATCCTGACGTTCGCTCCCCCCTTGCGGCCGCCGGTCTGGCAAATCGCCAAGCCGAGGGCCGGCAGATGGAAAGCGGATTTGCCGGCTCGGCCGCAACGACGTAAGGATTGGTTGGCGATTTTGGATGCGTCGCGTGCGAGACCGACCGGGAAGGTTGGCGGCGGCGCAGCGAAGTCTCGAAGTGCGTCAAGGGGAGGGCGGCTATGGCCGATGCGAGCGATTCAAGCTTTTATAAACAAGTTCATCGCTTGATTGCCAAGCGGTTGAGCGAGGATGCCAATCGGCGAGGTCCGCAGCGCCGCAACTATCGTTGCGTCCAGCGGTTGGCGGCGTGTACCGGCGAGCAAGTGCCGGAATTGGCCGAGTTTCGCGAAGTCGTCTGCCAAGATCTCTCGGCGGGCGGTTTTTCGTATCTGTCGACGGCAACGCCCGAGACGGAAACCCTGGCGGTCGAACTGGGCTAGGCGCCGGTCTTGATCTACGTCACCGCGCGCGTGATCCACGTCTCCGAAGTCCGCTCGGGCGGCGAGCGCCAATATCTGATCGGCTGCCGGTTTACGGGCCGGCTGGCTTCGCTGGCCGAAGAGGCCGCGGAAAGCGACGTACAAGTCGCCGGGGCGTAACCCGCTGCTTTTGTCTGCGACAGAGCGCCGCATTGCGTTGACGCGCGCTCACCAACTGCGCGTGCTGTTGGTTTCTGCCTGTTCGAACGCTGCGATATCGTCGTGCAGCCGGCTGCGGATCTCGCCGAGCTGCGCTTCGTCGACGATTTTTCCGCCAGCCTGATCGGTAACGTAAAACACGTCGACGACCTGGTCCAGATACGTGCCGATCTTGGCGACGGCCACCGACAGCCCCGAGCGAAACAGCGACCGGGCGATGGTATACAGCAGGCCCGTCCTGTCGGCCGCGAAGACGTCGATAATCGTGAAGCGATCGGAGGTGCTGTTATCGATCCGCACGCGGGTCGGCAGCAAGGGTAACGTCGCCTGGCGCTGCTGGCCGGCGCGCCAGACGCGGCGGAACGTGGGCTTGGCCGGCTTGGTCAAGGCGGCGGACAGCGCCAGGCAGACTTCGTCGATGCGCTCCGGCGGCGGCTCGGCGGCGAAATCGGGATCGAGCACGTAAAAGCGGTCGAACACCAGGCCATCCGCCAGGGTATGAATTTCGGCGGACAAGACCTGTAATCCGCGACCCGCCAAAGCGCCGGCCAGCTTGTGGAACACGCCCGGCACGATGTCCTCGTAGGCCGCGACCTTGTACTCGACGGTTTTCGTCTCGCTCTGATAGCGGCCCGAAGTCAACACCTCGCCGTGCTCGAGGGCGCGCAGGGGATCGAGGTCTTCGATCACGGCCTCGGGCCCGGTCGTGAGCAGGTAAGAGGGCGGCGCCGCCGCGAGTTGCCGTTCGAACCATTCGCGTGGTCCCGCCTCGCGCTGCGCCCCGTCGCGTTCGGGCCCTTGGCGTTGGTCGAGCGCGGCCAGCACTTCCTCGCGGCGCTGCTGCAAGAATTCCTCGGAGTTCATGGCCGGCGCGTCTCCGGCCAGGTGCTCGATGGCGCGGCGGTGCAGGTCGGCCAAGACTTCGATCTTCCAGGCGTTCAGCACGCCGGGGCCCACGGCCGATAAATCTGCGGCGGTCAGCACGAACAGCATCTGCATCAACTCGGGCGAGCCGACCTCGATGGCGAAACGCAGCACCACCTGGTCGTCGCTCGTATCGCGCCGAAACGCCAGGTGCGACATCAAGAGATGCTTGTGTACCAAAAACTCCAGCGATTCGGCCTCCGGCTTCGAAAGGTGCAGCCGCTCGGCCGTCTCGCGGGCGATCCGTTGGCCGACTTCGCTGTGGTCTTCGGCGTAGCCCTTGCCCAAATCGTGCAGCAACAGCGCCAGGTGCAGCAGCCATTTGCGCTTGATGTGACGATAGACGAACCCGACCGGGCCCGCGTCGCGGCCGAAATCGGTGGCGTGCTCGACCGCGCGCAGCGAGTGTTCGTCGACGGTGTATTTGTGATACTCGTTGAATTGCAGCAAGCAGCGGGCGTGAGCGAAGGCGGGAATGATTCGTTCCAGCACGCCCATTTCGTGCAGGCTGCGCAGCAATTCGCCCAGCCGCGCGGGCTGCGAGAGCAGCGAGATGAAGCGCCGCGACGTTTCCGGCGTGATTTCGTCGGGCAAATCGGGCACGGCCTGGCGAATCGCCTCGCAGGTCGAGCGCGCGATCGGCTTGTCGCACAGATTGGCCAGATCGGCCAGCCGTAGAATCTCGGCGGGATCGCCGCAGAGCTTGGCCAGCGAGCGCGGGTTCACGGTGATCTGCGCCGGCCCGATGCGGAAGTCGCCTTCGTACTGATGGCTGAACAACGGCGCGAACAACTCGCCCCAGCGCGGGCCGCGCCGCGCGTTGGCTGCAAACCGTTTGACGATCTGGCTGACCGCTTCGGTGGCGCGAAAGTATTCCCGCATGAACTCTTCGACCGGCAGCAGCCCCGGCCGGCCGGCGAAGCCGAACGCTTCGGCCAGGCGAAGCTGTTCGGCCCGATCGAGATTGTCGTTGGACTTGCCGGCGTGAAAGTGCATCTCGTTGCGCACCCGCAGCAAGAACTCCTGCGCGCGCCCGAGCGCCGTTTCGTCTTCGGCCGGCAGCGCGGCGCGGGCGACCAGCGTCGCGGGATCGGCGGCGCCGTAACGCGCGAAGCCGATCCAGCGCAACAGTTGGATGTCGCGCAAGCCGCCGCGCGAGCGCTTGACGTTGGGCTGCAACAAGTAAACCGTCTCGCCGTATTGCAGGCGTTCGTCGCTGCGGGCTTTTTCGACCGCCGCGATCAGCCGGGCCGTGCGCCGCTGGGCCTGCTTCTGAAAACGGTGCGAGAAATCGGCGAACCCGACGGCGCCGCCCGCCAGATAGCGAGCTTCGACCAGCGACGTCCAAATGATCGGATCCTTGCGCGCCAACTGGCACGCCTGCAAGGGCGTGCGCACGCTTTGGCCGGGCGCCAACCCGACGTCGAACAGATCTTGCAGCATCCGCTGGGCCAAAGGCGCCACGCGCTCTTCAACCCCCGGCGCGTGCAACAGCATCAGGTCGACGTCGGAATAGGGCGCCAGGTCGCGGCGGCCGTAGCCGCCGTGCGGAACCAGCGTCAGTTCGCGTTTCAATCCGTCCGGGCCGTTCTCGCCCAGATCGTCGAGCGCCGCCTCGAACAATTCGAGCAGGATCGAATCGAACAAATCGGCCAGCGCCGCGCCCGCCGCGACGCCCGACATGCCTTCGGCGTGCCGGCGGCGCAAGAGCGAGCGCCCTTCCGCCAGCCGCTCTTTGGCGGCTAGCACGCGAGTTCGCATTCGAGACGCGGTGGTCATGGATCGCGCCGGATCGTCCGCCTTTGGCGCTCCAACGGCCGATGCCGTCATGCGTCGTTAGATCGCTTCTTCGCCCGTTTCGCCGGTGCGAATGCGGACCGTTTCTTCCAGGCCGATCACGAAGATCTTGCCGTCGCCGATCTGGCCGGTTTGCCCCGCGCGCATGATGGTGTCGATCACCTTCTGAACGTTGCCGTTGGCCACGACGACTTCGACTTTGACCTTGGGCACGAAGTCGACGGCGTATTCGGTGCCGCGGTACATTTCGGTGTGGCCCTTCTGGCGGCCGAACCCGCGGACTTCGGTGATGGTCATGCCCTGGATGCCTTGTTCGCTGAGCGCATTCTTGACATCTTCGAGCTTGAAGTGCCGAATGACTGCCTCAATCTTCTTCATCGCAAATCTCCAGAATGTAAGGCTTTCACCGCAGCACCCGCCGGGCCCGCCATGCGACGGACAGGCGCGCAAGGAAAAACAGCTTTCCTCTCTCTAATTATGGTGGCGTCGCGCCACGATGCAAACGACGCCCTCGGATTCGTTGCCAGCCCAAGTTGCAACCTGATTAGCCGTGCAGAGTAACGTCCGACCGCCCAGATTAGCACGCCGTGGAAGACGGCGAAAGGTCGAAAAAACGGCGAAGGAGCTTCTCAAAGCCTAGACGCTGCAAATTGGCGCGTGAGGTATCGATCTGGCTGGCGCTTGAGATCGGGCGTTTGACCGACCTGCCGATCCGCCAGGCGTTCAAGGATTTCCGTCGCCTCCGCACGCAGCTTCGGAAGGACGGGCCGGTCGCGGCACTCCGGCGCCTCGGATGGTCCGTCGTGTTTTGAGTATGGTGCGGCCAGACGCCTCTTGCTCCGCCTGCAACCGGGCAACGAGTCCGGCCAGAGTGCCCCCGGATTCGGCGAGCAGTTGCTCGCGAACGGCGTGTAGTTCGTCAAGAATCGGTTGTTTCTTCGTCATCAGCGTCACCACCCAGAAACTCGGCAGGCGTACAAATCAGCAGCGGCCCCACCCCTTCGCGGTCCAGCAACTCGTAAATGCGGGGGAGTTCACGGGCATTGGCAATATGCTTGCAGTTCAACGTCAGTAAATATTTTACATCGCCAAGAGCGGCGGCGGCAACGTGCAAAGCATCGGCTGCAGCCTTCTGCGGCATTGTATGAGCGGCCAGCAATCGTGCGGCGAGCGCTTCAACGTCGGCGTTGATATCGACGAGGGAGAGCCCCTTTAGCAATTCAAGTCGATCGCGCGCCGCGCCGGCGTCGCCTGCGGATGCCTCGTCGAGCGTCAACTGCGAAGTGACGAGATCGAACTTCGGACGTTGCGATTTCCACCAGTCGCGTGCTTGTTGTTGTCGAGCAGCGGTTTCGATGTCTCGACTCTGCCAAGCCGACGCGTAGCTGACGATCGACGTCTCGATGTAGACCCTGTCCATCGCACGATTCTACCACGCCTAACAATTGATGGAACGGAATTTCGTACCCGTGCCATCCGTATTCTCCGCCTTCAGCCCTCCGCCCTCATCCTTGCACCCCCTTCCGCCAAGGGACGTCGCCTTGGCCGGAAACGCGGTTTAATTCGCGGGCCAGCACGAACAACAGATCGCTCAAGCGGTTCAGGTAGACGACCAACTCGCCGGAGATCGTTTCGGCGGCCGCCAGCGAAACGAGCCGCCGCTCGGCCCGGCGGCAGACGGTGCGGGCCAGGTGCAACTGGGCGGCGGCCCGGCAACCGCCCGGCAGAATGAAGGTTTTCAGCCGCGGCAGCTTGGCCTCGTAGAGGTCGATCGCACGTTCCAGCGCCTCGGCGTGCGCGGCGCCGACGACCGGCACGCCCATCCGCGCCGGATCGGGCGAGGCCAATTCGGCGCCCAGGTCGAACAGCGAGTTCTGAATGCTCTCCAGCACCGCGTCGATCTCGGCCGGCAGGCTCTCGCTGCGGACGAGGCCCAGCACCGCGTTGAGTTCGTCGACCGAGCCGTAAGCCTCGATCCGCAGGTGGTCCTTGCGGACGCGCGGCCCGCCGAACAGCCCGGTTTCGCCCCGGTCGCCCGTTTTCGTGTAGATCTTCATGAGTTTCGCGATTGCTAGGTAGCAGGTGGCATGCGGCAGGCAGGGACTTATAATTGGCAGATTGTATCACGGAGCGATCAAGGCCCCGAATCCCCCCGATCCCTTCGCACCAACCGCCTGCCGCCGACCTTCTCCCAGGAGAAACCCCGCATGTCGTCCCGCCTGCCGATTCCATTCATTGCCGCCTGTCTGCTGTTTGCGGCCCTCGCCGGCGGCTGGTCTTGCCTCGCCGGCGGCCGGCCTTGCCTGGCCGACGAGCCGGCCGCGTCGATCGAGACTCAATTCCTCTCCAACGTCCAGCAAGTCACCGACGGCTTCGTCAAGGCGGGCGAAGGTTACTTCTCGCCGGACCAGAAATCGATCATCTACCAGGCCGTGCCCAAGGACTATCCGTTTTACCAAATCTACACGCAGACGTTGCCCAAGGGTCCGCCGCATCGGCTGAGCACCGGCCGCGGCCGCACGACGTGCAGCAACTTCTCGCCCGACGGCAAGCACATTCTGTACGCCTCGAGCCATCTCGACCCGCAGCTCGACAAGACCGAAGCCGACGAGCGCAAGAAGCAGGCCGACGACGCTGCCAGCGGCCGGCGCCGGCGATACGAATGGAACTTCGATCCGTACATGGACATCTTTCAGGCTGATCTCGACGGCTCGCATCTGGTGCAACTCACCAACGCGCCCGGGTACGACGCCGAAGGCGCCTACTCGCGCGACGGCAAGCTGATCGCCTTTTGCAGCACGCGCGACGGCGACCCCGACCTGTACGTGATGAACGCCGACGGCTCGAACGTCCGCCAACTCACGAACAAGCCGGGCTACGACGGCGGGCCGTTCATCTCGCCCGACGGCCGCTGGGTGATCTTTCGCAGCGACCGTAAAGAAAAAGACATGCTGCAAATCTATGGCATCGGCATCGACGGCCAGCACGAAGTCGCCCTGACCGACAACGTCGGCGTGAACTGGGCGCCCTACTGGCACCCCAGCCAGCCTTATATCATCTGGACCGGCGCCGATCATTCCGACCCCACGAAGCGGCCCAACTACGATCTGTGGCTGATGAAGTACAAGGTCGAGAACGGCCAACTCTCGGCCGATGGGCCGGTGATCCGCGTCACCGATCACCCGACGGCCGACGTGCTGCCGGTCTTCTCGCCCGACGGCAAGAAGTTGATGTGGACCAGCAACCGCACCGCCGACCACTCCAGCCAACTCTGGATCGCCGATTTCAAGCTGCCCGAGTAGCATTCTCCGATCATCGTCGCAAGCACGAGCCACGGCTTTTTAAACCACGGATGGCCCAGCGCGTCCTTCGGCCGCAACCCATTGAGCCACGGATGAAACACCGATGGAACACGGATGAAAAACAGAGTCGGAAAAACCATCTCCGATCGGTGTTCGATCCGTGTTTCATCCGTGGCTCGCCCCCGCCAAAAGCGCCGCATGAATCTTCGCGAGACGCGGAGAAATTGAACGTTTGTAGTACGGATCAAGAAGATTCGGGAACAGGACCGAAACAACTTCCTTCTTCTCATCGCTCTCTTTCTGAAAGAGGCTTTGCGAGGACCGAGCGAACCGCGGAAGTCGCTTGGCCTCGTTCTTAATAAATATCCGTGTCATCCGTACTACAAACGTTCTGTTTCTTTCCGGGCCGCGAAGATTACGCCCTGAGGGTCAAGCCGGGTTTCGCGGCAGGAAATTCAAACTCAGGCTCCAGAAAGTCGCTTTTCGCTCCGCGAAAAAGGCGCCTTTTTCGCGGAGCGAAAAGCGACTTTGGTTGCGGCT
>DATKRK010000276.1:0-40523 GCA_035532215.1 Pirellulales bacterium | reverse complement strand
GTACGTGAAACCTCCGCCCGGGTCCATATCCACCGTACCCAACGTCGGCAGGCTGTCGAGATAAACCGTGCCGAATCCGCTGTCGTTGGTCAACACATTATCGCTGAATACATCGTCATGGGCTACCTGATAGTAGTCATCATTGGCGACAGGCCCAAAATCCATTGGCGACATGGTACTCGAAGTGTTCGGGGCCGGCGCAGCCGCACGAACCACGTCGGTCGTGCCCGTCATTGCCTGGCTCGGGCCATGAGAGCCGCCGCCACCTCCGCCGCCACTCCCTCCAGCGCTGCCACCGCTGCCACTGCCTGGGGCCGGGCTCGGGCTCGTCCCGATCCCCAGGCTAAGTGGCGCGGCAGGGCGGGGAGAAGTAGGCGCCTCGATTTCGATGTCGGGGCCGAGCTTCTCGCTCATCTTGATTGGCTGGATGTCGAGTTCGTCGCGGAACAACTCGTCTACGGCTTCCGGGGCGACGGTCACTCGCGTGTTCGCCTCGGCAGGAAGCGTCGAGGGAATCGACGGGACCGCGACTTCCATCTTCTCGGGCGTCCACGGCTGCCGCGGCGTCGCAGGCTTGGGTGGCGCGATCAACAAGGTTTCGGGCTGGGCGGCGGCGATCGCGGCGCCCAGCACGAGCAGCGTATCGCTGGGAGCGATGCGGGACTCAAGAACCTCGAAAGAACGGCGAGCTTTGCGAAGCGACGACGAGCGCGGAGAGGCAGACGACATGACGCAACCCTTTAGGCCAAAGGAGCGATCTCGGCGAATGCCTGAGGCAACGAGGGGAGCCCCCTCAGACGCCAGCGATTTTCCCGCCGAGGAACGGTCGTGTCAAGCATCTTGGCAACGGAAAAGTCGAGAATTGGCGGAAAAATCTGCTACTCGCATCCGCGAGTCCTCGGCGGACATCCGGATCCGACGGGGGAATCAGGATGTCGGGCAACGAGCGCTAATTTCGACTCACTGGATAGGGAGCCAATCGTCAAACACGCGGACCACGGATCGTTCGATCGCGGGGAGGGGGATAGTCTGGCCGAAGGGCCGTTGACCATACGTAGGTCAGGCTTTGCAACCGCACGCTGCGTCACATGTGTGGATACCGTTCCGCTCGCCGCGGCGCGCGTCTGGGGCATCGCTTCGCTCTGCCGCCAGCCCACCCCACCGCGTCAAGCTGGAAAGCCTGACCTATCACTCTCGACGAGGCCTAAGCCGGCTTGCCCATTTGCAGCACGACGATTACCGGAAGGCTGGCGGCGGCAATGCCCAGGAACAGTAGCCCGCAGAAGACCACGCTGCCGATCGTGTCGGCGACCGGGTGAAACGCCACTTTGACTTTCGATAGTCCGTCGGTCGCCGTCCGCATGCCGAGGAAGAAGACCAGAAACAAGACCAGGTACAATCCCATCGCGACCGCGAGAATCAGCAACTGACCGTCGGGCGCGGGCTTCAACGCGGAGAGGGCGACCTTCAGCCCTGGCTGCCAAATGGCGAGCGTGCCAAACGCCGCGACGAGCCAATTGAAGGCCAACAGCGCGTTGCCCCACAGCCCTTCCTTGACGTTGGTGCCCAGGATCCAGAGGGCGATGAAGACCAGTCCGATGTAGTAAAAGTATGTCAGTACCGTCCAACCATTCATTACCGAGCAACTCCGCGGTCTAGTCAAAAAGTTTTCAAGCGATCTTCGCTCCATCGGGCGAAAATCATTCGGCTTCCTGGTACTGGTCCTTCTTCTTGGGCTTGTCGAGTCGACCGGCCGACTTGGAAATGATGGCGACTTCGGCCGCCATCAACACCCAAAAGCCCGTAAACATGGCGGCCACCGGCCAAGGCATGCCGCCGTCGCCCGACATCAGCCACGCCGCGCCAGGCGGCGGGCCGGGAGGGGGCGCTGCGCCGCCCGGCGGCTGTTGAGCCCAGCCGGTCGCCCCGTTCAAGAGCACTGCCATAATGCCCGTCGCTAGCAAGCAAGCGGGGCCCCGCAGGCGGCGAGTCGAGTTCGAACGAATCATGGGCTCCATTTTCCTTGAAGCGGTGAAAATCCACGGCAACAGCCCGAGCGAAACGCCTCGGCCCGCTCAGAATCGCCGTCCGCAAGTCCAAACACTAACAGCGATTCTAATCCAAAACGCGCCGGCGAGGAAATGAGTCGCCCGCCGGATAGTGATACCATTTGACCGAATGTAAAGGAGATTCTCTGTAGAGAACGCCACGGAGGGCGTTCCCTACAGTTTCGGAGCGTTTATCCTTGACTCCCGTTCAAACGGTTTCACCACCCCCGCGGCGCATTTAGGACGCCTGACGCTTCGCACCTTCGGTTCGTCACTTGCGCCATCAAAAAGAGGGCGCTCGACGCGGCAGGCTCTGCTTGACGCCTGCGGATGGCGTGTTCGTAACTGGTTTGATGCCAAGCTCTTCCAAGCTTATCCGCGACCGGCGGCACGCCGCTTGCTTCCTGGTGTTGAGCAGAGCGACCGTAAATTCGCGCGGCTTTTGCAATCGAGCCGGGGAGGCGAAATCATGCGACGGCTTTTGACGGGAATGACCTATGAAGACACCGTCGAACACGGGCAGTTGATGCGCTACTGAACGCCTCGCCGCGAACTCAATCGTCGAGCGCCGCGAATTGCCGGCTGGCGGCCGTCGACAGCAGGCCCATGAAGCCGAGCGACAGCGTGCGGCGATCGCTCCAAGGGCGCCCCAGCCGCCTGATGCGTCCCGATGTCGGACGGCAAATCGTCAGCAGCATCTTGACCAGCGTACTCTTGCCCGCCCTGTTTGGGCTTAGCCCGGATTATTCACAGCCTGGCTATTACTTGACAAAGCGCTCGATACCAACCCGAAGCGCCAGCGAGGTAAGTGCGTTGCTCCACCTCGCTTGCGCTTCGGGTTAGTGTGGGCTGATGAATAATCCGGGCTAGCAGCCCGAAAACTTCTCCCGCGGGGATCGCAAAGCTGACGTCCTCGACCGCGGCGACTGCCGAGCGTCCCGGCAAACCGCCCCCGTAAATCTTTGAAATTCTTTTGAATTCGGCAATTTTGTCGCTCGGCGTACTCTCCCTCGACGGCAGCATAGCTCGCAAAAACAGGGTTGCGGCATGTTTGGGCGGGCAAATTGGACTTTTTACATCACCTGGGGGGCATTGACGTCGTTTTTTTCCTAATCATCCTTGTCTTTGCGACCCGCGCCGTTTACCATAGCCCCCGTTTTCGCAGTTTACCCTGATCTCGGTTTTCAGGCTGACCTTTGGCGGTTCATCGCCGTGCGCGCGATACGGCCGCTTGACCGCGAGTACGTCAACTCGTTCAAGGAACCAGACGATGCAGATCCGCCGCAGCGATCGTTCGCGTAAAGCACGCGAAACCAGGCAACGCCGCTCTTCGGTGTTCTTTCGTCCTTCGTTGTTCACGTCGGAAGGAGCCGCTCCTGAACGGCGGCGGCTGTTGAGCATCGAAGGGTTGGAAGACCGACGGGTGCTGGCGGCTTTCAGCGAAGTCGGAGGAAATCTCATCGTGAACCTGGCGGCTAACGAGGCCGTCGGCGTCGCGGCGACTGGCGCTGATGCCGCAACGCTGACCTTGACTGGCGGCACGTGGAGCGGCACGGACGACGCCAACGTATCCGGCAACGGTACAGCCACGCTCACGGTGGCTCACGAGTCGGCGTTCGGTCTGGTCGACGTCTCTGACTCTGGGACGGCAACGTCCGTCGCGTTTAACGACAGCGGGGCCAACGCGTACGCCACAAGTTTCACGATCGGCCTGCACGACTCGCCTGCAATTCCCGGTCTGGCGTTCAACGGGACTTCGTCGTTCGGCGCGTTCGACCTCGATGCGAACGTCGACTCCAGCATCGCCGTCAACAGCGGCGCCAGCCTTTCGACGACCAGCGGCAACATCACGCTGCAAGCCAACCAGGGCGTCACGCCGACCTCGGGCAACTTCGTGGGGATCGACGTCGATCACGCGACGATCACCTCGGCGAGCGGAGCGATCGTGCTCAAGGGCAAGGGCGGCGACACGGGAAGCGACAACGACGGCGTACTCGTGCAGGGCGCGGCCCAGGTGCTTTCCACCGGCGCAGGATCGTTGTCGATCGCGGGCGCCGCGGGCGCCGGCTCTTACGGAATCGATCTCATTGGCGGCTCCGCGGCGGCGGCTACCGGCGCCGGACAAATCGGGCTCAGCGCCGACAGCTTCAACCTCGACGCCACGAGCAGCCTGAAGACCGCCGGCGGCGATATTACCGTCGGCGCCGACGCGATGACCATTCAGAACTCGATCGACGCCGGCAGCGGAATCGTCTCGCTGTTGCCGAAGACCGTGAATACCGCCATCGACCTCGGCGGTCCGAATGCGGCCGGCACGCTCGGCCTGACGAACGCCGAACTGGCCCAAGTCACCGCCGGCATTCTCCGGATCGGCACGACGAGCGGCACGAACTCCGACATCACGTTCACCTCGCCCATTACCGACGTCGGCGCCGGTTGGAATACTCTGTCGCTGCTGATCGACAACCCGGTAAGTTCCACGATCAGCCAGAACGCCGGCGCGTCGCTGACGGTCGCGAACCTGAAAGTGTTCGCCGCTGCGGTCGTCAACCTGAGCGATTCCGGCAATGCGATATCGCAAATCTCGGGCGTAGCCAGCGGGTCTATCACTTTCGTCGATTCGACCAGCCTGACCGTGGGCAGCGTAGACCCGGGCTCCGGCTTCCCGGGCCTTGGCTCTCTGTTCGGCGGGACGGTGCAGGTGACGGTCTTAGGGGCTGGCGGGCTGCTGACGGTCAGCAACCCCATCGACATGACTCAATTTGGCAACTCCGGAGACGTCGTGCTGAGCGCCGACGACATGGCGATCAACGCCGCCATCACGGCCCCCAACCACACGGTTACGCTCCAGCAGGGCAGCACCACGGCTCGCGATATCGACCTCGGCGGCGGCGCCACGCCGGGCGATTTGGGGATCAGCGACGCCGAATTGGGCCAGATCACGGCGGGTTCGGTGCTCGTCGGCCGTAGCGACAACCCGGGAAACATCGTCGTGACGGCCGCGGTGACCGCACACGCCGGCTATAACGATCTTTCCTTGATCTCGGGCGGAAACATCACCGTCGGCGCCGGCGTCAGCCTAACGGCGGGCGGAAACGTGTCGCTCAGCGCCGGCGGCGGCATCGGCGTGCCAACGGGCGCCAGCGTTACTGCGCTGAGCGGAAACCTGGCTTTCAGCGCCGCCGGGACGACGTCGATCGCCGGAACCGCCAGCGCCTCGACGACGCCAACGGTGACCGGCGGTTCGCTGTTCGTCGATTACACGGGCGGCGCTTCCGTGCCGCAAGGGCTCGCTTTCAGCACGGCGACCAGCGGCGCGACGCTGACGGTGAGCGACGCCGGCGGCGCCGCGGCGCATGCCTACGACATCACCAGCAGCCAAATCGTGCGCGACGGCGCGGCCCCCATCTCCTACAGCGGCACGGTCGCCACCGTGACGGTCGACGGCGGCAGCGGCAACGACTCGTTCGATGCGTCCCCTTCGGCGACCGCAACGATCAACGTCAACGGCGGCCTGCCAACCGCCCTCCCGGGCGACGCGCTCAGCGTTGATCTCGCTGGAACGACCAATCCGCAACAGAACGTAACAGGCACGGGCGCAGGCCAGTTCACGTTCGGCAACTTCAACGCCATCACTTACTCGGGCATCGAATCCACAACCACGACGAACGGCAGCGCGCCGCTGAACTTCAACGTCGGCAACTTTACGGCAGGCGCCGCCCAGATCTTGGCCGTGCTCGACACCAGCGGCACATTGCTGCAGTTGGACGTCAACGGCACGTTGGAAGAAACCGTCGCCCTGGCGTCGATCTCGTCGCTAACGATTGCGGGCAACAGCGCCGACGATGAACTCACCGTCGATTCGAGCAACGGCGACCCGATCCCCAGCGGCGGGCTCGCGTTCGACGCACAGACGGGGCACGACAATTCCTTGATTCTGGTCGGCAGCGTTGCTGGCAGGTACGACAACGAAGTCTACACTCCCAGCGGTCCGCACTCGGGTACGATCGCGCTAACGCACGGAGCGATCACGTCTACGATCAGCTACGCGGGCCTGCGTCCGATCGAAGATCTCAGCGCCGCAGCCAACGTGACCTACGACGCCAGCGCAGCCGGAACCGACGCCATCGACATCGGCGATCCCGGTTCGCTTTCGATCCCGACCATCGCCTCGTACGGTCTGCCCGCGCTGCCGCCCGGGACCCATGCCACGGGCGTGTTCAGCCACAACGCGTTGTTCGAAACGGTCTATTTCGCCAACAAAACGAACGTCGCCGTCCAGGGCGCGGGTCAGCTCGACACGTACAACGTGAATATCACGGCCGCCAATGCGGCGACCGGCCTGAGTTCGCTGACCATGAACACCGGCACAGGCGCCGGTTCGATCGTCAACTTGCTGCAAACGCCCGTGATCACCGACGTGACCGGCGCGGCGGCCAATCAGTTGAACGTCGGCAATGCGGGCAGCTTGAGCGGGATCACCGGCCCGGTGAATCTCACGTTCACCGGCAGCATCTCCACCGATCTGACCGTCGACGATTCGGCGGACGCCACGAGTCGAACGGTCGGCGTCAGCAACAACCAGCTCACGTTCAGCGGCCTGGTCCCCTCGCCGTTGGTGACTTACAACCCGGCCGCGCTCGACTCGCTGTTGGTCGAAGGCGGATCGGGCGGAAATACGTTCAACGTGAACAGCACGGCCGCCGGCGTGACAAACACGATCAACGCCGGCAGCGGCAACGATCAGTTCTTCATCGCGGGCGGCGCGCTCGGCGCCGGCAGTACCAACAACTTCAATGGACAGGCCGGCAACGACGTGTTCAACGTCACCGGCCCGCTCAGCGCCCCGGCGAGCATCGACGGCGGCGGACCAGACATCTCCGACGTTCTGAACTACGACACTGGGGGCCAAAACGTCGTAATGACGGCCAATACCATCACGGCCGGCGCCGGTCAAACGCTGACGTTCTCGAACATCGAAGACGTCAACCTCACGCTCACGGACGTCGGGGGCGTAACGGTCGAGGGCGACAACAATCCCAACAATCTCGTGCTGACCCGCACCGGCCTCACGACCGACGCCTACACGCTCGACGGCGGCCCGCTCGTGACGCTCGACGGCGCCAGTTCGTTCGCGTTCTTCGGCGAGGGCGGGGCCGACCACATGCAAATCAACGAAACGGCGTTCGGCCTGCCGCAGTTCGGCGGCGCCGCGGCCGGCGCGCATACCGACCCGGCCTTCGCCGGCAGCTTGTTGACGCCGGTCAACGTCGGCATCGACTTCTCGGGCGGCGGCAACCCGGGCGACTCGCTGGGCATGAGCTTCTTGACCTCGCAGAACGTGACCTATTTCGACGATAACTTTGCACCAAGCCACAGCGGCGTGGTCAATGTCGCCGGGCAGTTCTCGCTCTCGTTCGACGGCCTGGCCCCGGTCAATTTCACGGGCGCGGGCGGCACGTTGACGGTCAACACCCTTTCCGATCCTTTCAACACGAGCCTGACCGTGGCCGACGACGGCACGCCGGGCGACGGCGTTTCGCAAATCACCGGCAACGGCGGCTTCGAAACCACGACCTTCAGCGGCTACAACAACCTGGTCGTGCAAGGCCTGAACGCAACCGGCGAGTCGATCACGCTGGCCGGTCTCGATTCGGCCACGTCGCTGTCGAACGTCACCCTGCAAGGCGGCGCGGGCGACGACAACATCGCCGTGCAATCGCTGCTGCCGACCGTCGCGGCCGCGCTCCTGGGCGGGACCGGAACCAACGCTTTCGATCTGGACAACGCCGCGCATAACCTGCAACAAATCGCCGGGCCGGTCGTCGTGTCTCCGGCCGTAGACCTCGGGCCCGCCACCGACTCGCTGTTCGTCAACGACTCGGGAGATCCCGTTTCGCGCACGGTCCAGATCACTGCCCCGACGATCGAGGGCATCACGGGCTACGCGGGCGCTCCGGATATCACCTACGGCGCCAGCAGTCTGATCAACTCGGTTTCCATCTTTGGCGGCGGCGGCGGCAATACGTTCAACATCCAGAGCACGCATTCGGCCACGATCTATAACGTGAACACCGGCTCGGGCGACGATACGATCAACGTTTCCAGCGACGCGCCGGCCAACACGGGCACTCTGTCGGGCATTCAAGGACAAGTACAACTCGACACGGGCGCCGGCAACGATTCGCTGAACGTTTCCGATCTCGGCGGCGCCGCCTCGCGCATTTACTCCGTGACGAAGCAAATCAGCGGGGCGACGCTCGTCGCCGCCACCGGCACGGCCGGAATCCTTTACGACTCCAGCGGCGCCGGCCAATTGGAACACTTCTCGCTGACGGGCACGTCCGTCGGCGGCAGCACCTACAACATCAACGACACCACAGGCACGCTCAGCAACGTCGTACACGACGGGGCCGGCGGCGCCAGCGGCGACTCGACGTTCAACATTCAGGCCGACCATCTGCAGGCCGGCGCCTCGAACACGTTCAACGGCTTTGACGGCGGCGACACGTTCAATCTCAACTTCACCGCGGGCGCCTCGATCTCGTCGGCGCCCGGCACGACGCTGGTCGTCGACGGCGGCGGCCCGGCCACGGACGACGACCGGGTCAACGTCAACGCCAACCTATCGGGCGACGGGCCGCGCACGGTGCAACTCGATTATCAAGCCGGCAACGCCGTACTCGTGGGCGGTTTGGGAACGGTCTCGGGGATTCAAGTCAACGGCACGCGGCAGGTCAATTACTACGGCGACTCGGCCAACGACGACACGGTTTCGGTCAGCGGCGCCTCGACCGGCGACAACACGCTCTCGGTCACGCCGCTTTCGGCCAGCTCCGCCGACGTATTCCTCGGCGGCAATCCGCTGTTGACGATTCCGCCCGGCTCGACCAGTTCCAACAATCCGGGCGTGTTCGGCGGCGGCGCCGGACCCGATTTGTTCGTGGGCGGCGTGGCGCTGGCCGGCTTCTCGGTCGACGGCGGTTCGACGGGCCCCGGCAACGGCAACCGGCTGGTCGTCAACGGCAAGACCGAAGACCTCAACGGCGCCGGCGGCACGTCGGCCTGGGGCGGCAACGCCTTCGGCAGCCCGGCCGACACGGTGACCGCCGGCAACGGTTACGATCAGATCGATGTCAGCGATTCCAAGATCGCCATCAACAACAATGCGGTCGGCGCCTTGCTGACCGTCAACTACGCGACGAACAGCTTCGAGAACCCAAGCCCGACGCAGGCCGCCGTGACCGTCAACGGCGGCGACGAAACGACGCCGGCCATTGGCGTGGCCGACGATTTTACGGTTCAGCTTTCGCCCGTGATCCATTTCCAGATCAACGGCGGCCTCCCGGCGACTGGCACGGCGCCCCACGGCGACCGGCTGAACGTGTCGACGCCCAACGACGCGGAGATTTGGAGCGACGCCGCCACCCCGCCAGACGTGAGCATCGCGAGCAGCGGCGACTTGCCGGTGACTTACAACTCGATCGAAGAGCTGAACTTGACGCCGGGTAACGGCATCGTGAACATCTACGGCGACAACAACGTCGCGGGCGGCGCCCAGAACGACGGCTACCGCGTCGTGGGCACGGGGCCCAACGCCTTCACGCTGCAAATCTCGGGCAACAAGAACGATCCGGCCAGCTACAGCGATCCGATTCAAATCTCGGGCGTCACCACGCTGAACGCTTACGGCGAAGCGAAGGGCGTCGATAACACGGGCAGCGACATCAACGCCCTGTACGTCACGCCCTGGGCCAACAACACTCCGCAAGGCTGGGGCGTGCAAGCCTACTGGGACCAGGGCGACAAGAACCACGACGGCGACCTGCTGGTTTACAACGGCGTTTCGGGCGTCTCGGAAAACATCCAAGTGCAGCCCTCCGGTTCGGAAGCCGGCCAGTTGTTCTCGACCAACGCCGCCACCGGCACGCCGGTCGCCGTGATCAACTACACGCTGAACACCAACATCATCGTCAACGGCAACGACGGCTCGGCCGGCGACACCGACACGCTGACCTTGAACGGGACCGACCCTGCCAACCCAGGGTCGAGCGGCAACGACAGCTTCGTGGCGAATTTCGCCGCCGCCGGCACGCCGGCCGATCCGATGGTCGTCGTCGCCGACAAGGTCGGCGGCGCGCCGCTCTACACGCTGCAAAGCCTGTCGAACATCAACACGGTCAACGTGGCCATGCAAGGCGGCAGCGATTCCTTCGAATTGGTTTCGGGCCGCACCGACGGCAGCCTGACGGTCAACGTCGATGGCGGCGCCCCGGGCGGACCGAGCGGCCCCGATTCGATCCAAGTCGACGGCATGGCGGGCAGCGATACGTTCCAGGTTTCGCCCGGCGTCTCGAACAGCTCGGGAAGCATCGCCGCACAACTTGCCGGCGCCACGGCGCCGACCGCGCTGAACTTTACGAACACGGAGACCCTCGCCCTTTCCGGCGGCGGCGGAGCGGACGACGCGACGCTCTACGGCACGGGCTCCAACAACAGCTTCGCCTTGGCCAACGGCACGGCGCAAGTCGACTCTCACGCGCCGATCTCGCTTTCGGGTTTTGGCGCCGGCAGCACGCTCAATCTCTACGGCCGGGGCGGCACGAATTCGTTCGCCGTCGATCAGGCGACCGGGTCCAGCTTCGCCAACGTCAACATCGACGGCGGAACGGCGGGCAATGGTTCGGCGGCCATCACGGGCACGAATAGCAACGACGCCTTCGTCTTCACGCCGACCTCGGCCAGTTCGGGCCAGATCGCCGTCACTACCGTCGGTACGACCAACTACAACTTGACCGGCATTACCTCGGCCTCGATCGACGCCCTGGGCGGGACCAACTCGCTGACGACGGCAACCGCCGGCACGTACGTCAACACGCCGGGCTCGCAGCCTGGCAGCGGCACGGTGCAAGTGACCCTGCCGGGTAATATCGCCACTTTGCCCTTGAGCTACGCCAACGTCCAGAACGTCTCGTTCAGCGGCACGACGCTGGTCGTCAACGGCGCCAGCGGCAACGACAACGTCGTCGTGGCGGCCGATGGTTCGGTGACGGTCAATGGCAATCCGGTCAGCACGTCGGGCTTCAACGCCTTGGTGCTGAACCTGCTCGGCGGAACGGACAACGTCTCGATCGCCGCCAGCGCGAATTTCCCCGGTGGAATTACCGTCAACGGAGCGGGCCAGGACAGCGTCAATGTGACCGGCACGGCGGGCGACGACACGATCGGCGTCAATGCAGCGGCGGGAACGATCTCCGGCATCGTCGCCGGGCCGATCACGCTCGTCGGCGTGCCGAACCTGACGGTCAACGGCGGCGGCGCCGTGGCGGGCGACGCAATCAGCGTGAGCGATCTGGGGACGCCGGGCGGCTTGCAATCGATCAACGTCATCGGCAACGCCGCGGCCGGCGATACGCTGCAGATTTCCGGCTCGGGCGGCCCCGACAACATGCTCGTCACGCCCACGGGCGCCCAAAGCGGCACGCTGCAAGACAGCGGCGTCGGCGCCGTGGTCAATTACAGCAGCTTCGCCAACCCCGGCGCCTTGCAAGTGACGGCCAACGCGCTGTCCGTCAACGGCTCGGCCGCGAACGACAACTTCACCGTGACCAACGGACAGGTGACCGTGGGCGGCGATTTGCCGGTGAACTACAACACTGCGGCCTCGGCGCTCGACATTCTGGGCCTCGGCGGCAACGACACGCTGACCGTCGACAGCTCCGCCAGCGCGGTGACGACGCCGATTTACTACGACGGCGGCGCCGGCAGCAACTCGCTGACCTTGACCGGCGGCACGGCCACGAGCGACGCCTACTCCCCCGGTCCCGCCGCGGGCCAAGGCCTGGATGCTCTTGTCATCGGCGGAAATACCGAAACGGTCCATTTCGTCAACCTGGCGCCGGTGATCGACAACGTCGCCGGCCCGCTGGTCGTCAACGGCACGAACGGCGACGACGCGATCACCGCCGGAACCAACGCGAACGTCGTGACCGTGAACAATCTGGAATCGATCTCGTTCGCAAACAAGACCAGCTTGTGGCTGTACGGACAGAGCGGCAACGACACGTTCAATCTCACGCCCTCCAACATCTCGCTCGGCGGCGGTTCCATCGACGTCATTGGCTCGCTTGGCGCCAACGACGTGGTGACGATCAACGGCACGGCGGGCGCCGACGCGATCAACTTTACTCCGTCGTCGGCCAACGCCGGAACGATTACGGGCCTGGGGCCGACCGTCAACATTTCGACGGTGGAACAACTCGTCGTGAACGGCCAGGGCGGAAACGACTCCCTGACGATCAACGGCACGAGCGGCAACGATACGATTGTCAGCACTCTGGGCGCCGCCAACGATGCAGGTACGCTCGCGGTCAACAGCCTGTTGGCCCTGAGCTACCAGAACCTCGGCCCCGGCGGTTCGCTGGCGATCGCGGGCAACGGCGGCACGGACACGCTGGTGGCCAACGGCACGGCCGGCGCGGATGCCTTCGTCGTCGATCCGACCACCGGTACGGTCCACGTGAATAACGACACGCCGATCAACCCAATCGGCATTGCGAACCTGGTGCTCAACGGTCTGGGCGGCGACAACACCTACGACATTTCCGGACCTCAGCCCTACACGGCGATCACCGTCGACGGCAGCGGCAATAGCGATCCCGACGTGTTGAACCTGAACGGCGACGGCAGCAGCCCCGTCACCGTCAACCTGGGCGGCCCGACGCAGACCGTCAGCGGCGGCGGCCTAGGCATGGTCGATATCACGGGCGTCGGCGTCGTCAACCTCGGCAACCTGGGCGGCGCGATCGACGTGCTCGGCACGACCGGGCCGGACCAGTTGAGCGTCACCCCGACCGGCGCATCGACCGCCACGATTCAGGACAACGCTCTGGCGCCGGTCTTGAATACGACCAACACCGGCATCTTGGACATCCTCGAAGGCACGGCCGGGGACGGCAACACGCTCACGGTCCACGGCACGAGCAACAGCGAAACGATCAATGTCGTCGAAGGCCCCACGACGACCGTGCAGGTCGGCGCGTTAAAGCAGGTCAGCATCGACACGGCCGACGTCGAAGCTTTGGTGGTCGATGGCGGCCTGGGCGCCGACATCTTCAACGTCTCCGGCTCCAGCGGACCGGCGCTCTCGATCGAAGGCGGACAGACTCCGGCCGCCGGTACGCTGAACCTGGCCACCATCAACGCCACCGTGACTTACGGAACCGATCCGTCTTCCGGCGCCATCGACACCGGGGCGGGCTCGAACCCCGTGATCAACTTCTCCGGATTGCAAACGATCAATCTGACCGGCGCCGGCACGGGCTCGCTGGTCGTCAACGGCACGACCGGCGACGACGCGATCACGCAGTTGGGAAATGCCGTCGCCGTCAACAACGGCGCCGTGGTCGCCTTCGGCGGCTACTCTAGCCTGACGCTCGACGGCGTGGCGGGGAACGACCATTTCCTCGTCAATCCGGCGTCGCTCGCCGGCGTTTCGACGTTCAACGTGTACGGCTCCTCGGCTTCGGGCGATTCGCTGGTCGTCAACGGCACTGCGGTTCAAGACGCCATCAACTTCGCGCCCTCGGCCGCCGACTCCGGCAGCGTGACGGTCAACGCGGCGCCGGCCGTGACCTTTGCGGCGATCGGCAACGTGTCGATCAACGGACAAGGCGGGAACGACTTGCTGACGGTGACGACGCCCGCCGGCCCCGACGCGATCACGTACACCCCAGGGGCGACGATCGACGCGGCGTCGGTCCAGGTCGGCAGCCTCGTGCCGATGAGCTTCTCGAACCTCGGCGCCACCGGCCGAGTCACTCTGGCCGACGTCAGCGGAAACCCGGTCGATAGCCTGCTCTACAACGGCACGCCCGGCAACGACAGCTTCGGCGTCAACGCCACGGGCATCGTGTATCTGAACAGCCAGTTGCCCGTGAGCATTCCCGGCATCGCCAGCCTCACGCTCGACGGCCAAGGCGGCGTGAACACGTTCTCCGTCGACGGCAATTCCGCCATTCCGGTCGTGGTCAACGGCGGCAGCGATTCGGCGGGCAATTCGCTGACGGTGCTTGGCGACGGAACTGCCCCGCTGACGGTCGATCTGGGCCATCAAACCGTCCAGGAAACGGGCTTCGGAGCGATCAGCTTCAACGGCGTCAGCCAGGTGAACGTGGACGCGGCCGGCCAGAACATCGACGTTGTCGGCGGCGCGGGCGATGACAATTTGTCGGTCACGCCGACGGGCCCCCAGGCTGGCAACTTGCAAGAAGGCATCTTGGATCCGGTCGTGAACTTCACCGCGGCCACGGCCTTGAACGTCGATCTCTTGGGCGGCAATAACGCCTTGACCGTCAACGGATCGGCCGCCGACGATTCGATCACTGCAACCAACGGCCAGGCGACGATCGCAGGCGACATCCCCGTGAATTACAACGTCGGCGACTTGAAGACGTTGGGCATCGATGGCATGGGCGGCAACGATACGTTGACCGTCGACAGCACGGCGGGGCCGGTGCTCACGCCGATCTACTACGACGGCGGCGCCGGCAGCAACTCGCTCACCTTGACCGGCGGTTCCGCTTCGAGCGACATCTACACGCCGGGCCCCGCGGCGGGTCAAGGCATGGACGCTCTCGTCATCGGCGGCAGCCCCGAAACGGTCCATTTCGTCAACCTGGCGCCGGTGATCGACAACGTCGCCGGCCCGCTGGTCGTCAACGGCACGAACGGCGACGACGCGATCAACTACTCGGCCGACCCGGCCAACCCCGGCAACGGCTTGGTCAGCGTCAACAACCTCGAGACGATCAGCTTCGTCAACAAGTCTTCGCTGACGATCAACGCCGGCGCGGGCAACGACACGATCAACCTCAACAACCCGAGCACTCCGACGGGACTGACCGGCATCACCGTCAACGGCGGCGATCCGACGGCCAGCAATACGCTGATCGTCAACGGCACGTCAGGCGCCGATTCAATCGGCTATAACCCGACCGGCGCCGACGCCGGCAGCGTAACGGTAAATGCCTTGCCGGTCGTCACGTTCACGGCGATTAGCAGCGTGTCGATCAATGGGCAAGGCGGCCAGGACGCCCTGACGTACCAGAGCCCCGCCAACGGCATCGGCAGCGAGCTGACTTACACTCCCGGCGCCAACCCCGACTCCGGCACAGTGACTGGCGACCAGCTCGGCGTTTCCACCGACCTGACCCCCATGACCTTCGCCAACCTCGGCACGTTCGGCTCCGTCAGCTTCACGACTGCCAACGCTGGCCGCACCGATCACCTCGTCGTCAACGGCACCAGCGACAGCGACATCTTCAACGTCGGCAACGTTGGCCTCGACAGCATTCAGATCCTCAAGAACCAGCCGGGCAACATCTACACGACCCTGCCCATGACGGCGCCGGGCGTGAAGGTCCTGGGACTGAATGGCCTGGCGGGCGACGACACGTTCAATCTGCAGGCCCCGCTGGCATTCTCGACAGTCGCCATCTCGGGCAGCGGCACGGTCGATCCGTCGGTCACGAACCTGACGGGCGACGGCACGGCCGTCACGGTCAATGTCGGCGGCGTTTCAACGATCGTTTCGGGCGGCGGACTCGGCACGGTGACGATTACCGGCAACGAGATCCTGAACTTGAAAGCCGCGGGCGGCGCGGTCACGACGACCGATTCGACCGGCCCCAATACGCTCGACGTCACGCCGACCGACACGAATGCAGCCACGTTGCAAGTCGAAGGCCAGGCGCCGGTCGTGAACCTGACCAATAGCGGAGCTTTCAACGTCAACTTCACCGGCGCCGGCGATTCGTTGGTCGTCAACGGCACGACCGGACCGGATACGATCGACGCTTCGGGCAGCCAGGTGACGGTCGATTCGCTGTTGGCCGTCAATTACGCCGGCGCCACGGCGCTGACCGTGAACGGCGGCACGGGGAGCGACACGTTCAACGTCACGCCCGCGGCGATCCCGATCCACGTCAACGGCGGCGACCCGATCGGCGTGCTGCCGGGCGACACGCTCAATATCTTGGGCGGCGGTCCGATCACCTTCTTCGCCGGACCGCACAACGACGAGGGCGGCTTCCAGGTGGGCTCCGACGCTGCCGTCAGCTTCCAACAGATCGAATCGATCGGCCCGATCGTCGGCCCCGGCCCGGTGTTGATCGTCGGCACCAACGGCGACGACGACATCCAGGTCATCGCCCGCGACTCGAGCTATAGCCCGTTGGCCGATGGCAACCAAGACTACACGGTCTCGGTGAATGCTGGCCCGAACATCCTGTTCATCAACGCGCCGCAGTTGTACATCGACGCCTTGAGCGGCGACGACGAAGTCGACGTGCGGGCGCCTGCGCCCAACGGCGTGGCGTGGAACACGCAAGTCACCATCGCCGGCGGTGCCCCGGCCGGCCAGCCGGGCCTCAACGGCGACGACTTCACGTTGGAAACGCCGGGCAGCGGCAACCAGGTCACCTACCAGCCGACGAACATCGACGGCGGCGTGTTCAGCCTGACGCAAAGCGGCGGCAACGCCGATACGTCGACGATCACCCTGACTTCGGCGCCGTTCTTCATCCCGCTGCTGGACTACACCTCGTCGGCCGGCGGCTTCGAGAGCGCGACCTACGACGGCCAAGGCGGTGGCGCCGGCCTGACGGTGATGGGAGGTCCCTATAACACGTTCACGCACACCGCCGGCGCGGCCAGCGACGCGGGCACGGTGGCCGTTCGCGAGGATATCGGGGCAAATCCCGGGAGCCTGTTGGCGTTGACATATCAGCACCTTGGGATTGGTCTCGGGAACACCGGCTCGGTCACGATCAGCGGAGCCTTCGGAGGACTGAACACCCTTGTCGTCGACGGCACGGCGGACAACGATGCCTTCGTCGTGGACGGCGGGACCGGCACGATTCACTTGAATGACCGCGTGCCGATCATGCAAACGGGCATGACGAACCTCGTGCTCAACGGCTACAACCCGAACAACACTTTTACGCTGAACAGTTTCTTGCCCTACAGGAACACCGCCGTTAACAGCATCGATCCGGCCGTTTTGGATCTGGTCGGCTCGGCCGGGGGCGACAACATCGGCGTGCAACTCGTCAATAACCAAATCACCGGCTTTGGAGGGTACGTCACCTATACAGGCGTGTCGCAGGTCAATTTAAACGGCAACGGGGGCGCCGACACGCTAACAGTGACGGAATCGAAAAGCGACGACTTGGTTACCTACAAGCCGACAGGCTCCTCGGGCGGCACCTTTAGCCAAGCCGGCGTGCCGGTCACGTTTAACTTCGATATTGGAACCGGGATTTTCACGGTTAACGGAAGCACTGGCGGCGGCGACGAAGTCGACGTTCTCGGAGTAAACGCCGGTTCGGTAATCACGGTCGATTCGCCGAATCGCACCGTGTCGGTTCAAAATTCGATTGGCGCCGGCCTGACGCCTGTCGTCCTCGGCCCCTCTGTGCAGATCGTCGGCGTAAAGGGCGGCATTGGCAATAATACGATTCTGGTCATTCCAGCCCGCAACACCCCGCCGACCAACGACATCGTCGGCCCCGGCTTCGTGATGCCGAACAACCTGCTGGTGAACATCAACGGCGGCGCCGTGTCTTCAAACGCGGCCCTGGTCGTGGCCGGCGCCAACGGCGTCACGCTCGGCAGCAGTTACTTCGCCGTGGTCAATCGCACCTCGAACACCTCGGGCGTGGTGCGGATGTTCCAATCGACGGGCGGACCGGAACCGATCCAGTACCCCGACATCAGCTACTCGAACGTCGGCATCGTGCAGGCCAGCACGGCCGTGGACGCGACGACGCACCAGCAGCAAACGCTGACGATGGGCCCCGACTTGTCGGATCCCAACGGCTCGCTGAACAACGCGGCGTATCTCGGCTCGGGCGCCTCGATCAACGCCACGAACCTGACGATCTTCCCCAATGCGTTCGAGCACCGCTTCTTGCAGGCCGAACAAGATTGGTTCCGCGTCGTGGCGCAGTTTACCGGCACGATGGACTTCCAGGTCTACTTCAAGCAGTACGCCGGCTTCCTGCCGGGCGGCGGCGAATTGCAGATTCAGGTGTACGACGCGGCCGGCAACCAGATTACCAGCTTCGGCGTCAACGATACCGACAGCGACCAGCGGCGGCGGATTCCGGTCGTGGCCGGCGAGACCTATTACTTGCAGGTCTACGGCATCACGCAGGATCCGACGTTCACCCCGCCCGACGGCTTCGATCCGACGAACGCCACGGTCAACGCCTACAGCCTGTCGATCACCAACACGCCGGCGCCGAAGCCCGACAGCCTGGGCTTGAACGACATCGTGGCCCAAGGCTCGGTCAACAATGCGATCGCGCCGACGACCACGACCTTTACGGCTTCCGACGCCGCCGTGCCCCCGCCGCCGACGCAGCCGCTGCCGCCGCTCTCGACGGTCGACAACTTCTACGTCGGCAAGTACCTGGAATTCACCTCCGGCGCCTTGATCGGCCAGCGCCAGTTGGTCACGGCCTACGTCGGCGCCACGCACACGTTCACGTTTGCGTCGCCGTTCTCGGCCGCTCCCGCGGCGGGCGACACGTTCCAGATCGAGAGCAACGACACGGGCCGCTCGCAGTTCGACAACGTAACCCGCGACAATACGCCGACGATTTACATCCGGCTCGACGCGGCCAACACGCCGACCGACGGCCTGATCGATCTGCAAGGCGGCGGCTCGACGAGCCAAACCCCGCCCAACAACACGCCGATTCTGATCCCCTTCTGGGCGGGCAACGCGGCCACGCCGCCCAACTCGCCGGCCAACAACGGCAGCTTCCGCGTGGCGGTCTACGACGACACGAACCCGCAATCGCCGATCTTCCTGGGCTACGCCGACGCCGTGCCCAAGACCGGCGTAATCCAACAGCCGGGCGTGTTCCAGTTGCAAGTCGCAACGCCCTTGTCCGAAGGCTCGCACATTCTGGCGGCCAAGGTCGAAATCGACAGCCCGTCGGCGCCGTCCGACAAGGACTGGAGTTCGGCCGCCACGTTCCAGATGGTGGTCGACACGCAAGCCCCGCCGGTCTATTTCGGCTCGCCGACCGTGACCAACAGCGGTCTGCTCGGTTCGAGCGATACGGGCGTTTCCGGGCAGCCGGCGACGATCGTCGATCGGATCACGGCCGACAGCACGCCGACCTTGTACGGCGTCGCCGAGGCGAACGCCGTGGTGCGGCTCTACGACGACGTGAACAACGACGGCATCGTCGATAACGGCGACGTGTTCCTCGGCATGGCGACCGCGACGCCGGTCGACGGCACGAACCAATTCCCCAGCGGCCAGTGGCAGATCACCTCCAACATCGATCTGAACAATCCGAAGTTCGGCTTCCCGCTGGATGGCGTGCGGCATCTCTTGGTCACGGCCGAGGACGTGGCGGGCAACGTCTCGGCGCCGCAATCGCTGACGATCTTCCTCGACACGCAAGGCCCGAACGTGGGCGGCGTCTCGGTGACGGGTTCCCCCGGCTATAATTTGTTCCTCGGCAAGCCCGCCGAGCCGACGCCCACCCCGCTGGTGAACAGCCTCGACGTCACGTTCAACGACCAGCCGATTCGCGTCGGGCCCGACTTCGTTTACCCGGCGGTGAATCCCGCCTTGGCGACGACCGTTGCCAATTATCAGTTGGTCGGCGAGCATACCGGGCCCATTGCGATCACCTCGGTGACGTTCAGCGACTCGACCGCCTCGGGCACGCCGGGCATGAGCGTGGCCACGCTGCACTTCGCGGCGCCGCTGCCCGACGACCGCTACACGCTGACGATCAGCGACCGCATTACCGACAACGCGGGCAACCCGCTGGACGGCGAATTCAACGGTTCGACTTTCCCCTCGGGCAACGGCGCCACGGGCGGCTTCTTCGGCGGATCGTTCACGGTCAACAGCCGGCCCCATTTGGGCGACTACAGTGCGGGTTCGGTGTCGCTCGACTTGAACGGCAACGGGTCGTTCGACCCGCAGAACAGCGACGCCGCCAATCGCGACGCCGCGTTCACGCTGGGCTTCTCCACCGACCGCTTGTTCGCCGGCAAGTTCGCCGACGTCGGCGGAACGGTCAGCGGATTCGACAAGCTGGCCGCCTACGGCTTCTTGAACGGGCAGTGGCGCTGGCTCTTGGATCTCGACGGCGACGGGGCCGTCGACCCGGCGAAGGGCGACCTGAGCATCGTCGAGCCGCTGGCCATCGACGGCCTGCCGGTGGCCGGCAACTGGACCAACAATCCGGCCCAGGGCGATCAGATCGGCTTGTTCGACGGAAAGACCTGGTGGCTCGACGTGCTCAACCACCATACGATCGACGCCGCCGACGTGGCGGCCGGCGGCATGCTGACGGGCGACATGCGGGGTCTGCCGATCGTCGGCGACTTCGACGGCGACGGCAAGATCGACCTGGGCACGTACTCTAACGGCACGTTCTACTTCGACCTTGCGAGCCGCGACCCCGGCGGCATCCTGACCGGCAACTACAACGCCACGATCAACGTGCAGGGCGACCTGCCCAACAACATCGGCTTTGCCGGCGTGCTGGCCCGGCCGGTGGCGGCCGACATGAACCAGGACGGCACCACCGATATCGGCCTGTACGTGCCCGGCCGCACGACCGACGTGCCGTCGGGACAGGCGGAATGGTTCTGGCTAGTCTCCAGCGCTCCGGCCGGCTCCTCGCCGACGGCCAACTTCGACTCGCTGAATCACCCCTTCGATCCCACCCCGTTGGGCCACGACCTGTTCTACCAGTTCGGCAATCAATTCTCGTTGCCGCTGATCGGCATCTGGGATCCGCCGACCCCGGGCGGCGGTGGCGGCAACGTCGGCGGCCAATCGTCGAACGGCTGGATCCAGAACTTGTATCTCGACGTGCTCGGCCGCACGGCCTCCAGCGACGAGATCGCCTACTGGAGGAACGCGGTGAACCAGGGAATAAGCCCCTCGCAAATTGCGACGAACTTCCTGACGAGCACCGAGCACCGCAGCCAGTTGATTGATACGCTCTACGAGCAGTATCTCGGCCGGCAGGCCGACCAAGGCGGCATCGATTACTGGATCAGCGTCTGGAACGCCACCGGCGGACCGGAAGCCGTGCAGGCCGGCATTATCGGCTCGGTCGAGTACTACGAGAAGGCGGGCGGCACCGACACCGCCTGGGTCACGGCCTTGTATCACAACATCCTGGGCCGCGACGTCGACGCGCAGGGGCTGGCATACTGGACCACTTTCATCAAGACCCACAGCAAGGAAAGCGTGGTGCTCGGCTTTGTCACCAGCGACGAATACCGCCTCGGGCTGATCAACGGCTGGTTCCAGGTCTATCTCGGCCGCAAGCTCGACACGGCTGGCGGCCAGTTCTGGCTGAACGCGATGAAAAATGGCGTCACGCAGGAACAAATCCAGGCCGGCATCCTCGGCAGCCAAGAGTTCCTGAATCGATAAGCGACAATGGTCTACGGAAGCCGGCGCCGCGAAGACTGGGGGGGCTAACGCCCCCCGCTCGCCACGCAGGCGAGCCGGAGGCGTCAGCCTCCGTGTCGGCTCGAACTGCGGCCCGGCGCCAATCTGCTCTTGCCCGCCCTGGGCCGAATCCCGTACCTTGCCGCAGTCGGGCAAGCTTGATTCCGACCGTTTGGCGTCGAAGCGCTGCGCCCGAAGAGCACTCAACCGCGGGGGTTGGTCATGCGGCGTTTCTTGCAATGCGCGTTCGCGCTTGTGGCGTGGTTCGCTCTCAGCCAGTCCGCCCAGGCTCAGAAAGCCAAAGCTTGGGTCGGCCGCGAAGTCTTGCCCAAAACCGCAGCGGTGAAGCTGCACGTTGGCAAGCAGGAAGTCGCTTGGCCCGGCGGCAAGCCGCGTTTGAAGGTCGAGCGCGTGCAAGGCGAGTGGCTCTGGCTTGGCGAAGGTTGGGCGCTGGCCAAGGAAGTCGTTGGGATAGCCGACGCCGAGGCGTTCTATTCGGCCGAGATCGAACACCGGCAGACGGCGTTCGCTTATGCTCATCGGGCTTATTTGCGGGACGGCGACGAACAACTCGAGATCGCGCGCGACGCACAAGAAGCTATCCGGATCGATCCAAAGAACGCGCTGGCGTATTTCTGCCGGGCGCGAGCGCGCCTCTTCCAGCACGAATGGATCGCCAGCTTGACGGATCTGGATAAAGCGATAGAGTACGAGCCGCGATTCGTCGCGGCATATTGGACGCGGGCGGCCGCGCGAATCGGACAAGGAGACTTCGATGCGGCCATTCGACTCGATCCGAAGTGTGCCGCGGCGTACGCGTTACGCGGTTTCGTTCACGGCGAACAGGCCAATCCGGACGCCGCACTGGCCGATCTAAATAGGGCCGTCCGTCTGGACCCCGATGCGGCTGCGGCGTTCGATACGCGCAGTCGAATCCTCATGAAGGCAGGGAACCTCGATGCGGCCATCGCCGATCTCAATGAGGTCCTTCGCATCGATCCTAAAGACGCCGAAGCGTACGGCCTTCGCGGCGAGTTGCACGCCAGACTCGGCAGATTCGATGCGGCGATCGCCGATCTCAACGAAGCCGTTCGTCTCGACCCCAATTACGCCGAGGCATATAGATTTCGCGGATACGCGCGCGAAAAGCTTGGGGATCACAATGGCGCGTTGGCCGACGTTGATGAAGCCATTCGCCTTGCTCCCAAAGACGCCGAAGCGTACGCCCTTCGCGGCGAATTGCACGCCAGACTCGGCAGGTTCGATGCAGCGCTCGCCGATCTCAACGAAGCTGTTCGTCTCGATCCCAAGCATGCCGAGTCATACAGTGCCCGCGGCGCAACACGCGGTAAGCTGGGCAGGTACGATGCCGCCCTCGCCGATCTCAATGAGGCTATCCGGCTCAACCCCCAAGATGCCATACCGTTTACGAATCGCGGCGGGATTTGGGCACTTAAAGGAGATTTGCCCAAAGCGATGGACGATCTTAACGAGGCGATCCGTCTCGATCCGAACAACGCCGAGGCATTAACGGGCCGCGGGGGAGTTCTCGCCCAGCAAGGCCACTACGAACGCGCCTTGGCCGACCTCGATGCGGCGATTCGCATCGCTCCCAATTCGATGGCTTACAGCAATCGCAGCGCCGTTAGGATTATTCAACGCAAGTTCGATCAGGCCAGACAAGACGCTGACGAGGCGATCCGCTTGGACCCGACGAACGCCGGCGCCTTCGGTAATCGTGCGCGTTGCTGGAAGGCGCTGGGGAAAATCGAAGCAGCGGAGCGAGATTTTGGCAAGGCGATCGAACTTGATCGCAAGAATGCGTCGTACTGGCACAATCGCGGCGAGACGCGGTTTCTGCTCGAGCGGTACGATACAGCTTTGCAGGATTTCGACCGCGCGATCGAGCTCAACCCACAGGCGGAATCGTATTACCAGCGCGCGGGCGTCCACGCCGTCGAGCGCGACGAGGACGCGGCCGTGGCCGACGTCGATTCGGCCATTGCTCTGAAACCCGACGTCGCCAAGTTCTACTCGATGCGCGGATGTTTGCGGCTGGGGCAAGGCCGAGACGACGAAGCGCTCGCCGATCTCGACCACGCGATCCGGCTCGCCCCGGAGTCTGGGTATGCGCCTTACGAGCATCGGGCTCTTGTGCATTTGCAACTTGGGCGGCTTCGCGAAGCCCTGGAAGACTGCGTTGCCGCAATCCGTTTGCAACCTAATTCACCCGAATCCTTTTGCACCCAGGCGAGCATCTGGGCAACCTCTCCCCAAGTGGAATTCCGCGACGGCCGGGCCGCCGTGGCCGCGGCCACGCGGGCCTGCGAAATTACGGACTGGAAAGACCCTTACAAGCTGCACATTCTCGGCGCCGCCTACGCCGAGAGCGGCGATTTCAAATCGGCCATCGCCTGGGAGACCGCTTCCGCCAAGCTGCAAGCCGACGACGAAGACGCCCAGGCGGCGTCGAAGCTTCAAATGCAGGAATATCAGGCCGGCCGATCTTGCCGCATGGCGCCGCTCGTCGCTCGGCTGCCTGTCGCCAAGCGGCGCGAAAAGCAAGCGGTGCCATGACATCCGACGGCGCACGTGCCTACGTCGGCTGACGCCGACGAAGGCATGGCATGCATGGCGCCCAGCCGCGAGCGACGCCGCCGCATTCGAGGGCGCGCGGACTTGGTAGAATCGATTCATCGCACGGTCCGAACTCCTCGAACGTTTCGCACGACGCCATGTCCACGCCCACGCCTGATTCGCCCGCCGCGGATACGGCCTTCGCCGAGGAAGGCGTGGTACTGGATGTTCGCGACGTCAGCAAGCGTTTTCGCACCAGGCGACAGACCGTCGAGGCGCTCGCCGGGGTCAGCCTGCGCGTGCGCAAGGGGCAAATCACCGGCCTGATCGGCCCCGACGGCGCCGGCAAGACGACGCTGATGCGATTGGCGGCCGGATTGCTGCTGCCCGACGAAGGCGAGGTTTTCGCGCTGGGCCTCAACGTCGTCGAAGACGCCCTGGAAGTGCAAGCCGGCGTGGGCTATATGCCGCAGCGTTTCGGCTTGTACGAAGACCTGACCGTGCAGGAAAATCTCGACCTGTACGCCGATCTGCAAGGCGTGCCTCATGCCGAGCGAGGCGGGCGGTACGAGCAACTGATGCACATGACCGGCCTGGCGCCGTTTACCGAGCGGCTGGCCGGGCAACTTTCGGGCGGCATGAAGCAAAAGCTGGGGCTGGCTTGCGCGCTGGTTCGCCCGCCCGCGTTGTTGCTGCTCGACGAGCCGACCGTCGGGGTCGACCCGGTTTCGCGTCGCGAATTGTGGCGCATCGTCGACGGCTTCGTGCGCGACCGAGGCGCCGGCGTGCTCTTGAGTACGGCCTACCTCGACGAGGCCGAGCGCTGCCATGACGTGGTCCTCCTCGACGGCGGAAAATTGATCGCGCAAGGCTCGCCGCAAGATTTCAGCCGCGCGATCGAGGGCCGCAGCTTTCGGGTCTCGGCGCCTGGTCTCAAGACTCGCGAGTTGGAAAGCCGGCTGTCGAACCGCGCGGGCGTGACGGACGCCGTCGTCAGCGGCGATGCGGTGCGGCTGGTGCTCGACGCCGGCGCGAACGCCAAGCTCGAGCCGCCGATCGCCGACATCGAGGGCGCCTCGGCCGAGCCCGTCCCGCCGCGGTTCGAAGACAGTTTCGTCGCCCGGCTGCGCGAACATCGCGCGGCGCCTTCCGCGGCGCCGAGCGAGCCGCAAACGGCCTCGTCGGTCGCTGCACGGCACGCCTCGCGCAAGGGACCGATGATCGACGTCCACGGGCTGCAGCGGAAGTTCGGCGACTTTTACGCCGTCAAGGGCGTCAGCTTCGAAGTCAGCCAAGGCGAAGTGTTCGGCCTGTTGGGCGCCAACGGGGCGGGCAAGACCACCACCTTCCGCATGCTCTGCGGGCTGTTGCCGCCCAGCGCGGGCGAATTGCACGTGGCCGGCGTCGATTTGCGGCGGGCGCCGGCCGCGGCCCGGGCGAGAATCGGCTACATGTCGCAGAAGTTCTCGCTCTACGGCAGCCTGAGCGTCGAACAGAATCTGCGATTTTTCGCCAGCTCTTACGGCCTTGCCGGTCGCCGCCGCTCCGAGCGGATCGCCTGGGCGCTCGAAGAGTTCGGACTCGACGCGGCGGCCGCCGCCGACAGCGCGTCGCTGCCGCTGGGGTTCAAGCAGCGGCTGGCGCTGGCCTGCGCGCTGATGCACGAGCCCGACATCCTGTTTCTCGACGAGCCGACCTCCGGCGTCGATCCGCTGGCCCGCCGCGAATTCTGGCGGCAAATCAACTTCGTCGCCGCGGCCGGCGTCACGGTGCTGGTCACGACCCATTTCATGGAAGAAGTCGAATACTGCGACCGGGCGGCGATCATGGCGGCCGGCGAAATCCTCGCATTAGGCGCCCCGCGCGAAATCAAGCAGCAGGCCGTGACGGCCGAGCATCCCCATCCGACGATGGAAGACGCCTTCATTCGTTTGATCGAATCGCGCGAAGAGCCTGCTCGTCGCTCGCAACCGCAAGAGCTCCACTCGCCTGGAGGCACGGGCGCCCTCGCCCGTCAGCCGGCTAGTCCTGGAGGCACGGGCGCCCTCGCCCGTCAGCCGGGCACGGGCGCCCGCCCTCGTCAGCCGGGCGAGGGCGCCCGCCCCTCCATGCCCAAGACGATCGAAGGCCATGCCCCCTGGAACTTGGGGGCCGGCAAGCCTCGCCGCGCCGGCGCGGCCATGCGTTTGCGAGGCCTGGTGCGGAAAGAGTTTTTGCAAATCGTGCGCGATCCGAGCAGCCTGGCCATCGCCTTCGTGCTGCCGATCATGCTGTTGCTGGTGTTCGGCTACGGGGTCTCGCTCGACGCCGAACACGTGCCGATCGCGCTGGTCATCGACCGTTTCGACGCCGATACGGCCAGCCTGGCCGGCGCGTTCGCGGGCTCGCGCTACTTTCGCGCGGTCCGGGCGCACGGCATGCACGCGGCAGAGCAGGCGCTCTTGCAGGGCGAAGTCGATGGCATCGTCCACGTCCGCGAAGATTTCGCCGAACGCTTGCGACGTCCCCAAGGCGCGCCCATCCAGGTGATCGTCAATGGCATGGACGCCAACAACTCGCGCATGATCTCGGGTTACGTTCAAGGCGTCTGGGGCCGCTGGCTCGCCGCTTGGGCCCGCGATCGGAGTCTGGCGGTCGTCGTGCCGGTCGAGTTGGAGCAGCGCGTCTGGTTCAACGCCAACTTGCACAGCCGCCACTTCATCGTGCCGGGGCTGATCGCCTTGATCATGACGCTGATCGGCGCCTTGTTGACCGCGCTGGTCGTGTCGCGCGAGTGGGAACGCGGCACGATGGAGGCGCTGTTGGTCACGCCGGTCGGCATCCACGAAGTGATCTTCGGCAAGACGTTGCCTTATTACCTGCTCGGCATGGGCGGCATGCTGCTCTCGCTGTTCATGGCCGTTTGGCTGTTCGGGGTGCCGATGCGCGGCTCGCTGTGGGTCTTGTTCGGCACGTCCTCGCTGTTTTTGCTCACGGCGCTGGGCATGGGGCTGTTGATCTCGACGGCGGCCAAATCGCAATTCGTCGCCGCGCAGGTCGCGATCATCGTCACCTATTTGCCGGCGTTCATTTTGTCGGGCTTTATTTTCGACATCGGCAGCATGCCCGTCGCGTTGCAGATGCTGACGCGCGTGCTGCCGGCGCGGTATTTCGTGACGATTCTGCAGACCGTGTTTCTGGCGGGCGACGTGTGGTCGATCATTCTGCCCAACAGTCTGGCGCTGGCCGGCATGGCCGTGCTGTTTTTGGGACTGACGCGCTGGCAAGCCCGCAAACGCCTGGATTAGAGAGCGCACGAGCATGTCGCGGATCGCAGCCCTGATCGTCAAGGAATTCTTGACCCTGCTCAAAGATCCGAAGAGCCGGACGGTGATCATCGTTCCGCCGCTCGTGCAATTGTTCGTTTTCGGCTATGCCGCGACGTTCGATCTCAACAACATCCCGTTTGCCGTCTACGACGAATGCGCCAGCGCCGAATCACGATTGCTGTTGGCCCGGCTGCGCGGCTCGCCCAATTTCCGCGAGACGGCCGCGGTGACGAGCGAGTCGCAAATCGTCGAGACGATCGAACGCCGCGAGGCGCTGTTGGTGGTCCGCGTCGGCCCGCGCTTCGCCCGCGACTTGCTCGGCGGCCGCACGGCGAGCGTGCAAGTGATTCTCGACGGGCGCGAATCGAACACGGCGATGCTCGCCTTCGGCTACGTACAATCGATCGTCGATCAATTCAACGCCGAGTGGGCGGCCGAACGCGGCGGCGGCGCACTGCCGGCGCAGTTGCAACTGCGCGCATGGTTCAACCCCAACCAGCTCAGCCGCTGGTTCATCATTCCGGGCATCGCCGGACTGCTGACCCTGGTCGTCACGATTCTGGTGACGGGGCTCTCCGTCGCGCGCGAACGCGAGCAAGGCACGTTCGACCAACTGTTGGTCACGCCGTTAGGCCCGCTCGATATCCTGATCGGCAAGTCGCTGCCCGGCTTCATCATCGGGCTGGGCGAGGCCTCGGTGATCGTCGTGATGGCCGTGCTCTGGTTTCGCATCCCGTTGTTGGGCAGCCTGCCGGCGCTGTACGCGGGGATCGTGCTGTTTCTGTTTTCGGCGATCGGCGTGGGGCTCATGATCTCGTCGCTGGCCGTCACGCAGCAGCAAGGCCTGCTCGGCGCGTTCTTGTTTCTGGTGCCGGCGGTTATTCTGTCGGGTTTTTCCACGCCGATCGCCAACATGCCGCCGGTGCTGCAAAAGATCACAATGGTCAATCCGCTGCGGTACTTTCTCGTCGTGCTGCGCAGAGTGTTTTTGGAAGGAGCGAACTTTTCGCTGTTGATCGACCAGTTCTGGCCGATGGCCGTGATCGGCTTCGTCACGCTCTCGCTGGCAGCGGCGCTGTTCCGGCGGCGGATGTATTGAATTCCAGCCTCGCACCGCTCAGCTTTGAGGGCGCGCGCCAACGAGCCCGCGGGCGTCTTGTGGGGCGGCCTTCCAGGCCGTCGGCGACGGACGGCCTAGAAGGCCGCCCCACGACCGACGCATGCCTTGTTCCAAATCGCTGGAGGTATCGTCAACGCTTTCGAGCGCCCGCCCGCATCAGTTCCAGCAGCTTCTTCGCCGCCGTTTCGGCGAACTCGGGATCGTTGAGGTGGCAATCCAACTCGATCGTCTCCACTTCGCCGGCCGACTGGCGCAGCGTCTGAAACAAACGGCGCCGCGCGGCGGGATCGTCGAACGGCTGGCCTTCGCGGTCGATCGCCGACACGCCGCGCAGCGGCAGCACCAGCGCCGTCGGTCCGGTCGCGGCGGCCAGCTTGCCGCCGAGATCGGCGCCGATGCGGGCGTTTTCTTCGGCCGTGGTCCGCATCAGGGTCACGTTCGCGTTGTGACGATAGAACGTGCGGTCGCGGAAGCGCTCGGGCACGGTCTCCGGCGCGTGGAAATTCACCATGTCGGTCGCGCCGACCGAAACCACTTGCGGCACGCCCGCTCGGCCGGCGGCGGTCAGTCGCTGCGACCCGGCCGAGAGGAGGCCGCCCACCAGTTCGTCGGCCAGTTCGGTGGTAGTGATGTCGAGCACGCCGGCGAAGAGCCCGTCGGCGATCAGCGATTCCATGGCCAGCCCGCCGTTGCCGGTGGCGTGAAACACGAGCACTTCGTAGCCTGCCGCTTCGAGCAGCTCGCGCGCCCGCTCGACGCAGGGCGTGGTGACGCCGAACATCGACGCCGCCACCAGCGGCTTGTCGGCGCCGGCGGCGGGCGGCTGGGGAAAGCTTGCCATTCCGGCCATGGCCCGGGCCGCTTCGCCGAGCACCAGCCGGCTGATGCGGTTGACGCCCGAGATATCGAGAACCGAGTTGAGCATGAAGATGTCTTTGTCGCCGACGTAATGCCGCACCTGACCCGAGGCCAGCGTGCTGACCATCACCTTCGGCACGCCCAACGGCAAGGCCCGCATCGCCGCCGTGCCGATCGTCGTGCCCGCCGAGCCGCCCAGCGCCAGGACGCCCGAAACTTTGCCTTCAGCGTGCAGCCGGACTATCAAGGCGGCGGCGGCTTCAGCAGCAGCGGTCACCGCCCGGCCGCGGTCGGCCGCCGCGACGAGTTCGCCGAGCGAGTGCCCTGCGGCGGCGAAGAGTTCTTCGCGCGAGATATCAGCCGCGATCGCCGGGCTGCCGAGACAACCGACGTCGACGATTTTGACATCGACCCCGGCGCCGGCCAGTACGCTGCGCACGAAGGCGGCTTCTCGCCCCTTGGTGTCGAGAGTGGCCAGCAGGTAAACGCTCATGGTTGTCAGGTTGGAAAGCCTGACCTACGTCGCTTCAATACCGCGCCAGGTCCTTGTCGCCGATCTCGGGCCGCACGGCGTGAACGACTTCCTGGGCGCGCTGGGTCATGAACCGCAACTCGCTGCCGATGGCGATGAACTGCATCCCTTGCTCGGCCCGAGCCAAGGCGGCTTTGGGATCCATCGTGTGCATGCCGGTCGGCGTGCCGACTTTCTTGCCGGCGGCGACCACGCGAGCCAGCATGTCTTCCAGGTCGGCGTCGGTCGGGTCTGGCCCGTCGGCCTTGCGCATGTTGGCCCGCAAGTCGACCGGCCCGACGAAGATGGCATCGACGCCCGGCAAGGCGTAAATCTTTTCGGCGTTGGCCACGCCGGTCGGGCTTTCGGTTTGCAGGATCACCAGGATTTCGTCGTTGGCGTGCTTGAAGTATTCCCCGGCCGACGTGCCGAAATTCATGCTGTGCATGCCGCCGCCCAGGCTGCGGTTGCCGACCGGCGGATACTTGGCGGCCCGGATGGCGATTTGGGCCTGCTCGACCGTATCGACCATCGGCACGACGATGCCCCAGGCGCCGGCGTCGAGCACGCGCTTGATGTAGTCGTGGTTCCCCTTGGGCACGCGGGCCAGCGGCACGCAGCCGGCATCGGCGATGCAGGCGAAAATCATGGCGGCCTGCGACCAATCGATGGCCGAATGTTCGATATCGAGCGTCAGCCAGTCGAAGCCCGTGCGGGCCAGCACGCGAGTGGCGTACAGATCGCCCAACGAGAGCCAGGTTCCGAACGAGGGTTTGCCTTCTTTGAGCTTGCGTTTGACCGGATTGATTTTCATCGGGCGGGGATCCTCAGGCGGCGGGTGGAACGACCGTGCGGCCCAAACGGCCGCCGCGGCGGCCTCTATTCTTGAATATCGCGGCCCGGTTCGCAAGGGAGCGAGCGAACCGGCTTGAGTGTTTTGGCAGCCGACGCTCCTTGCCAAACCGCTCTTCCCGAAGCCTCTTGCCGTTTCCGAGCGTCTTCAAGAATTGCAGCGATGTTCCCGCCGAACTGCTCTGCAATTTGACGGCGCGTTCGGTGAATTTCGTCGATGATCGCGTCGCGTTCAACATGTTTCTCAGTCATCACGCACCATCTCTTCCGGCGTGCAAATGAATCGTCGAATCAAGCGACAACGCGTCGCCCTACTCAGGCTGCAAAACGCCGTCTATTTTGGACGTGAACGTGTCGAAATAGTACGGCTCTTGCATCGAGCCCGGCACGATGCCGACCGCGCGGTAATACTCGGGCGGCGTGATATGGAACTCGCCGGTTTCATAGGCATTGAGCGTCCACGTTTGCCCATCAAGCTTTCGGCGGTTTTCAGGTTTCGGCATGATGCTTTTGCCGCGCCTGTCTACGGCCATGATTTGGGTGACATGGAACTCGACGGCCTTTTCGAGCTTCGCGCCGTTCACGTGGGTCACGGTGAATCGCAACGAGAAGTCCTTCACAACCTTTTTTGGCAAAGCCCACTTTCCTTTGACAGTCACCCAGGTTCCCAGCGGCTTGCCCAGGCGGCCGATGAGGTCCGCCGTTTTGCCGATCTCTTCGACGGAGATCCGAATCTTGCCGTCGGCCTCTGCCGCCGCCGCACTCGGCGCCGCGGCAAACCGCAAAGCCATCGCCAACGTCACTGCCACCGCGACGTACATTACCGTCTTCATCGAGTCGTCTCCTTCGCGTGACGAGCCGGCGCAGGCCTGCCGGGCGCGATTGACCGAATTGAAACTGCACGGCAAATTCCGCATTGCCTGCCGCCGCACGCTTATGCCAAAAGCTCCATGATTTTGATCTCGAAAATCAACACTGCATTCTTCGGAATGCGTCCAAGTTGCTGGTCGTGGTAACAGAGGTGCGGGCTGGCTCGAAACCGCCGAGCGCCGCCCGCTCGCATCCCTTCCAGGCCATATCGGAAGCCGGCGAGCAACTCGCGATCGCCGACGGTAAACGTCAGCTCCTGATCTTGAACCAGATATTCTCCGCGGTTGAGCTGAATGTCGCACTTCACGCGCACCTTGTCGCCTCGCTTGATTTCCGCGCCGGCGCCAGGAGTGTCGGAGACGATCGTGATGCCGGATTTAGGCATGGCGCTGTCGGGCTTTGAATCGGCGAACCGCCCAGCCGAATCCGACCATGACTCCCCCGCCGATGGACGAGTAGAGAACGTGTTGGAACAAAGTCTCCATGACCGCCGTGCCGCTCCCGCTCGCAGGTCCCATGGCCCCGGAAGAATTGATCGCGTGCCTGGCTTCAACGAGGTAGTACCGCCAAAGAGGGCATGAGAAGACTCCGCGCCCCGAGGGAAGCAGCGGGTACATGGTAATCGCGAGCGACATTCCGACAAAGACGACGGCGAACCCTGCAAGAAACCAACGCCAAAGGCCTCGGCGAGCAGCTTTGGCCTGGCTCCGATTTCCGTTCTGCTTCGGGCCGTCCGTAGCGTCGTTCATCGGCTCTCCTCAGCGTGCGCGAGCGTCTTCCGTCTGACACAAGATTTTTTCGGTTGAACGCGCTCAAAATACGTCCATCGGCCCGAATGTCAATCTTAACGCCAGCGTGGCTTCGGGCGAAGCTTGTCAAAATGGCACGATCATATTCCCCGCCTTAGCGTTTGTTACGGCGATTCTTGCCGTCGCCGCCGGCTTCGGTCGGGCCTTTTCGCGGGGCGGGGGCGCCGCGAAGCAGGCCTTCGGTGCTCAGATCTTCGTCGATGTCGGGCCAGTGGATGCCGTAACCTCCGCCAGCCACGCGCCAGTTCTTGCGCTGGGCCGGAGTAGCGTCGAGCAATCGCGGAGACCACGCCAACGGAACCGTGATGGTTCGCCCGTCGCGCAGCGACACGCTGAACGCGTCTTTCGTGAATTTCACATCGACGACGCGCTCATCAGCCGCCGGCGCCAAAGTACCCATCCCAAGCCTCCCCGAGCTCTGCTTGATGGCGTACGACTTAATGGCGTACGACTTAATGGCGTACGACGATTATTAGAATTCGCCGAAGCTCCTTGGCAGAGAGAATCCGAGATTCCGAGCCAGAATTGTAGCCGCCAACTGGCGCCATGATAACGCATCTTCCCCGGCATGGGGAACTATCGGGCTGATTCCTGCGTATGTCCGCCTGCCCCGCCCAGGCGCCGTCGGCGCCGCTGCCTCAAATGGCTGCGGGCGTTCGAGGGCGGCTTCCCGATTTTTCGTCCCACAGTTGAAATGCCGCTTGCGCCGCCGGATACTAAGGTGCTTGCCGCGACGGCGTCGGTTCCAGAGCATCGCGCCGGCGGCGGCAAAATGTCCAAACAGTTCCATCCTGCGGCTGAATGCCGACAGGGCCGTATTTGGGAGTTCGCCGAATGAAGCGTTTTGCGCCTTGCCTTGCCGCCACGATCGCGTTTTTTATCGCGCCGCCCGCCTTTTCGCTGGAAAAGGAAAAGGCCCAGCCGGTCCGGATGGGCTGCGGGATCATGACTTTCGATACCGTGCCGGGCTGGGGGCTGCGGCCCGACGGGCAATCGGCTTTGGGATCGACGCACGGCTCGGTCGTGATCGACAAAGCGGGCAACATTTACACCAGCGCCTACAAAGGCGTGGTCGTGTTCTCTCCCGACGGCCAAGTGGTTCAGGAGTATCTGAGTCCCGACTTCACGAATCTCCACGACATGGAGATTCGCGATGAAGGAGGCGTCGAGTTCATCTACGGTGCCCGCAACGCCAACGCCGAGGGGATCAAGTTCGACGCCCACTCGGGCGAGATCGTTCTGCGGCTGCCGTTTCCCAAGGAATCGGGCCTCGATCTCAAGGCTTTCAACCCGACGGCGATCACCGTCGCCCCCAACGGCGACATTCTCCTGTCGGACGGTTACGCGAGCAACTATATCTTCAAGTTCGACAAGAACGGCAAATACCTGATGCACTTCGGGTCGAAGGGGAACGATCTGAAGCAATTCAACACGGCCCACGGCATGACGCTCGACACGCGCTACGACCCGCCGCGGCTGTTGATCTGCGACCGCAACCACGCACCCAAAGGCCGGCTGTTGCACTACGATCTCGACGGCAACTTCATCGACGAGGTCATCACCGGCCTGGGCATGCCGACGTCGGTCGCCGTTCAAGGGGACTACGTCTCCGTACCCGACTTGCACGGGCGGCTGGTGATCCTCGACAAGAGCAACACGATTGTCGCCGTGCTCGGTAACAATCCCGATCCCACGAAAGGCCGGAGCTTCAACATCCCGCAGGACCAGTGGGTCGAAGGCGCCTTCAGCGGCACGCACGGCTCGTACTGGGACAAGGACGGCAATTTGTACGTGCAAGATTGGAACGTCGCCGGGCGGATCATGAAACTGGTGCGGGTCAAATAGGCGGCCAACCGCCGATGGCCCGACGCAACCTTGCTGGCAGCCGCATTCTGATCACCGGCGCCTCGAGCGGCATCGGCTGGGCCTTGGCGTTGGAACTGGCTCGCGCGGGGGCGAAGTTGTTACTTTGCGCCCGCCGGGCCGAGCGGCTGGAGGCCCTGGCCTCCGAAATCCGCGACCTGGGCGGCCAGGCCGAAATCGCCGTCGGCGACGTAACCAACGCCGATCTCCGCCGCGCCGCCCTTGCCGTCGCTCAAGATCGCTTCGGCGGGCTCGACATTCTGGTCAACAACGCCGGGATCAGCGCCCATGGGCCGTTCGACCAGGCCGGTCCCGAGCGGCTGCGAAAGATCATGGAGGTCAATTTCTTCGCCCTGGCCGAAATGACGCGCGAAGCGCTGCCGCTGTTGCGTCAGGGGCGGCAGCCGCTGGTGGTCAACGTCGGCTCGATTCTCGGCCACCGTGGCATCCCGTTTCAAAGCGAGTATTGCGCCAGCAAGTTCGCCGTCCGCGGTTTGAGCGAATCGCTCAGGGCCGAACTGACGAAGTACGGCATCGACTTGCTCGTGGTCAGCCCCGGCACGACCGACACCGAGTTTTTCGACCACCTGCTGGAAAAGCAGGGCGAAATGCCCTGGCCCGAGCAGCCCGGCGTGCCGGCCTCGTTCGTCGCCCAGCGCACGGTTCGCGCCATGCGTCTCGGCCGTCACGAGATCGTGCCCAACTTCCGCGGCCGGTTGTTGGTGTATTTGAATCGGTTCGCGCCGTGGCTGGTGGATCGGTGGATGGAGAAGTACGGTCGACAGGCGTAAAGCGGGCCGTGGCCGCGGTCAAGCGCCAAGTGGACCGACGAGCTTTCCGTGCCGTACAATGCGTGCATGAGCGAGTCCGGGCTTAATGCGGTTGCCGCCAAGCAGCGCCTTCGCGACAGGCTTGGTTTCATCGGCGCCTTTACAGTTGTCGGCGTTTTGGCTGGCGGCGTCCTATCGTTCGCGTCCGCGATCTATGATCGAGGATACGGCTGGGTTCCCACGATGAGTCAGGCTGGCTTCGCTTGCGTGGGATCGGTCGTTGGCGGCATCGTAGGAGCTGCGTTAGCGGCGCGTTGGCTGCGTTGGCGGATTGCGCTCGCGGCGGTCGGGGCCTTGGCAGGATCGATTGGCCCGCTCAGTTTTTGTGATGGAACAGTGCTTCTCGCACCGGCTCTCGGTGCGATATTCGGCGCCGCGCTGGGTCTTGTGGTCGAGAAGACAGCTACGTAGGTTACGCTTCGCCCGTGTGGGTTACGCTTTAGCGTAAGATCGGCCGAGAGATGTTATGCTAAAATCCAGTGTAACTGGCTGCTTGGATTACGCGGCTCAATCCAGGGGACGAGCCATGTATGAGCGGTTTACCGATCGCGCCCGCAAGGTCGTAGCGTTGGCTAATCAAGACGCGGTGCGCCGCCGCGCTGCCGCGGTGGATACCGAGCATATTCTGCTGGGCCTGCTGGAAGAACGCAAAGGCGTCGCAGGCAACGTGCTACATTATTTAGGCATCGATTGGGAGTCGCTTTCGGCGGCGATCACGAGTCGCAAGAAATCATGCCCGCCCGCCAAGGCGCTTCCGGAGAGTCCGCCCCCGGTTGAACTCCCGCGCTCGTTCTGGCAAGCAACGCGCAGCGCTTATCTGCGATTCTTGGCCGTGCAATTCGGTCCCCGTCTACCCCTGACCACGGCAAGCCGGCGGCTAATCGAGCACGCCTTGGAGGAAGCCCGTGAGCTCGGGCACAATTACGTCGGCACGGAGCATTTATTGCTCGGCTTGCTCCGCCAGCCGGATTGCACTGCCGCGGAGCTGTTGACCGAGCAGGGCCTGGTGTTGGAAGACGTCCGTCGCGAAGTGCTCGAACTTTTGGGCTGTGCTTGAGTGACTTTAGGCATTGGCCCGGTCCGAAAAAAGCCCAGTAGGTTACGCTTCAGCGTAACATCGGCGAATAGTTTCGCTAAAGGGTAACCTACCTGGCTGCCGCTTGTTCCGCAGCGGCTGCAACGGTACGCTGACGTCGCCGGAAACTTGGGAAGGAAGGGCGGTTCCGCCCGCTGCCAAAATCAGAGCCCCCGCGGAGACGACCGCGGGACGCGCGTGCCGCGCATCGGCGCGCGGCTCAATGGCCCGACTCAGCTTGCCGGCAATGGCGCAGAAAACAAAAGCTCTTTCCGCGGGCGTCGTTTTGGGGGCGGCTTTACATCTAAACAAGCAGGAAAACCTTTCAGAGCGTGCGGGGCGGGAGAATCCAGGCGTCGCACGACTCTCATCCACCTGGAGATCGCACCTTGCAATCCCGCCTTGCCTTTCGGAATCCCGATCGTCCCGTGCAACGCAAATCGCGTCGACATCTCGGCGTACGATTCGCCTGAGGATATCGCGAGCGGGGTTCGCGCGATCGTCGACACGCTCGGCAGCCAACTGCCCGAAACGAAGATTTTAGTGATGGGAATTCTTCCGCGCGGCGAAACTGCGGACAATCCGTTGCGGCAAGAGGTCGAGGCCGCCAATGCTCTGATCTCCAAGTTTGCCGACGGCAAGACGGTCTTTTATATGGACATTGGAAGTTCTTTACTTGGCGCAGACGGAGAATTCCTGCCTGGCGTCGTTTTCCCGGACTATACGCACCTCACGAAAAGCGGCTACGAGATATGGGCTTCTGCCATCGAGCCGACGATCAAGGCGATCGTAGGCTAGGCGCTCGGTGCAACGCTGCCGTCCTTGCGGGCCAGACGGCGGCAACGCAGAATGGCATTGTGCCAGCCCCCGAAGACCGGAACGGGGCAAGCGGTTAAGTGGAAATGGAAACATCCGGAGCTAGCAGAAAGTCGCGAAATGTCCGTGTCGTCCGAGTTCGATCTGGCCGCTCATGTCCGTTCGATTCCCGATTTCCCCAAGCCGGGCATTCTGTTTCGCGATATCACGCCGCTGTTGGCGCACCCGGCCGCGTTTCGCGAATCGATCCGCCGCCTGGCCGACCGCTATCGCGACGAACGGGTCGACGTGGTGGCCGCGGCCGAAGCGCGGGGGTTCATTTTCGCCGCGCCGCTGGCCTTGGAGCTTGCCGCCGGGTTCGTGCCGGTCCGCAAGCCGGGCAAGCTGCCTTTCGAGACGCGGGCCTTCAGTTACGAACTGGAATACGGCAGCGATACGCTCGAAGTTCATACCGACGGCTTCGTGGCCGGGCAGCGCGTGCTGCTGGTCGACGACCTGCTGGCCACCGGCGGCACGATGCAAGCCTGCTGCCGGCTGGTCGAAGAAGCCGGCGCCAGCATCCTCGGCTGCGCGTTCGTCCTCGAATTGACCGGGCTCGGCGGGGCCGCGCGGCTGGCGCCGCATGCGACGTTCAGTCTGCTGAAATTCGAGTAGTTTATTCTGCGGAGCCGACGGCGCGCGTTGTGGTTCATCGAGCCTGGGTTGACGATCGGGTGGCTGGCGGCTGAGCCTTGGCGAAGCCCCAGTCTGCTGAAATTCGCGTAAGCCTTCAAATCGCGGCGGCTGCGGCGGCGGCTTCGAGCGTTTCGTTCAAGCGGGCGGCGATCTGCGCCATCCGGTCGGCATGAATGCCCAGCTCGCGATACACGTCGTCGCCGGGAGGCGCCACGTTGTGTACGCCTAGCGAAGAGACTTCGCTGCGCGTACACAGATAGTTCGCCAGGCAGACCAGGCTCACCATGTTGCGGTGCGGGCCGTCGTAGCGCGACGGTGCGTGGTGGTAGCCGGCCGCGGCGGCGATCGACGCGGAAAGGTTCCAACGCCGGGCGACCGACGCGCCCAATTCGCAATGGTCGAACGGCAGCACGGCGCGCTCGGCGGCGATCGTCGAGGGGTAGCGTTCCAGCCCGTCGAGAATGCTCTTGAACTGCCGCCGCAGATGCTGGTCGAGCAGGATCAACCCGACGTCGTGCAACAGCCCGGCGACGTAGGCGTCGTCGCGCGGAACCGTCTCGGAAACTTCGGCGATCAGGCGGCTGGTCGAAGCCACGGCGACCAGGTGCCGCCAGAGTCCTTCGCGGCGATAGGTGCGATAGTCGCCCGGCGCCGCGAACATTCGCGAGACGTGAACCGTGAGCGCCAAGTTGCGGACCTCCTTCATGCCCAGCAGCGAGACGGCGGTTTTCAGATCGCCGACGCGATTGCGGATCGAATAGAAGGTCGAGTTCACCGTGCGCAGCACGCGCACGGCCAGCGAGGGATCGGTCTCGACGGCCGAGATCAAGTCTTTGGCGCCCCTCGACTCGTCATTGGCGATGTTGACGATTCGCACCGCCGCGGCGGGCAGCGACGAGACTTCGCCGATGCGGGCGAACAAGCGATCGAGCGCTTGCCGCTGTTCGTCGGTTCTCGGCGCGCTCGCGGCAATCGAACCGTCGACGGCGGTGGCGCTCATGGGGCGTATCTCGTTCGGCCGCTCGGCGCAGGCGCGGTCATCGCGCCGCTTGGAAAACGAGCGGTCAGGTGCTCGCGTCCATTGGATACTGTAGCTCGCTTTTCGCCCGCAACATTCCGAAAAACGCCCGGCGGCCAATTCGCAGCATGCCGCAAGCGCGCACAATTTATCGCCCTAAACTCCGCGAGGGCTTGGAGCTGCGCATTGCGGCGAGGCGAATGCTTGCCTTTTTGCGATAAATCGTCATCATGGCCGGCAGAGTCGGTACGACCTAAAGCTTTGCAGCGCAGATGTAGTTCGAAAAACCGTCTTTTTGAGGAGCGATCGGATGAATGGGCGACTTTTGCGGCGGGGCCTGGCATGCGCGGTTCTCACCTTGGCTCTGGCGCCCGCGGCCGAGGCCGGCTTGTTGCGTCCGGGGTGTTGCGTCGCCCCTTGCGCGCCCGTTTGCGGGCCGTGCGCTCCGGCGTGCGACGTGGTGCATGACGTCAAGCAAGTGACCTGCTATCGCACCGTGTTCGAAACGGCGTATCGCGAAGTGCGATGCAAAGTCAACAAGCTGGTGTATGAGACGGCCACGCGGCAATGCCGCGGCACGGTTTGCAAGTTCGTCACCGATTTCGTCGAGCGGCAGCAGTGCTGCACCGTGATGAAGCCGGTGTATGAGACGATTCAGCAGCCGCGCTGCCGGATCGTCTGCGAGCCGGTAACGACCTATTGCACGATGCGCCAGGATTGCGGCCATTGGCAGACGCAGCCGGCGGCGCCGTGCGGCGGCTGCGGAAGCTGCCAGGCTTGCTGCCGCGTGTGGGTTCCGAAGATCGTCGGGAAGCAAGTTCCCGTCACCCGGTACGTCACCCGCACGGTTCGCGAAGTCGTGCCGGTGCGAATTTGCCGTTTCGTGCCCGAAACCGTGCAGCGCACGGTCAAGGTTCCCGTCTGCCGCATGGTCTCCGAAGAAGTCGTGCGCAACGTGCCGTACATCACGTGCAAGACGGTCTGCGAAGAAGTCGTGCGCAAGGTTCCTTACTGCACCTGCAAGCAGGTTCCTTACACCGTTCAGGTGAAAGTGCCGCGCTGCGTGCCGCGGTCGACTTGCGCCGCCTACTGAAGGGGCAGGGTGGGGCGACAGCCCCACGCGCGCGAGGCTTGGACCGACGACGGTCGCGCGAACGGGCGTAAGTAGACGTTCGCGGCGAAAGCCTGTAGGGCACGCCCTCTGTAGCGTGCCCTACAACCGGGAATCGCGCCGATTCGCGCTATCGCGGAACGCCGCGGAGGGCGTTCCCTACAGTATCAACCGCGCAAACGCCAGGCGCGTGTGGCTGCGCCACACCCTACGTCAGACGCCGCAGGGCATGAGCGGTTCGTTGCCGGCGCGTTCTTGGGGGCCTGGTTGGCCAGCTTGGCCCGGTGCGGCGATTGAACGGCGCGTTTTGCTGGGCGGATGCGAGGGTTTGCCATTGGCTTTGCCGGGCGAAGCGGCCGGCGGCGCCAACGCTTCCCCGCGCGGTTGGCCATCTTCGGAAGCTTCGCCCGGCGAGCCGGAGGCGTCAGTTGGCGAGCCGGAGGCGTCAGCCTCCGTGTTCTTCGGCGCCGCCGTTTCGCGATTCAACACGGAGGCTGACGCCTCCGGCTCGCCATTCTTCGGCGCCGCCGTTTCGCTGTACGACCCGGAGGCTGACGCCTGCGGCTCGCCAGTTTCTCGCGCGGCCGAATTACTTGTAGCCGCTTCGCACAACTGCCATTGCCACGGCCCGTCGAAACTGGTCTTGCGCGGCGAGAGGCCGAGCGACTGGGCGGCGCG
>DATKRK010000275.1:0-14439 GCA_035532215.1 Pirellulales bacterium | reverse complement strand
CGATCGTCGCCGAAAGCTGGGTGCGGTTGCCGTTGGCGTCGTACTGATCGGAGAGAACCACGTCCGGCACGTTCGGAGTCCCGTTGTTGTCGACGCTCGCCGTGCGTCCCTCGCCGTCATACGTATAGGCGTAGGCGCTATTGGGGTTCGCGGCGCTGGTCAACTGGCTGTCGGCATTATACGAATAGCTGAAGGTTTCGAGAACCGTCGTGCCGCTCATCCACTGCTCGGCCGTTTGGCGGTTCAGATGGTCATAAGAAAAATCGCGGACCCGGCCATCGCGGTCCGTCTCTTGGATCAAGTTATTGTCGAGATCGTAGGAAAAGTGGCGCGAATAGCCAAGCTGGTTGGTCTCTTGAATGACCCGGTTGAGTCCATCGACGACGTAGGTCGTGCTGTTGCCGGCGGGGTCTTGGAGGCTGGTCATATTGCCCGCACTGTCGTACCCGTAATGGGTGGTCCCACTCAACGGGTCCGTCTCGCTGGTTTTCCAGTTGCGATCGTTGAAGGCGTAGGTCGTAGTATGGGTAAGACCGTCTTCGTAGCTGACCTCGTTGCCGTCTGCGTCAAACGACCAGTGCAACACGGCCGTGGAGGGCAGCGTTTCCTGGACCAATTCGCCGAAATCATCATATTGGTACGACGTAACATGGTTCATGGCATCGGTCTTCGTCAAGACCTGGGAATCGGCGTTGTACGTGTACGTCGTCACCGGTCGCGCGGCGCCCACCGTCGGCGCTGGTCCGGTCACGGTCAGCACGCGGCCCATCTGGTCAAATGTATAGTCGGTCTCGGCGCCGTTGAAATCGAACGATTTGATGACGTCGCCCAAGGCATCGTAAACGACCGAACTTGTCGGGCCGCCGGTCCCGCCGCCTACCGGGTTGGGCAGTTGCACCGAGTTCGGCCGATTGTCGGCATCGTAGCCCAGCGTCGTGATCCGCGACATCGGGTCGGTGATCGATGTGAGGTTGCCTGCGGGATCATAACCATATCGGGTGATTGTGTGGTTCGTTCCGCCCGCCGGGTCGGGCTGTTGGACTTGGATGATTTTCCCGGAGAAATCGTAAGAATATGACGTGACATTGGCCAAGGGGTCTGTCGCAGAGGTCTTGTTGCCGGCAGCATCGAAGAAAGCCGAAAGCACGGGCCGCACGCTCGGGTTGTTGGGGTCGGGCGGAGGCAGAGTGGTCTGGATCAGACGATTCAGGTCATCGTAAGTGAAGTCGGTTACGCGCCCGAGTTCATCGGTATAGGTCGCCGGGTTGTCGTTCAGATCATACGTTAAACTGACCGTCGCCTGGTCGGGCGTGCCTTGGGCATAGACGATTTGGGTGGGCAACCCATGTGAATTGTAGCCGATCGCGGTAACGATGCCGCGCGGATCGGTGATCGTGGCCACCAGCCCCGCCGGTGGATCGCCTGGCCCCGGCGCCGGCGTATACGTGTAGCTCGTGACGCGGTTCCCCGCGGCACTCACCTGCGTCATCGACAGCACTTCGCCGTTGCTGGGATCGAGCGAATAGTCGGTCTCGCGGCCGGCGGGATCGACATACTTCGTGACCTCATTCCAAGTCAAATCATACGTCCAAGTCTCGGACGTGCCATCCGGCAAATCCTCCTGGCTCAGGTTGCCGTTGCCGTCAAAAAAATACTGCGTCACAAGGTTCGCGCCGCCCGGCGTCAGCGGCGGCTGCGTCATGTAAGAGAGGCGCCCTTCTCCGGTGTACTCATAGGTCGTGGTGTTTCCCGCGGCATCCGTGCTTGACGTCGTCAAGCCGTATTGGTTGACGACATAGTGGCTCGTGTTGCCGTCCTCGTCGGTTTGCGAGCCGATGACGTCGGCAGTGTAGACGAGCGGCGCCGCGTCAGTAGGGGTCGTGCCGACGCCGCCCGAAGTGTCGACGAGCGCTTGTTCGGCCGGTGCGTCGTATAACGTGTAAGTTCCATCGGGGTGCGTAACTTTAGTAACGGCGCGCCACTTGTCGTAGCTATACGAGGTCGTGCCTGTTGCATCCGTGTAACTTGAAAGCAAACCCGTCGTCGCGTCGTAAGTCAACGCAGTCGTCGACGCGGCCTCCCCGTGCCCTGGCGGGGGAGGCTCGATGAACGTCATGCGTCCCTCGCTGTCGTAGCTGTAACTGGTCGTGCGGCCGGCGAAGTCCGTGGTGCTGGCCAAGCGGCCGCCGCTATACGTAAACGCGGTCGTGCGGTTCTCGGGATCGGTCACGGTGGCGACAGTCCCGTCAATGTTAAAGGCATAGCTGGTGGTGTTGCCCAGGACGTCGGAATAGTTCATCAGGAACCCGTTGCTGTCGAATTGCCAGGTCTCCCGCGTCTTCGAGGTCAGCGTGAACGTCCCATCGGTGTTGCCTACCAGCGTCATGTCGCCCCAGAGTTCGGGCGGCGTGGTATAGTTTGTCGGCATGCCGGGGTCGCCGCCGGCCAGCCAGAAGTAGTGCATATTTCCACTGCCATCGTCCAAGTCGGCGCCCCCTGCGTTGAAATAGACGTGGTACAGGTTCCTCGGCGCCCAGCCCTTGCCATACGGACTGTTATCCAGATTGCGAACCGACGTCACTCCGTCGTAGGATCGGATGACGGGAGGCGCATTGGCGTATTCTTCGGTAACGGTGATATCCCAGCCGTACTGTCCGGTTGACAGACTCCCCGCGTCGAATTGCCGTGAGAATCGCACTTGGGCGCCGGCCGTGTATCCGGCGGGACTGTAGTAAATCGTCGAGACCAGATTGCCCAGGGTGTAATCCACCTTGATATCCGTCGCATTCGCGACCGTGGACGACAAAACGTCGTCGGTGGAAATGATTGGGTGGGGCTCTTGGGCTTGGTCGAAGTGGAGCCGCCCCGACGAGGGTGTGGCAAAAACCTTGTGCGAACCGCCCCCGCCGTTGCCGGTAAGCGTTCCGCTGTTCGGATCGATGCTCGGCATGAATCCAGGGCACCCGCAATCGCACTCGCAGGGCGGAATATTGCCCGTCACGTTGATCTTGCCATTGCCGCTCGTGCCTGGCGTGGGATACGACGCCATGCGGTCGACTTCCAGCGTAAACGTCAAGACCTTCGTGCCGTCGCTGCGAGGCCCACTGTAGTACGTTTGGACGCCCACTGGAAACTCCCCGCTGCCGGTTGTGAAGTAGTCGCTCGGGGCGGGAATTGTCATGTAATCGCCGATGTCGGGCCAGGTTCCGCTGCCACCTGTGGCAGTTCCGTCAAGCGTAAAGATGTCGAGATCTTGCGTGGCGTTGTTCTCGCTCGGCGGGACGGTGAGCTTGACGCTAAAGGTAGCGGTCCCTCCGGCATCCACCGCGTCGGCGTCGCCGACCGTAAGCACCGCACCGTCCTCGCCAACTGCGGAGCCTAGCGGACTGATCGTCGCGCCGCCCGGCGACTGGGAGCTTCCGCCTCCACCGCTCTGCAACGCCGCCCGCGGCTTGACGGTGATGAATGCGGTGGCGACGTTGCTCGTCACCTGTCCGTCGGCGGCCGCGTACTTGAAGCTGTCGTCGCCCGTGAACCCGGCTTGTGGAACGTAGGTGAGCGTGCCATCCGGCCTGAGCGTCAACTGCCCGTGTGTGGGCGGGGCGATAAGGCGGGCGGTCAACGGGAGTCCGCTGGCGTCGGAGTCGTTGACCAGCACGCTTCGCGTCGCCAGCGCGACGAAGGCGCCATCCGCGAACGTCTTGTATTGGTCGTTGTGTGCAACTATGTCGGCAGCTAGAAGCTCTCTGGCTTCGAGCGTTTCGTATCGCATTGCCCGTAGCGGTCTTGTATTTTTGTGCGTGCGAGAGGAACCGCGACGTTGAATTCCACGAGACGTTTGGAGCACCATCGTATTTCCCCTATCCATAAGATTTGCATACGCGTACAGCGACCGTTGCTTGTTCGCTCTGAGCGGACAAGGCTCCTCAAAGGGGACGCAGCGCGCATCGCTAGACACGCAGTAAGAGCACTCGAACGGTCAGGCGGCCAATTAGCCGCTAACGACAATTTCAGGCGAGCAGAACGCTCGACCGTCACAAGAACACTGACGCATACAAGCACCTCCCGCTAGTCGCTCAGTTGATAAAACCTGTCCCGGAAGAAGTGGCCCCGTGAGGAGCTTCGTCTGTCCGAAGCGAAAGCTACCTTATTGAGCGAGCGTGCGAAGTCAATCGTTTTTATTGTTAGAATTCTTTTAACAATTGCCACCAAACACAGGCGTGAACTATAGTTTCGCCTATCGAGTTGGGCGTGTGCTTTCATGCCGCCGGTCTCGTTAGAATCGCTCTCGTTCAGGATTCACCTCCCGAGCTTTCACCCCGGCAAGTCCCGCTCGCGCGCAAACAAATTAGCCGCCACTGGCCTTTGAGGTGGACGGGATCATTCGGCCAGCGGCGGAGCGGGCGGCAACACCGAAGCCCGCATAAAGGTAATCGAGATTGGCTTCGTTACCCCGACATTTCAAAATCTCAAAACCATTGCCTTGGTCGCATAAGGCAATCCAGTAGCGACTTTTCTTTGCGGCGATCGCCCAGGGTATCGGCGGCAGTGAGAAAGCAGGCGACTTTGGCGACGCGAAATCCGCCAGCAGGGCGCCGATTACGGGTTCGAGAGCCAAGTTGGCTGCCAGGCGCATGCTTCAACTCAGAACGCCGAACGCTTGCACGGGAGGAATTCAAAAATACGCTTGCGCGTGAGAAAAGGGCTACGGATAGTCAAGCGAAAAAACTTTGATTTCCAAAACGATTTTTGACCCCTCCCCCCACCCTCGCCGATCGAAGTGCGAGGCATTCGCGAAGCGGTCAACTGGCAGCCCATCTATCGGTACAGCGCCGACTCGTGAGCCGCCTTATGCGGTATCGTTACCAGCCGCCGCGAATCACGGCGTAGATGGTCGGCCGGCTGACGCCCGTAGAGCGGGCGATTTCGGTCGGCGACTTGCCCGCCTTATGCAACGTGAGGATGGCGTCGGCCTTCTCGGCGACAGCCTTGGTTTGCGTGCCTTCCTTCCGGCCGCCCCACGTCTTGCCCCGAGCGCGGGCCGCGGCTTGGCCGGCGAGCACTCGCTCAGCCCGACATTCCGTCTCGAATTGCGCGACCGATGCCAGCATGTTCGCCAACATCCGACCGGCGGGCGTCGAAAGGTCGATGCCTTCGCGCAACGAGACGAGGTTGATGCCTCGCTCTTGCAGGTCGGCGAACAACGCCGTGAGTCCCTTGGCCGTGCGGCCGAGCCGATCCAAGCGCCAGCAGACGACGGCCGACACTTCGCCACGGTCGATGGCGGCTTGCAGTTTCGCCCAGCCCGGCCGATCCATCGTTTTGCCCGTGAACTTGTCGCGATAGAAGACAACGGGGCGCGATTGAGCCGCGGCCCAGCGCTCCAGTTCGGGCAACTGGCTGCGATGGTCTTGGCGTCGGCTGCTGACGCGAACGTAAATTGCGACGTGCTTTTGCATACTCAACTATGCTTCGCGTTTGGCCGGTTGTCAAACTTGATTTAAAAACCTACCTTTACACTCAGGTGTCGTCGTAAGTCGTTTGAATGTTGGCGCCGGCGGGGCAAAATCGGCCGGAGACTCAACTTTTACAGATTCGCGCCGAGTGGCCGGCGGCCGGTATGCCTTACTGTGTTCAGCATCGCTTTCCAGGCGGAGCGGTCTTGACGGCAGCCAGCAATGCCAGTTCGTCCAAGGCCATCTTGGTTGCCCAGGGAGGCGTTTGCCGCATTGTGTGAGGCGCCGGGCTCTGGATGGCCGGCGGCGGGGAGCAGCCCTAGAACGCGAAGTTTAGACGCTTGAACGTCGTCTGTTGTGGTCGTCAGCACGCTGGCGGGCGCCTAACATGGGCTCGAAACCATCGTGGTCGATTTTCCAGATTTCGACAGGGCTTGGCCCAGGCGCCAGGCCGTATGGTGCGGAGGATGCAGGCGGCGACCTGACGCGGGTATCAGCCGACCGGCGAGGCAGGCAAGCTTGCGGCGCCCCCCCACGTTTGAGAGGGTGTGTCGCTGCTTGTCGCCATTTGTCACGCTTGGGACGCGGGCTTTGCCGACGCTCGACGCTCGTGTTGCAGGCCAAGCGTCTCGATTGCGATTGTGGGTTCCCATGACGCAATTAGACGAGCACTTGGGGTGTTGGATCACGCAGAGAGACGTCATGCTTGGCAGCGAAGCGTCTCAAGCCGTTCTTGGAGGCTGGGGAGGTTCCCGCATGCACGCCATGCTGAAGGTGCCTCCCAAAGCTTCGGGCGAGAACTCGTAGTCAACCGCGAATGCTTGGCGCCTGGCGGATCGGCCACCGTAAACAGCATCCAACATAATAAAGTTGTAACCGCGCCGCCGCGTGGGGGGGGCAGCGATAAAGTATTGAGGGCATGAGTTGTAACTACGCGACCAATAACTCAAGCCGCGGGCATTGGGCTGGTCCGGCCTATGGCTGGCCCGGTCCGGGCTGGTCCACCCCAGCCAAGCGAAATCAGGCAAATCATAACTAACGTAAGTCACAGGAGTTACGAAAAGGCGGTCCGGGTGGTCCGGGCTAAATCATCGTTAAGGCTACCTTGTTGCGCAAGTAGGGTGTTCAAAAACACAACAGAAAATAGGCGGGATGTTGCGAGAACTCAACATTAGCCGGACCGCCCGGACCAGCCGGACCGCGCTGTGCTAAGGCCATGAGGCGCCTAGAGATACAGATACCTCCCTGAAAACCTTGAGGTTGGACCAGATAACCTTCACCGTCGGACCAGCCGGACCAACGGCCACGCGGTCGCCTGCGTGGCGCCTCTGGATTGAACTGATTGGCACGCGAACTGCGAAGGTGAAACGCCTCGGAAAACCGCGTCGGTACGATAGCCGCTGCTGAGCATCTACGCGCTTCGCGTTTTCCACATACTTCCGTCTCGGAAGGAATGGGGCCAAGTCCGCGTCGTCTTGCGGCGTCACGTCTTTTCCCCGCTGCCATTTGTCGATCGGTACGCGCCGGCGGAACTCCCTTCGGGCCGGCTCGCCCTTGTCACACGAAGGGGAACATTTAAGAAGGGGTTCTAATGAACCGCAATTTCGATCGCGAGCACATTGCTCGCAGCTTGTCCTTGTTGCACCTGCCCGAATCGGTCATCGAGTTGCGAATTCTCGCGGAACGAGGAACGCACTCGGGCTACTACACGGATCGCGAGCGCCTGATCGACGACGCGAAATCCTGGAGCGGCAGAGGAAACTGTTACGTAACGCTCAATCCCGTGCATCCCGACTGCGCGGCTCGGGTTCTAAATCGAGTGGCTTGGGCCAAACGCGGCATGACGACGAAGGACAGCGAGATCATCCATCGCACCGGGTTGTTGCTCGATTTCGATCCGGTGCGGCTGACCGGGATCGCCAGCACCAGCGATGAGCACGAAGCCGCGATTGAACTAGCTCGCAAGGTGCGAGAATGGCTCAAAGAGCAAGGCTGGCCCGACCCGCTTTTCATTAGTTCGGGAAATGGCGCCGCGCTTTTCTATCGCCTCGACCTGCCGGCCGAAGACGGCGACTTGGTTAAACGAGTGCTGAAGGAATTCGCACGCCGATTCGACTCGGATGCCGTGAAGATCGATACGTCGGTTCACAACGCGGCTCGAATCGTTCGGCTGGCCGGCACGTTAAACATGAAGGGCGAAAACCTGCCGGAACGTCCGCATCGGCTGGCTTCAATACTTGAGGCGTCAGATTCGCTCGACACCGTAAGCCGCGAACAACTTGAGCAGCTTATCGGCGAAGGCGCCCCATCGGCCCACGAGCCGTATGGCTTTGAACTCCAGGCCGGCGGCGACGGATTCGACGTTGCCAAATGGCTGGACGAACGCGGCGTCGAGTATGCCAAGGAAACTTGCAACAGCGGCACTCTCTACCGGCTGACAAAATGCCCGAAGAAGGGGCCAGGGCATGAAGACGGCCGGGCCTACATCATTCAACACGACGGCGGCGGAATCTCGGCCGGCTGCCATCATGCCAAGTGCAAGAGCCTTCGTTGGCGTGAAATGCGAACGCTCATCGATCCGCAGTTCGATGCCGCGGCGACGCGGGCTATCACCGGCGGAAACTTTGAGAGTCCGAACGATTGCCACCGCTTTGCTCGCAAGCATTTGGACGAGACGAAATCGGAAGATGGCGTCTACCAGTACGCACTCGATGGCGATACGGTCTACGCCTGGAAGAATTCCCGATGGCAACCGCTCTCGGACGCGGAACTCAGGCGGAGGCTGACGCGGGCCGTTAAGGCCGAGGCGGATCGAATGGCTCAAGCCGCGCGTCGGCGCGGTCTGGATGCGTGCGCGCTCGACGTCACCACTCGTTTCGTGGGCAACGTCCGCAACGCTCTTGAAAGCATGATTCCCCAGGTCGAGCGCCAGCCGGCTTGGCTGTCGGGCGCCGCACCGTGGCTGGCCGAAGAAATTCTGGCCTGTTCGGATGGCCTGATCCACCTCCCCAGCTTTGCCGCTGGAAAGGCCGATTATCGCCTGCCGCTCACGCCGCGTTTCTTCTCTGCCCTCAACCTTGGCTATCCCTTCGATCCTTCCGGGTATCCGCCCAGGCTTTGGCTGGAGTTTTTGCACCAGGTCTGGCCTGACGATCCGGCCAGCGTCGCCTTATTGCAAGAGTGGCTGGGATACCTGCTGACCTTGGACACGAGCCAACAAAAGATGCTGCTGATGTTCGGTCCGGGCGGCGGCGGCAAGGGCACAATCCTAGAATTAACTAGCCGGCTTCTCGGCTTGGCAAACGTGACTAGTTTGACGCTGCCCGACCTGAAAGAGAGTCATGCTCTGCAAGATTTGGTTGGCAAGAGCCTCTGCTTGTTCCCTGACGCTTCAATTCCCTCCCGGATGGACAAGGCGCCCATCGTCGAACGGTTGAAGTCGATTACCGGCGAGGACTTGATTTCGATCAATCCAAAGGGCAAGCCGCGACATTCAACGAAGCTCAATACTCGCTTGATGATCGCAACGAACGACATGCTCGAATTGACGGACCCGAGCGGGGCCATTTCGCGCCGGCTGCTGGTGCTGCGGTTCACGCGAAGTTTTGAAGCGAACCCCGACCCCGATCTGCGGTCGAAGCTAATCGGCGAGTTGCCTGGCATTTTGCAGTGGGCGATTCAAGGCTGGCAGCGTCTGCGGCAGCAAGGGCGGTTCAGCGAAGCCGAATCGGGCCGCGAAGTGAAGGCCAGCTTGCGAGAAACCGGCTCTCCGATGAAGGCGTTCATTGAGGAATGCTGCATGCTGGATCCTGAAGCAACAGAGTGCAAGGATGCGGTTTATGAACGCTGGACCGACTGGTGCAAGGAAGATGGACGCGAGCCAGGGCATAAGCACGCTTTCAGCGCCTTGCTATTCGCCGCTGCCCCGAACGTCAAAAGCGTCAAGCCTCGAATCGATGATCGGCGCGTGCCGTCGTACAAGGGGATTGCTCTTCCCTGCCATGAGCCTGCGTTTGAATTCGAGGACGACGTTTTAGGGTGGGCAATTCTTAGTCCTGAAGAGGCCGACGAGTACGTGAGGTCCGTCATCGAATTGATGAAGCAGGATTCACGCTGGCGATTCGCATCGTAAGGGAACTGGTCGAGTCACTGAACAAAGAAAGGCAAATCATGCGAAAAACAGAACCAAAAACTCTAGCCCAATACTTGAAATGGCTTCAAGCCACGTTCGACGACATGGAAATCTACACTCGCCATGCCGAACCGGATTTCTTCGAGCAATTGCAAATCGGCGAGACGGTCGAGCAAGCCTGCCGCTTAACCTGCCGCCTTGGCGGCGGGCACCTGATCGGCAAGGAACGAGGCGTAATGACGCCGCGCGAGGCGCTGGTGATTCTCGGCCGGCTGTTGGCCTGGGCTCGCGAGCAATCCTCGCAGCCGGCGGCCTTGTTGTCTGCCGAAGAGGTCGGGCGGTTGCTCGGCATTTCGACGCGGACCGTCTGGCGGATGCTGTCGGCCGGCGAGATTCCGCCGCCGATCAAAATTGGCGGCCTGACTAAGTGGCGGCGGGAGGAGATCCAGGCGATGATTGACCTAGCAGAAGCATCCAAGAGGTAAGCAACATGGCGAGCGTTTTCAAGCGGAAGCGAATGGTCAACGGCCGCACTGTCGCGGCCAAGAAATTCACCATTCAATACGTAGATGGGAATGGCAAGAGCAAGCGCGTGACGGGCTACACCGACAAGACGAAATCTTGGGAACTTGCTCGCAAGCTGGAAGCCGGCGTGGCCGATGGCGAGCACTTGAAGTACCGGAAGACGCCGTTGCCCGAGCATCTGGCCGCCTTCAAGCAGCACTTGGAAGCGCAAAACGACAGTGCGAAGCACGTCAAGCAGACGGAGAGGCGTATCAAGCAGATTATCGACGATTGCGATTTTGAACGGATTCGCGACGTGAACCTGACGGCCGTTGAGAACTGGCTTGCGAAGCAACGAGCCGAAAGGGTATTCGGGGTTAAGACGAGCAATTACTACGCTCGCGACTTCAAGGGCTTCTTTTCCTGGATGGTCCGCGCAGGCAGGGCCGAAAGCAACCCATTAGCCCGTTTCACTCCTCTAAATGCTGAAACTGATGCGCGGCGTGAACGGCGGGCATTGAATTCCGACGACTTCGCAAAGCTGACTGAAGCGACGCTTGGCGGAGACGCATTCAAGGGAATCAGCGGGATCGATCGTGCGGTTCTCTACATGGTCAGCGCCAACACCGGACTGCGAGCATCGGAATTGGCCAGCCTGACCCCCGAGTCATTTGACCTTGAGGCCAAGCTGGTCCAGGTCCATGCCGCCCACTCTAAACGGCGGCGACGAGACAAACAGCCCCTGCGCGACGATCTGGCAGCGCTGATTCGAGGCTGGCTCGTTGGCCGTAGCGGGCTATTGTGGCCGGGCGATTGGAACGAAGACGCTGCCGCCATGCTAAGAATCGACCTGAAGGCGGGGGGAATCCCGTACATTGACGAGACTGGCAAAGTCTACGATTTCCATGCCCTGCGGCATCAGTTTATCAGCGGCCTAGCTCGGGCAGGCGTGCCCGTCAAAGTGGCCCAAGTGCTGGCCCGCCATTCAAGCGTCGTGCTTACGATGGACCGGTACGCGCACTTGGTGGGCGACGATTCATCGGAGGCGCTTCAAAAACTGCCGCCATTGCCGGTCTCGGATTTGACACAGATTTTGACACAACCACTTGCCATCGGCTGTCAAAATCTGGCGTTCGGCGACACAAGGGAGGCACCTCTCCCTTTTGTCAAAGGCACGCCAAAGTCGTTTGATCGAAACGGTTTGGCGTGCCTTGACACGACTTTGCCCGAACTGACACAAGCACGCCCGACAGGAATCGAACCTGTAACCTGCGGATTAGAAGTCCGCTGCTCTATCCAATTGAGCTACGGGCGCAAGGTTTTGAAAGTCAACGTTTTATTGCGCGTCTGTGCTGCGGCTTAAAAAACACGATGGCCATTGGGACCCATCGCGTCCCCACTTTTTCGGCGGTCAATTCCGGCTGCACTACAAGGTTAATGTATTTCAGCCCGGTCGTGAAGGATCGAGCCGTGCCGGGCGTTCAGAGACTCGGTTTGCAGGGCAAAAGGAATCGGCCATTCGACGCGACCCGCGACGAACGGGAGATGCAAATTGGACGCTCGCGATTCACGCATTGTCGAACGCGCTCGCCAGGTGCGCGCCGGCGAGTCCATCGGCGACGGCCCCGAGGGCCAAGTTCGACCCGGCTCGCTCTGAGACGTATCGCCGCTTGTCGCACCGTCGCCGCCTGCCTCGCAGGATCCGCGGACAGTTTGACAGCGACCGCGACGTTGGCGCGCTTTTGCTCCGCCGGCTTCCAACGGCACACTGCTTTTGATACACTAGCGAGGCGGCCGATGACTCGGAAAGGCGCCGTAAATCCTTGACTGGAATACGACTCCAGCATTGCCGCAGCCTTAATGCCGGAGTGGCGGAATGGCAGACGCGCTGGACTCAAAATCCAGTGCCCGCAAGGGCGTGTGGGTTCAAGTCCCACCTCCGGTATTTTCTGATGGCGCAAGGCTTTGCGTGTCGGGTTGATGGCCGCGACTGCGGCCTCACGTTGCAGCCGGGGTGGCAAAGGGGTGGCAACGTGGCGCCTGCGTGGCTCTTGCATCGCTGGTCTCCTCTCCCATCGGGCGTAGCATTCTGCACGCCTTTCTTGGGAGAAGTCCATGTCCTGGCTGGAACGCCACCGAAGCGGTTTTTATCACGTCGCCTTTCGCGTCGGCACGACGCGCTTCAAGCGGTCGCTGAATACGAAGGATCGGCGGAAGGCCGAGGGAATGGCTGGCCGCATCGATGAGAATCTTGAACTCGTCGAACGCGGCCGACTCATCCTGCCCAACGACGCGGACGTCGTCGCCTTTCTGCTCACCGACGGCAAGCTGAACGAGCAACCGCAGTCGCCAAGGTCGACGATACTCAAATCGCTCTTCGACGATTATCTGCATCACCTCGGCGGCAACTCGATCGAGGGTTCGACGCTTTACGGCATGAAGATCCATATGAAGCATCTCAAGGAATGCCTCGGCGCGAACTTTAGGATTCAGGAACTGCAGTTCGATCATCTGCAAGATTACATCCATCGCCGCAGCCAGGACAATGGGCTGCGTGGCCGCACGCTCAGCGCCACGACGATCAAGAAGGAAATGGTCACGCTCAAGGCGATCTGGACCTGGGCGTTGCGGCGGGGTTTGGTCAACCGGCCATTCCCCAATGAAGGTCTGCGATATCCGAAGACGACCGAACGGCCAGCGTTTCAAACCTGGGCGGAGATTGAACGGCGCCTGCAGCGGGGTGGATTGACGCCCGAAAAGCAAGCCGATCTCTGGGATTGCCTGTTTTTGACGCTGCCTGAGATCGATCAAGTACTCGAGCACGTTCGCGTCCACGCGAGGTATCGGTTCCTTCATCCAATGTTCGTGTTTGCCGCGCATACGGGCGCCCGCCGGAGCGAAATGATCCGCTCGCAAGTAGACGATATCGATCTTGTCAGCAGAACAGCCGTCCTTCGTGAAAAAAAACGGGTGCCCGGAAAATGCACGACCCGAACGGTCCCTCTGTCGCCACTGCTTGTACAGGTGCTCCAGGAATGGCTGGCGGCCCACCCGGGCGGTTCGTGGACGTTTTGTCACGAGTTGAGCCACCTGGAGGCTCGCTCCGGAAAGCGGGAACATGCGCCGCTCACCGAAGACGAAACGCACGACCATTTCAAGCGGGTGCTCGCGGGGAGCAAGTGGTCGCGCCTTCGAGGCTGGCACACGTTTCGACACTCCATGTGCAGCAACGCCGCAGCAGCGGGCGTCGATCAACGCATCATTAACGGCTGGGTCGGGCACCAGACCGAAGAAATGGTTCGGCGATACCGGCATCTGATCCCGAACCAGCAGCAAGAGGCGATCCAGCTAATTTTTCGCCGCGCGTCAGCAAACCTGCGCTATGAAACCATAGTGGGAATGCCCCTCTCTAAGGTAGAGAATCCTTTCTCCTAACTCTCCAGCATAGCGCGGATCAGCCCTTGCGCGCAAGGGAAAGAGTGCCCGCCGGGCTCTCTCCATCAATTGCCCGAGGTGTGCGCAGCGTACCCTACCGTGCGTAGGGAGTGCTCGTGCTTTGCACTAGCCAACGGTCATTGATCCGCTGGAGGGTGTAGTCGATTTGGAATGGTCCGAGAAACATATTCCGGTTGGCGATGAGATCGCCGGACTTGTCGTACACGGGAAGGAACCATTTCTCCCGCGTGTGAACCTCGGCGTAGTCGGGCTCATCTCCAGCTCCGAACAATGCGACACGACGGAACTCGAAGATTTCCGGTCGAGATTCATGCCCGTAACGCCATCCTCGCGTCATCAGTCGCGCCACGCTCGCTTCGATATTCTCGGTCGCTCTCCCTCCGAGCTCCGGGGCTACCCAGTGCACCGACAGTAATCCAGGGTCAAAGCTCTCGGGGTCGGCGTAAATCCGTGTCGCCTCGATGATCTGCGATTCACGGACTGCCCGCTTGACGGCTGCGTCATCGGCGGGAGACACGATCACACGCATGACCGGACTTTCTGGCTCTTCAACTCGACGACCGCCTCCTGTGGATGCCAGGATGGCTCCGATGATGCTGGAAATGATGGCAGCCTGGACTGCCGCTTTGCCCAGCTTGATCTTCTTTGCGTAGCGCTTGAAACGCATGTGCGGCACCTGAGTGAGGCTAATGACAAAGGGCCTCCGTGCCGCAGGAGTGGTCCTCAATTAAAATTATCGGCACCGGGCAAGCCCCAATACCGTTCAATTAGTCAAAACGACGGACTGCATAAAGGTTTTCGTCGGCGGACGGGGGCCGCGATGCTGGGGCCGTTTTTTTGGCCACTTCGAGACTTTTTGTTTGATGACGCGCGGGTTGATTCGATTGCGTC
>DATKRK010000274.1:0-18019 GCA_035532215.1 Pirellulales bacterium | reverse complement strand
CGGCGCCAAGTGTCTGCTGCGGCCGTTCACGATCGAAGAGACCGTCAGCTACGTGCAGCACCGGTTGGCGGCCGCGGGCGCCCGGCAGCCGATCTTCGAAGACTCCGCCTTGGAACTGCTCTACGACCAGACGCTCGGCGTTCCGCGCCGCATCAATCGCCTCTGCGATTTATCGTTATTGATCGGCTTCGCCGACGAGCGGCCGACAATCGGCACGGCGCAGATTCAAGCCGTGGCCCAGGAATTATCTCTCGCCGCCGTCGAGTAAGACGCTGCGTTTGTAGTATCGGCCCGCGTACGCCATTTGCCGATTTGGCGCGCTCAACGCCAGCGCGTCCGCAAGTCTAAGTTGAGGGCGGGGTGGCTGGCGACCGAGCGAAGCATTGCCCCAGCTAACTGGGGCTTCGCCAAGGCTCAGCCGCCAGCCACTCCGCTTTTAAATTGGTTTTGCGCAGGCACTAACCTAATCGCAAAAGCGCCCCCTGGCAGGAATTCAGTCTCGCGCCACCCGAATGCGGCAGTCGACCACTCGCACGCCTTGGCCGGGGGCGAGCAGCTTGACGGGGTTGAGGTCCAGTTCGGCGATCTCCGGCACGGCGTCGAGCAGCGTCGAGACGCGTAGCAACAGTTCTTCGAGCGCCGGCTTGTCGGCCGCCGGCGCGTTGCGATAGCCGTCGAGCAGGCGGGCCGAGCGAATCTCGCCGATCATTTCCGCGGCGTCGCGGTCGGTGAGCGGATGCATTCGCAACGTCACGTCGCCGATCAGTTCCGCCCCGACGCCGCCCAAGCCGAAGGCGATGAGCGGGCCGAAACTCAAATCGCGCGTGACGCCGACGAGCGCCTCGTGGCCGCCGGGCACGTATTGCTGCACGAGCGCGCCTTGGGCGTCGGCAAACGGCGCCATGACGCGGCCAAAGGCGTCGCGCACCGCGGCGTCGCCTTCGAGATTGAGTTCCACGCCGCCGCGCTCGGACTTGTGCAAGGCCGTCGGCGAAATGACCTTGATGGCGACTGGCCCGCCCAACGTTCGCGCCGCGGCGATCGCCTCGGTCGAAGTCTGCACGACTCGCCAGCCCGCCACAGGCAGGCCGAAAGCCGCTAGCAGGCCGTAAGCTTCCGCCGGTTCGAGCCACCCGCCGCGCTGGCCCAACCGCGCGATCGCGAGATCGACGATCCGTCGAGCGGCATCCGGTCGGATATCAGGAAAGTCTCGCTTTTTTCCGGGCGGCGTTTCGAGCCATTGGCCATAGTGCGCCGCACGCGCCAAAGCCCGGGCCGCGGCCTCGGGAAAGAGATAGTTCGGCGAGCGTTGAGCCCCGCCATCTTCACCGGGCGGCTCGTCGGTCTCCATGAACGCCGTGAGCAGCGTCTTGGGCGGCTCGGCGGCAGCGGTCTCGCGAATCGCCTGCAAGATGGCAGGGCCGCTGCCGCTAGTGCGCGGCACGTAGATTACGATCACCGCGTCGATTTCGTCCGAATGCAGCAAGAGCTGCAACGAACGGCGGTATTCCTCCGGCTCGACCGAGGCGATCAGATCGATCGGATTGCGGACGCTCGCCTCGGGCCGCAGAAAGCTGCGCAGCGTCGCCTGGAGGTCCGCGGAAAGCTCGGGCAGCAGCAGCCCTTCCGACTCGAGCACGTCGGCGCACAACACGCCGGGCCCTCCGGCGTTGGTGAGCACGGCCACGCGGCGGCCGGCCGGCAGCGGCTGGGTTGAAAGCAGCGTGGTGACGTCGAACAATTCCTCGAGCGTATCGACGCGAATCATGCCGGCCTGGCGAAAAAGCGCCCCCGCGGCGGCATGCGGGCTGGCCAATGCCGCCGTATGACTGCCGGCCGCGCGCGTGCCGGCGGCGGTGCGTCCGGCCTTCAATACAATGATCGGCTTGCGGCGCGAGACTCGCTGCGCCGCCGGCAATAGGGCGATCGGATCCTGAAACGATTCCAGGTAGAGCATCACGACCGAGGTCGCCGCGTCGTGTTCCCAGAATTCCAGGCAGTCGTTTTCGCCGAGATCGGCCTTGTTTCCAATCGAGACGAGGCTCGACGCGCCGGCGCCCGAGCGGCGGACGTAATCGGGAATGACGACGCCCAACGCGCCGCTTTGCGTGCAGATCGCCACATTTCCCGGCGGCGGCGCGACCGGCGAGAACGTGCCGTTGAGCTGCACGGCCGGATCGTTGTTGACCACGCCCACGCAGTTGGGGCCGACCATTCGCATGCCATGCGCTCGAATCGCGTCCAGCAGCTTGTCTTGCCCGGCCTCGCGGCCGACCTCGGCAAAGCCGGCGGAGATGACAACCAGCCCGCGTACGCCTTTGCGGCCGCACTCATCGACGACCCGCAACACGCATTCTGCCGGAACCGCAATGAACGCCAAGTCCACGTGGGCGGGAACGTCGAGCACCGAGGCGTAGGCTTTGACCGATTCGATCGACGCAGCCTTGGGATTGACCGGGTACACGGGGCCTTGGAACGTCGCCAGCAAGTTGCGGAACAAGCGGCCGGGCATCGAATTCGGATCGCGGCCGGCGCCGACCACCGCCACCGAGCGCGGCCGGAGAATCGGATCGAGCGCGGCGCCGGTCGAGCGGTCTGCCGAAGGCTCAGACGAGCGGTCGGATTCTCGCTGTGAGGTCATCGTCACGTTGTCGCGGCCTCCGTTGCAACCCGCTGCCAATAGGCGTCGACGTTATGCTGAATTTGTTCGAGCACGTCATCGCGGCGCTGCGGCTCGAACAAATGCCGGAAGCGCCGCTGAGGCTGCAGGTACTCGACCACCGGACGGAAGCGTGAGGGAATGTACGTGTGCCGCAACTGGCCGTGAACGAATTCCTTGAGCGGCCAGACGCCCGTTTCGACGGCCAGCTTCGCGATCTCGAAGCCGTTGGCCGGATCGAAGCCCCAACCGGTCGGGCAAACGGCCAGGCCGAGAAACAATTTCGGCCCGGCCAGCGGCAAGGCTCGGCGAACTTTTTCCGCCAGGTCGACCGCTTCGTGGGCGGAGACCGTCGCCAGGTAGGCCGGCTGGTGGGCGCGCCAGATTTCGAAGATATCCTTCTTGCGGCCCGCGAAGCCGCCCGGCGAGGTACTGGTCTGCGCACCCAAGGGCGACGCCGCCGAAGTTTGAAAGCCCGTGTTGCCATAGGCTTCGTTGTCGTAGCACAGATACCAGAAATCGAGCCCGCGACAGATGGCCGCCGAGGTGGCCGAGAGGCCCATGTCGTAGGTCGAGCCGTCGCCCGCCAGCACGAGCACTTTGAGATTGTCAGTCTCGGGCAGGCGGTGTTGCGTCAACAGAATATCGAGCGCATCGCGGATGCCCTGGGCGCCGGCCGAGGCGCCGCTCATCGACGTGTATAGCCACGACGATTGCATGACCGTGTACGGATAACTCGTCAGCATCGTCATGCAGCCGGCCGCGTCGACGACGACCACGTTCTCGCCCAGCACCTTGTGCATCAGCCGCAGCGTCGCCAGCCCCCCGCAACCGGCGCACAACGTCGAGCCGGGCGAAAGAAATTCCGCGGCCGGCAGATCCTTCGGACTATGATAAAACTCTCGTTTCGCTCTCATGGCGTCGCTGCCTCCAAAGATTTGCCGGCCACGGCCAGCCGCTGTTGCATCTGCCGCCACTCAGCGTCGGTGAACAGCAGTTCCGGATCGGCGGAGCCGGTCTTGGCGCCATCGAGCGTGGCGAGCACGTGGTCGAACTCGGCCGAGCTGATGTCTTTGCCGCCCAGGCCGCCGACGAACGATCGCAGCACGGCCGGGCGGTTTTCCTCCGCGGCCAGGACGCCGGCGATCTCGTGGAACAGAATTCCGCCCAGCCCGGGCGAAAGATTCTGGTCGATCACGCCGACGGCTCGGCGGCCAACGAGCGCCGCGACCAGTTCGCGATCCGGCAGCGGGCGGACCATGCGCAATCGCAACAGGCCGACATTCCGGCCTTGCTCTCGCCAGCGATTGACGGCGGCCTTGCCCTTGCTGGCAAAGGCGCCCGCCATCACCAGCACCGTGTCGGCGTCCTCCAGCCGATACGTTTCCACCGGGCCGTAGCGTCGCCCAAAGTGCGCCTCGAACTCGTCGGCCGCCTGCTGGTGAACTTCCAGCGCGTTCCGCAAGGCGTGGTGCAGTTGGTAGCGGAAATAAGTGTAGGTCGCGCCGTCGAGCACGGCCGCCCCTTGGGCCAGCGGCTGCGAGGCGCGAAACGTCGGGTATTTGGCTTCGAACCGCGGCAAGAAGGCCCGCACCGCCTCGGCGTCGGGAATCTCCACCGGTTCGCGCGTGAACGACAGAAAGAAGCCGTCGAAGTTGACCAGCACCGGCGCGCTGACGCGCTCGTCTTCGGCGATGCGATACGCCATCAAAACCGTATCGAGCACTTCCTGGCACGATTCGCAGTGCAGTTGCACGAACCCCGCGTCGCGAGCGGCCAGGACGTCGTTGTGATCGGGCCCCAGCGTAATTGGCGAAGCGAGCGCCCGGGAAACGTTCACCAGCACCAGCGGCACGCGCCATCCGGAAATGGTGTAAAGCGCCTCCATGGCGTAGACCAGCCCTTGGCTGGAGGTGGCGGTGAACACGCGCACGCCGGCCGCAGCCGCCGCGCCGGCCGCCATGACCATCGAGTGCTCGCTGTCGAGCGTGACGAACTTGCCTTGCATCTCGCCGGCGTCGAACCAGCGGGCGAGCGTCTCGATAATTTCCGTCTGCGGCGTAATCGGAAACGCCGGGACGTAATCGATCGCGGCCAGCCGCGCACCCCAGGCGGCGGCGGCGTTGCCCGTCAGCAGCTTTTGGTTTTGGGCCGTCACCATGATCGCGTCTCTTTCTCGGTCTCGATCGCTTCGAGCGGGCATTGCTCGCGGCAGATCATGCAGCCTTTGCAGTGTTCGTAGTCGATCACCGGATATCCTTTTTCGTCGAGCGTGATGGCCGCGTCGGGACAGGCCACGAAGCACAGCCCGCAGCGCGTGCAACGCTCGTAGTCGATCGCCGGCCGCTCGACTCGCCAGTCGCCCGTCTTTCGCTGCGCCGCATTGCCGGGCGCCAGAATGGTCGGGGCGGACCGCAGCGGCGGGTCGTAGGCCAGCCTTACAACCTTGGCTTGCTCTGCCGGCCGCTCGCCGGTTGCAGGGCGGAATTCGATCGCCGGCAGAGCCTGGAAGACTTCTCGGGCCAAGGCGACATTCCGCTCGATCGTTTCCTCGGCCAGACTTAGTTCGGCCAGTTCGCTTTTGACCGCCGATTCAAGCTGCTCAAGCGGGATTTCGCCGATCAGCCGCGCCGCGGCCGCCGCCAGACCGCTGCTCAAGGCCGACGCCTTGCCGAGCAGCCGCAGCGTGCGCTCGGTAATATCGAGCGTCACGAGCCGCGCGGCCGTTTCCAGCTTTGCGGCAAGCTGGGCCGTCGGCGCGTTGACGAACACCGCCGATGCCGCCTGTTGCCCGACAAGCACGCCGGCGCCGCCGTCGGCGAGCAAGGTTTCGTCGCCGATCACGATCAGGTCGGGTCGGTCGATGACGCCGCGTTCGAGAATCGGCCCAGAATCGATGCGGACGTAGGCGGCCACCGCCGCCCCGCGACGCTCGGCGCCGTAGACCGGCGAGTCTTGCACCTGAAAGCCCGAGGCGAAGGCCGCCGTGTCCAAAATGCGCGAGGCCGTCTTGACGCCCTGACCGCCGCGGCCGTGAAATCGGATGCGAAGCATGAGCGTCAACTCGTGGTCGGGGCGCATGTCGTTTCTCGCCGGTTGGGGCGCAAATGGACCGATCGTCGCCGCCTGTTATCGCAAGTTACGTACCGGGGCGCCGGGTCGCGCACCGATCGGCGCCAGGCGCCTCGCGATGGCGAAGCGCTAGCGCAAAACACAGGCAGATTTCTGGTTCGATTCGGGGCGGGTATCCCTCGGATGAACGCGCGACAGCGGCAAAATGCCAAACGCTTGCGCCCGCACAGGCACATCGCGAGCGGATTCGCGCACTCGCGATCGGCGTTCTCGGCAGGCACATCGAGCAGAGTCTGCGAATTTCAACTAAATCACCGGCCGCGATTATGGAGCGCCCGGCGTTCTACGTTGGGCGCCATGCCTTCGCCGGCGCCAGCCGGCGTAGGCATGCCTGCACGCGGAAATCGCATGCTTACCCGCTTGCTACGCAAGCGTGAAAGCATGGCGCACTCCATACTTGCATTTCGCGCTCTCGCAAAATAGCGGACGGTGATTTAGCGCGCCTTGCGGCACGTGAATCGCAACAGCGAATTCAAGCACCTGCAAGATTCAAAGGATCCCGTGATGCCTGCACCGCTTGACGCCCGCCCCGCTGAAACGATCGACGTACCCCGCCTCCGCTGGCGCTGCGATCCGGCCCAGTTCGAGTTCGAGAGCACCGACGATCTTGAGAATTTGACCGAAATCCTCGGCCAGAGTCGCGCCGTCGAGGCGATCCAGTTCGGCGTGGGCATGCGGGGCGAAGGTTATCACCTGTACGTGCAAGGTCCGCCGGGCGTCGGCAAGCGGACCGTGGTCGAGCAGTTCCTCAAACGGCAGGCCGCCGCCGAGCTGACGCCCGACGACTGGTGCTACACCAACAATTTCGACGATCCCCAAAAGCCGCTCCTGCTGCGGCTGCCGCCGGGGCGCGGCGCCAAACTGCGCGAGGAAATGGCCGCGCTGGTCGAAGACCTGCGGACCGCGATCCCCGCGGCGCTCGAAAGCGACGAACACCGCAGTCGCCTGCAAGAGGTGGAGCGCGAGTTCGAATCGAAGCACGAGCAGTCGTTCAAGGAGTTGGAGGCCAAGGCCGAGTCGCAGGGCATCAAGCTGCTGCGCACGCCTTCGGGCTTCGCCATGGCCCCGCTGCACGGCGGCGAAGTCGTCGGTCCGGAAGAATTCGAAAAGCTCCCTGCGGACGAGAAAGGCCGCATCGAGCAAGCCGTCGCGGCGCTGCAGGAAGACCTGCGGAAAGTCCTCGAACACGTCCCCCAATGGCGCAAGGAGGCGATCGACAAGGTCAAGGAGCTGACGCGCGAGGCGACGAAGTTCGCCATCCGGCACTTGTTGGATCGGGTCCAGCAGGCCAACGCCGATTTGCCCGAAGTGCTGCTCCACCTGGAGGCCGTCGAGCGAGACGTGCTGGCGCATTCCGGCGAACTGCACGCATCGGACGAAGAGGCGCCGACGGCGTTCGGGATGCACTCCGAGCGGCGCCCGTTCCTGAGACGCTACCAGCTCAACTTGCTGGTCGACAACGCCGGCGCCAAGGGCGCCCCGGTGGTCTTCGAGGATCACCCGACGTACCAGAACTTGATTGGCCGCGTCGAACATCTGGCGGAAATGGGCGCGCTGCTGACCGATTTTGCGCTCATCAAGCCCGGCGCCTTGCACCGGGCCAACGGCGGCTATTTGGTGGTCAACGTCCTGGACTTGTTGGCTCAGCCTTACGCCTGGGAAGGCCTGAAGCGAGCCTTGCACTCGCGCGCGGTCCGCATCGAATCGCTGGGACAGGCGCTCAGCCTGACCAGCACGGTTTCGCTCGAGCCCCAGGCGGTTCCGCTCGACGTCAAAGTCGTCTTGGTCGGCGACCGGATGCTTTATTACCTGCTGTTTCAGCACGACCCGGACTTCGCCCAGTTGTTCAAGGTCACGGCCGACTTCGACGACCAGGTGGACCGCAGCGCCGAGAATTGCGGTCTTTACGCACGCCTGCTGGCTACCGTCGTTCGCAGCGAGAAGCTGCGCGCGTTCGACCGCACGGGCGTGGCGCGGGTGCTGGAGCATGCCGCGAGGCTGGCCGGCGACGCGGAGAAGCTTTCCGTCCATCTGCGCAGCGTGACCGATCTGCTGCACGAAGCCGACTATTGGGCCTCGCAGGAAGGGGCGTCGCGGGTGGCCGAGCGGCACGTCGAGCAAGCCATCGAGCGGCAAATTCACCGCGCCGACCGCATTCGCGAGCGGCTCCAGGAGGAAATCGCGCGGGGCACGCTGTTGATCGAAACGCAAGGCGCCAAAGTCGCGCAGTTGAACGGCCTGTCGGTCGTCGAGCTGGGAAACTTCACCTTCGGCCATCCGACGCGCATCACGGCGACCGCCCGGCTGGGCAAGGGCGAGGTGATCGACATCGAACGGGAAGTCAAGCTGGGCGGGGCGATCCATTCCAAGGGCGTGTTGATTCTCTCCAGCTTTCTCGCCTCGCGATACGCCCGGAACGAGCCGCTCTCGCTTTCGGCGAGCCTGGTCTTCGAGCAATCGTACGGCCAAGTGGAAGGCGACAGCGCGTCGGTCGGCGAGTTGTGCGCGCTCGTCTCGGCCCTGGCCGAGGCGCCGATCAAGCAGTCGCTGGCGATCACCGGCTCGGTCAACCAGCACGGCGAAGTCCAGGCGATCGGCGGCGTGAATGAGAAGATCGAGGGTTTCTTCGACGTGTGCGCCGCGCGCGGCTTGACCGGCGAGCAGGGCGTAATCATCCCTGCGTCGAACGTCAAGCATCTCATGCTGCGAGACGACGTGCTCCAGGCGGCCGCCGCAGGGCGGTTTCACGTTTACGCCATCCGCACCGTCGATGAAGCCCTATCGCTCTTGACCGGGCTGCCGGCCGGCGAGCGCGACGCCAGCAGCGAGTACCCGCCCGATACGGTCAACGGCCGGGTCGAACGGCGACTTTCCGAATTCTCGCAGCTTCGCCAGAAATTCGCCGAGCCGGCCCAAAACGAGGTCCATCATGAGTAAGCGGCCCGACGACGTGCTGACCGGACGCATCCTGGTGGCGCTCGACTCGTCGGTCGAGGCCGAAGCGGCCATCGAGGCGGCGGCGGCGCTGGCGGCCGAATCGCGCGCCGAGCTGCTCGGGTTGTTCATCGAAAATGCCGAGCTGCTGCGGCTGGCCGGATTGCCATTCGCCGCGGAAATCGGTTACGGAACGCCCGGCGTTCGGCGGCTCGACCGCGAATCGCTCCAGCGGACGTTGCAAGCGCAAGCCGAGCAGGCGCGCCGCGCGTTGGCCGAGGCGGCCAACCGTCTTCGCTTGCAATGGTCGTTCCAGGTGGCTCGCGGGCAGTCGGCGCCCTTGGCGCTGGCCGCCGCAGGGGAATGCGATGTGCTGATGATCCGCTTCGCCGGCCGCGCTCCGCGAGCTTCGGCCGGTTTGCGTCGCGGCGCCGCCCGAGCGGCGAGCCGCGCCACGATGGTCGTCCTCGACGGAACGCCTTCCTGCGACCGGGCCGTGGCGACAGCGGTCCGCCTGGCTGCCGCCAGCGACGACGGCCTGGTTGCGCTCGTCGCTGCGCCCGACGCTCGGACTGCGGCGTCGATGCGCGAGCGCGTCGCTCAATTGCAGCCGCAGCTTAACATCGAGTGCCTGCACTGCGACGCCCCAGTTCGCGACGCGAACGACTTGCTCAAGGCCGTTCGGCAGCGGCAACCGAAGGCGCTGGTCATCAATCGAGACAGTCCCTTGTTGAGCGGCGAGAACCTGGCGGCGCTGACGGACAGACTTGACTGCCCGCTGTTATTGGTCCGCTGACGCGGACGCGTTCGGTTCGGCTCAAGGCAGACTTTCGGACGAGGCCGCGTATCTTTCTTCTTCCAATGCCGAAAGCGGCATCCCGTGGCCAGGTTTGTTGGCGTACAACAGCCAGTAAGCCACCGGGATGACGAACAGCGTGAACAACGTCGAGGCGAACAGGCCGAAGATCAGCGACCAGGCCAGGCCGGAAAAGATGGGGTCGATGATGATCGGCACGGCGCCCAGCATGGCCGCCCCGGTGGTCAGCAGGATGGGCCGCAGCCGAACCACGCGGCTTTCCATAATCGCATCGAACAGCGAGCGGCCGCGCGCCAGCGAGAGATGGATGAAATCGACGAGAATGATCGAATCTCGCGTCACGATGCCGGCCAGCGCGATCATGCCGATCATGCCGGTGGCGGTGAAATACACCGGATCGAGATAGCCGCCCACGTGTTGGGCGCTCAAGGCATTGAGCAGCCAGAACCCCGGCATCACTCCCAGAATGGTCAACGGAATGGCGAGCATCACGACCAGGGGAATCACGAACGAGCCGATCTGCGCGACTTGTAAAACGTAAATCCCGATCATCGCGGCCGCGAAGGCCAGGCCCAGATCGCGAAACACGTCCAAGGTGATCTTCCATTCCCCTTCGCCGGCGAACTCGACCTGGATGCCCTTGGGCACGAACCAGGCGATGCTGCTGCCATTGGAAAAAAACGAGCGCTCGGCGACGGGCCGCGGCGAGCGTTCGGCCACCCACCCGTCGCCGACGCGTTTGACCGCTTCGGAAGCGTCGTTCGTCTCCGCCCGGTCGGAGAGCACATCGACCACGATGTCGGCCGGCGGGCGGCCGGCGGTTTCGGCGAAGACGTAGGCGACCCGCTGGAGATTCTTGTGATAGATCATCTGGTCGATGCGCGTCGATTCCCAGCGCCCCAGCTCGGCCAGCGGCGCTAATTGGCCGCCGTCGCCCTTGACGTAAACCCTCGCCAAATCCGACGCGCTGGTGCGCTCGGCGATCGGCAGCCGCAATTCGATGCGCAAGGGGTTGCGTTCGGTGTTGCTGCGCACGACGCCTACCGAGCCGCCTTCGAGCAAGGCCCTCAGCGTGCCGGCGATCTGTTCGGTCGAAATGCCGTTGAGCGACGCTTTTTCTTTATCGACCACGAACGTGAGCTTTCGCTGGGGCGCTTCGCGAACGTCGTCGACGTCCACCACGCCCGGCTCGGCCTCGAGCCGCGTTCGCACCACGTCGGCCGCCGCCAGCAGGTCTTCGTAGCGGTCGTCCGGCTCGCCGTAGACTTCCGCCACGACGCTGGCGATGACCGGCGGGCCGGGAGGAGTTTCGACGAGCTTCATCCGCGCCTGACGCCGATCGGCGATGGCTTGCAGATCGTTGCGCATTCGCAGCCCGATGGCGTGGCTTTGCAAGGCGCGGTTCTTCTTGCCTGCCAAGTCGATCCGTACCTCGGCGACGTTATCGCCGCGGCGAAGATAGTAGTGTCGCACCAGCCCGTTGAAATCCATCGGCGAACCCAGCCCGACGTAGCTGGTGAAATCGGCCACTTCGGGCTCGCGGGCCAGGTAGGCCTCGAACTCGCGCACGGCCGCGTCGGTGCGTTCCAGGGTGACGCCCTCGTCGAAATCGAGCACCAGCAGCAATTCGTTTTTGTTGTCGAACGGCAGCATTTTGAGCGGCACGCTGCGCATCGCCCCCAAGCCCATCGCCGCGATCGTCGACAGCAGGATGACCAGCAGGAATCCCCAGGCGACCAACCGCGAGTGCAACAGCGGCGCCATCAACGGGTAGAACAGCTTGTACAACGGCGACTGCTTGACCGCGTCGAGATCGTGAGGATCGTGATGACTTTCGGCGCCGCCGCCCGTCGCGTACTTGCGTTTCAGCAAGTGGTAGGCCAGGTAGGGCGTGATCGTGAAGGCCACGACCATCGACATCAGCATCGTCACCGGCACATTGAGCGCCATCGGCCGCATGTACGGCCCCATCATTCCGGTGATGAAGAACATCGGCAGGAAGCTGACGATCACCGCCAACGTGGCGGCGATCAGCGGCGGCCGGATTTCGGCCACGGCCTCCAGCACGATTCGCCGCGTGGCCTGCTTGCGGTTGGCGAAGTGCCGGGCGATGTTTTCGACGTCCACGATCGGGTCGTCGACCAGCAGGCCGAGCGACAGAATCAAAGCGAACAGCGTGACGCGATTGATCGTGAAGCCCAGCAGCAGATTCACGGCCAGCGTCAGACCGAACACCACCGGCACGGCGACGGCCACGATGAACGCTTCGCGCCAGCCCAGGCCCAGGGTCAACAGCGCGACGACGATCACGATCGCCACGGCCAGGCCTTCGACCAGTTCGTTCACCTTCTCGTCGGCCGTCAGCCCGTAGTTTCGGGTGAGCACCAATTCCATGTCGTCCGGCACGATCGTCTCGCGCAATTTTTCGGCCTGCCGGATCACGTCGTCGGCGACCCAGACGGCGTTGGAACCCTTCTTTTTGGCGATGGCGATCGTCACGGCCGGCTGCGAGGGCTGAGTCGGCGACGCGTCCGCAGTCGCTCGGCTCGCTTCGACCGGCTGGCCCAGCGTCGTGCTTGGGAAATCCTCGACTTTCGTAAAGCCGCGCGCGGGCCCCCAGCCGTGTCGCACATAGTTATCGATTTCCTCGGGACCGTCTTCGATCTCGGCCACGTCTTTGAGAAACACCGGGCGCTCGTCGAACACGCTGATCACTAGGTTGCTCAACTGCCGGGCGCTGGCGAATGGCTCGCCGGCATCGACGCTCAACAATTGATCGTTGGCGCGAAACTCGCCAGCCGAGACGCGGACGTTGGCGGCTTGGATGGCGCGCTGAATTTCCAGCGGCGAAACGTGATGGGCCGCCATGTCCTCGGGCGAGAGCAACACTTGGATCACTCGCGGCCGGCCGCCGACGACGTAGGCTCGCGAAACGTTCTTGGCCCCGGCCAGCCGCTGGGCCAGTTCCTCGGCGACTCGGCGGAGCGTCATGTCGTCGGACGAGGCGCTCGTCAAGGTCAGCGTCAGAATCGGCACGTCGTCGATCTCCACCGGTTTGACGACCCAGCCGCTGACGCCGGGCGGAACCATGTCGACATTCTCGTCCAGCTTTTTGTACAGCTTGACCAGGCTGCGCTCGCGGTCCTCGCCGACGTAATATCGCACCGTGATGATCGCCTGGCCTTCACGGCTCATCGAGTAGACGTATTCGACGCCGTCGATCTGATAGAGCATCTTCTCCAGCGGCGTCGAAACCAATTGCTCGACTTCCTCGGCCGAGCGGCCGGGAAACTGCACGTAAACGTCGGCCAGCGGCACGACGATCTGCGGGTCTTCTTCGCGCGGCGTGAACCACAGGGCCGCGAAGCCCAACAGCGTCGCCAGCAAGATCAGAATCAACGAGAGATTCGAGTCGAGGAAGATCCCCACGATCCTGTTCGTGAAGTGATGCTCCTCGACCGCCGGGGCGCCATCATGCATGTTCGGAGTCCTCCCGCGAACGATCGTCGGGGACGATCACTTTTTCTCCTTCACGCAGCCCGGAGAGCACTTCCACGTCGTCGCCTACGACGCGGCCCGAGCGAACGGCCCTGCGAACGGGGCGATCGTGTTCGAGCACGTACACCAATTCCAACTGCCCGACGCGGCGGATCGCCCGGCGGGGAATGGCCAGCAGTTCCTCGTCGCCCAGCGGAATCCGCAGCCGGGCGAACATGCCGCTATAGATGCCTTCGGGGCAGGGTCCGGTGACTTTGACGTCGAAGGCGCGGCTGGCGGCTTGGGCCTGCGGGACGATTTCGCTAATCCGCCCCGTACACTGCTTTTCGATCCCCTCGATTTGCACCCCCACGTCTTCGCCGACCTTCAGCCGGTGCGCCAATGATTCTCGCACGCCGGCGACCAATTGCATGCGTGTTGGATCGAACAGCGTGAGCAGCATCTGCCCGGGGGTCACCATGTCGCCGGCATCGACCTTTTTGTCGATGATCGTACCGTCCATCGGGGCGCGGATCGTGGCCCAGCCGAGCGTGGCGTTGACCTCGTTGACAATCTCGTGCGTTCGACGCAACTCGGCCTCGGCCGATTTCAGCGCAGTCGCCATCTTCTCGTAGTCTTGGCGGCTGACTGCGTTCTTCTTGAGCAACGCTGCATAGCGTTCTTCGTCGTTCTTGGCCTGGGCATAGGCGGCTTCCGCAGAAGCCGCGGCCGCTTCGGCCTGTTCGAGCTTGGCTTTCAGGTCGGCGTCGTCCAACCGCATCAGCACGTCGCCGGCGTGGACATGCTGACCGGCTTTCAGGTCGACTTCGACCACGCGGGCCAGCAACTTCGAACCGATCGTGGTTTCGTGAACGGCGCGGATCGATCCAACGGCCCATTCGTCGAGCGGGACGCGGATCATCTCCACCGTCGCCACGCGTCCGGCGATCTGCTCGGGCGGCGGTTCTTCAGGCGCTGCAGACGGTGTTTTCGGCGCGAACTTGCCGGCCAGCCAAAGCAGAAGCACCGTTACGCCGGCCGCAAAGGCCAGCGCCGCCGCCGCCTTGCCGGCCCAACCGGTCCATCGTACCCACGTGTGTTGCACGAAAACCTCTCCTTATTGGGCGATCCAAACCGGGCGTGCGGCCTTTCATCAGCCGAGGGGCGCGCCATGCCGCACACTCCAGAGCGGCATCGCACGCCTGTTATCAAGCGATGATCTCGCTTTCCGCGGGAGCAACGCCCTGAGGCCATTCTGGTTCGCAAATGCGATTCCAATAGCAGCCTAGCGGACGAGCGAAGCGATACGCCCGACTTGGCCGGACTCAACGTCGAGATGCATAAGGTCGGGCCTCGAGTGGGGTCGAGACTTACGATCAATCTGTTGCTTTCCCTATAGGCCCAAAGCTTAACGATGCGGCCGCGCCAGGGCTAGGGCCAGTCGTCTAGCGATCGGACCCGATGCAGTACAAATGCCCGGAGGTGCGCAGATAAATCCGGCCCTGCGAAAGGGCGGGCGAGGCGTAGATCGGCTCGCTAAGCTGGTTCTGAGCCAATTCGCGATAGTGTTTGCCGGCGGCGGCGATGACCAGCGTCTTACCCGACTCGTTGCAAAAATAGATTTTGTCGTCGCCAGCCACCGGCGAGGCGGTGAACGCCCCGCCGAACCGCTTTCGCCAGGCGACCTCGCCCGTGTGAGCGTCGAGGCAGGTGCCGATGCCCCTGTCGTCGACCAGGTAATAAAAATCGCCGACCAGGATCGTCGAGGGCACGAACGGCACGCCGCGCGGGCTGCTCCAAACGACGTGCGAGCCGGTTACGTCGCCGCGTCCGCCGGGCCGAATGCAAAACGTCGGAGCGTTCGGCCCGCTGCTGGCGTAGATCAACCCATGCCAGTAGACCGGCGTGGGGATGCACTCGCGGCTCATCCCACGCACCGTCCACAGCTTCTTGCCGGTCAGCGGGTCGTAAGCGTCGAGCCGATGCGAGCCGCTCGCCAGCAACTCATGCTCGTCCCCCGCACCGACGGGCGATAGCTGCGGCGAGGCCCACGAGAGCCAGGCGTCGGGCCGGTCGGCCTTCCAGCGATTCTGGCCGGTCGCCTTGTCGATCGCCAGCAGGTACGAATCGCCGTAGTGATCGCACTGCAACAGCAGCAGATCGCGGTACAACAGCGGCGAACTCGACGCGGCGAAGCGGTTCTCGAATTCGCCATATTCACCCGCCAACGAACGCTGCCACACCAGACCGCCCGCAAAGTCGACGCAAACTACGTCGCCGGTGCCATAGAAGGCGAACACGTGCTGGCCATCGGTCACGGGCGAGGCGCTGGCCATGCTGCTATTGGTCGGGTGATACAAGGTCGGCGCCGTGCCCCACAGCCGCAACCGCCACAACTCGCGGCCATCGTCGCGGGCCAGGCAAATCAGGTGCAACTCGTCCTGTTTTGGCCCTTCCGAGGCCGTGATAAACACCTTGTCTTCCCAGACGATCGGGTTCGAGATGCCCGCACCCGGCAAGGCGATCTTCCACAATACGCCTTCGTCTTCCGACCACGTAAGCGGCAGGTTCTTCTCGCCGCTGACGCCCGTCCGCTGCGGCCCGCGCCAGCCGGGCCAGTTTTCGCCGCGAGCTGGGTCAGCGAGCAAGAAAGCGGTCGAGATGAAGAAGATCAGACGCCCAAAGGACGCAAGAAATGGCAGGTGATTCATCTGAGCATTTCGTTTTACGTGTGCAGGCCCGGAAATTAAGGAATCCACGAATTCACAGAGACGTGCAACGTTCGTTCCAGCCGGTCTACTTGATCGCGCGGCAGAAACCTATCGAAATTGAGGTTCCGTAACTTTGGCAACCGCTGAAGAGCTGCGAGTCCGTTGTCGCTAACGTGCGCGAGATCGAGTCCTAGATCGCTCAGGTTCCTAGCCACGACGAGCGCCGCCAACCCGCGGTCCGTGACGCGCGTTCTCGAAATGTCGAGCTCTTTTAGGCCGGGCTGCTTCGCGATTTCAGGCAGTATGGCGTCCGTGATCGATGTATTGGAGAGATTTAGGAATTCAAGGTCTTTCGAGCGGATGAGCTTCGCAATTCCGGCGTCCGTGACCTTGCTTCCCGCCAAATTCACCGATGTCAGGTCTGGTAAGGCCTTCAGGTGTTCGACCCCAGCGTCGCCGACCGCGGTCCGCGACAGATCGACCTCCTTAAGTTTTCGGAAAGCTGTCAGGCTCTGGGTTCCCGCATCGCTCACTTGGACGCCAGCCAAGTAAATTCCCTCTATGGTCGCAAGCCCGTCGCTAGCAGCCAATCGCGCAACGTCATCGTCGGTCGTTTCTGTGCCCGAAAGGTCGATGTAATCCAACTTCGCGAACGCGTCGTCCCCAAGCCACTTTCTCAGCCATTTCGGTCCCGGCGCCTGTGGGCCTGAATTTGACGCGTCCTCCGTCTCCTGCCAAAGGTAAGCGACGCTGCCGCCCAGCCGCTCGACATAAGCCACGGCCAGCCGCTCGCGCCGCTTGGCTGCGAACTTCGAGCCGACCCATGCGCACACGATGCTCAGGATACAGACCACGATCAGCAGGCTCCGCAGACGGAATTGCCAAAACCGCTGCCGCGGCGCCGTATTGCCTGTGATCGAATCGCTCATGCCCGCTAGCATCGCACGCCGGGCCGGCGGCGGCAAGCGCGGGCAACCGCACGGCCCTTGCCGCTGCCGCAGCAAGCCCCTAGAATCAGATTTCAATACGTGCCGGCAGATTCATGCGCGGCTTTGCGTTCGCTCTCGTTTCGTGCTGGAAAAGCCGTTCTCGATGCCCCGTCGTTATATCAATCAGTTCTGCCATCAAGAGGCGATCGATCAAATCTTCCTGGCTGCGCAGAAGCAGTTGCGGCCGAACCGCAACGGCAATCTGTACCTGCAAGTCGAACTTTCGGATCGCAGCGGCGCGATCAGCGCCCGGATGTGGAACGCCAGCGAAAGCGAGTACCGCAACTTCGACGACGGGGATTTCGTCCGCGTGGAAGGTACGGCGCAGCTTTATCAGGGCGCCATGCAGTTGATCGCTACGAATATCTGCAAGGCCCAGCGCGACGAGGTCGAGTTCGCCGACTTCATGCCGGTCAGCCCGGCGCAGATCGATCGCCTGGCCGTGCGGCTGGGCGAACTGCTGCGCGGCATCGGCAACCCGCACCTGCGGACGCTGGCCGAATGCTTCTTGATGGACGAAGAGTTCATGCAGAAATTCACGCGGGCGCCGGCCGGCGTGAAGAACCACCACGCCTACGTCGGCGGGCTGCTGGAACACGTCGTCAACCTGATGGAGGTCGTCACGCGCGTCGTCGGCTGTTATCCGGCGATCGACCCCGACTTGCTGCTCTTGGGCGCCTTCCTGCACGACATGGGCAAGATCAGCGAACTGAGTTACGACCGCGGCTTCGCCTATACGGACGAAGGTCAGCTCATCGGCCATCTGGTGATGGCCGTCAGCCTGCTGGAGGCGAAGGTCCGCGAGGCCGAGCGGCTCTCGGGCGAGGCGATGCCGGGCGAACTGGTGTTGCGGCTCAAGCACATGATCGTCAGCCATCACGGGCAATACGAGTTCGGCAGCCCCAAACTACCCATGACGCTGGAAGCCGTCGCGCTGCACTACCTCGACAATCTCGACGCTAAACTGCACAGTTTCGAGCTGCAGATGCGCGACGACCCGAATGTCGAAAGCCCGTGGACCAGCTTCAACTCTGCGTTAGGCCGCAAGCTCTTCAAGGGCAGCGCCGCCGAGCAAGATTGGCGCGCCGCGGCCAACTCATAGCCCTGGACGTTGCGTGCCAGGAACGTAGCGTTGAGCGTATGCGGGCGTTCGCAGAAGCCTGTAGACAAAATGGTTGGACCAGTCGCCCGCGTCTGGCGCGGATTACCTTTGAAATCAGGGGGTAATCCTTTTTCTCAGGCAGTGCCGCAACGAGAGGACTGGTCCAATGAAAACAAGTTTACGTTACCTCGGTTTGGA
>DATKRK010000273.1:0-26843 GCA_035532215.1 Pirellulales bacterium | reverse complement strand
GTCGAAGAAGAACACGCCGAACTTGAGCATCAGCCGCGAGGGCGGGCCGATGCCGGTGGCCACGGCGTCGTCGGCGAACTGCATTGGCACTCCCTGCGAGACGTACATGGCGGTCATCTCGTTGGAAAAATTGCCGATGGCCAGCCCGAGCGTTTCGTCGTTGCGGAACCGCGCGGCGTCGATGCCCATCGCGCCGCGGGCCCGGCCTTCGGGGTCGAAGGCCACGCCCGAGAGCGTGCCGATCTCGTCGAAGCGGCCGTCGCCGCGGTTATGAAACAGCAGGTTTTGCACCGTGTCGTTGGCCACGACGACGTCCATCCAGCCGTCGGCGTCGAGATCGACCAGCGCCAGCCCCAGCGACTTGGCCAGCGGCACGCCCGTGTCGGGGTTGCGAATTTGCACGCCGGCGGCTTCCGAAACGTCGGCGAACTTGCCGGCGCCGTCGTTGCGATAGAGATAGGGAAACGTGCCCTGGAAGGCGTCGGGCCGGCAATAAGCCCGGCCTTCGCCCTTGAGCGTGCAGTGCAAGCTGAGATCGATTTCGCGGCTCCAACGCAGATAGTTCTCGACGAACAAATCGAGATCGCCGTCGTTGTCGTAGTCGAACCAGCCGCAGCTCGTGCTCCAGGCATCGGCCGCGCCGCCGACGCCAGCGGCGTCGGTGACCTCGGTAAAATGCCCTTCGCGGTTTTTGAACAAGCGGTTCTTCCCGACGGCCGAAATGAACACGTCGACCCAGCCGTCGTTGTCGAAGTCGCCGACGGCGGCGCCCATGCCGTAGCAGTGTACGCCCAGGCCGCAGACCATCGTCACGTCCTCGAAATGGCCTTGCCCGTCGTTGCGGTAAATCGCCGAGGCGGGCCTGGGCGCGTCGGCCGGCTCATGCCCCGGCCAGTAGTCGGAATTCACCAGCAGCAGATCCTGATCGCCGTCGTTGTCGAAGTCGAAAAACGCGCAACCGCCGCCCATCGTCTCGGGCAGCAGCTTGTCGCCGTAGGCGCCGTTTTCGCGGACGAACGCCAAGCCGCTGGCGCGCGTAACGTCGGTGAATGTCAGCTTCGGCAATTCGACCGCCGCGCGAGCGCGGCGCTCGGGCAGCACGGCCGGCTTGGCTTCGGCCGCCTTGAACTCGCGCGGCCGCAGCCACCAATACGCCGCAGCGCCGCCCACGGCGGCCAACAGCACGAACGCCAGCAGCGACCCTCGCAGGGCCTTGCCGATCACGGCGTCGTCGAGTTCGATCTCGTCGTCGGCGTCGAGCGGCAGTTGTTCGTCGGTCAAGCCTTTTCTCCTGTTAGCCTGCTTTCAATTCCTCGGCTGCATTCAATGAATCGCGAAAACGCGAAAGTGCGAAAACGCGAAATAGAATTCCCCATTTGTGATTCTCGCCAGCGCAAGACGCCAATCCCTTTCGCGTTTTCGTGATTCTCTTCTGATTCCAAGGCGGCGCCCAGGAATCAATCTCTCGGTTGTTCCCGATAAAACACGATTTCGTTTTTCAATGTCCCGCGCCTGCACGCTGTTCCGCAGCTTGTTCCGGCAGCCCGGGCGCCCCGTCGCGGTGCAGCGAGTAGATCACGATCGCCTCGGCCGCGTGGTTGGCCGCAGGATAACGCCGCCGGGCCAGAGCGACCGCGCGGTCGTGGGCGTTGTCGTCGGGCTTGTAGCGGGCGTGCAGCTCGCGATGTTCGGCCGCCTTTGCTCCGTCGCCGAGCTGCGCGTAGAGCAATTGCAGATTGTAATGCGCCGTGACATTCTCAGCATCGATCTTGAGCGTCTTCTCGAACTGCTCGACCGCGCGCCGCAGATACGCTTCGCGCTCGCTTTTTCGCGGTTCGCCGCGGGCCTGCTTGGCCAGGTCGAACAGCGTTTGGCCGTGCAGGTTGATGACTTCGTAATCGAGGCTGAAGTCGAAGTGGCGGTCGATCATGGCCTGCGTGCGGTCTTCGAGCACGCTGCGGAAATTCTCTTCCGCCTCGGCCAGATGGCCCTGCTGGCGATTCACCAGCCCGCTGAGCCAGCCGAGCGTCCAGGCAGGCGCCGGCGGGTCGGCGTACACGGCCGCGCGGCGGATCGCCTCGACGGCTTCGTCGAGCCGGCCTTCGGCATAATAGACGCGGGCCAAATTGAGCGGCCCATCGAAACGGCCCAGCGCTTCGACGTGTAGGAAGGCGTCGGCCGCCTGCCGCAGTTCGCCCTTGGCGCCGGCCTGGCCTTCGAGCAACAAGCCGATGCCATAATCGTTCCAACGCTGCCAGACGTCGATCGGCGAGTCGGCGTTTTCCGGCCGCTCGTCGACGCCCGCGACGGGGAATGTGATCCGGTCTTCGGCCAAGGTCGTGATCGGCAGCTCGTTTTTGTACGCCTCGCCGTCTTTCCGCCCGCGCAGCGGGGCGCCGAGCTTTTCGGTCGTCTTGGCGACGAAGTCCATGTAGGTTTTGTCGAACTTGCGATATTGCAACTTGACTTCGACCGTCACCGGCGCCGAAAGTTCCTCGGGCAGTTCCAGGCCGTAGTGAGCCACCTGCCCGGCGCCGGGCGGAATCTGGTGGTTGTAAAGCGGCACGAAAATGTCTTCCGGATTGCGGCGGTCGATCCGGTTGCCATCCTTGTCGAGCATGAACACGTTGACGAAGTGCGACCAGGGATCGACCTCGCGATCGTCGCTCATGCCCCCGCTGCGGCCGATCACCTGGCCGCCGCTGGTCACCGTCACGTCGACCCAAACTTCGTTCGAGTCGACCGTGCCTTGCGTGAACAGGTGGCCGAGCTTCATCGTCCGCAGCACCGTTTCGAGCAGGTATTTCTTGCCGGGCTCCAACTCGGGGACTTCCGGCCGCAAGGGGCCGATCAATTCGCCGTCGATGCCGCCCCCTTCGCGCAGGCCGAAGATATCGACGCGCATCGAGCCGGCCAGAAATTCCTGCTCGGCTTGAATGACTTCCGGACAATCCTTCAGCCAGGCCAGGCCGGTGTTCGCCGCCGGGAACAGATGGCTGTGGATGCTGAGTTCCTTCGCGCCGGCGAACAACTTGGCGCCGAAATCGTTCGAGCCCGCCAGCGGCATGTGGCACTCGGCGCAGTTCTTTTTGGCGACGTCAGGGTAATAGAAGCTGCGGGCGCCGTGGCCCGAGACGCCGCTGAGCAAGTAAGGATCGTAATGGTTCTGCCCGGGCAGGAATTCGCGATAGTGGTTCAAGGCGTAAGGCAAATGGACCTTGTGGCAGGTCGAGCAGAATTCGGCCGTCTTGTGAGCGGGCTTCAAGAAGGTCTTCTTGTGCAGCGACGGCTTGGCCTTCACCAGTTGCTGGTTGATGAATTGCAGCAGCTTGTTTTCGCTCTGCGCGAACGGATAGTGGATCGGCTCTTCGATCGTATAGTCGGCATTGCCGCGCGTGCTGTTGACGTGGGTGATCGCGTGGCACACGGTGCAGGTGATGCCGGCCTGCGAAGTGGGGTGCTTGACCATGTCGAAATCCGGGTCGTCGAACTTGCCGCTGAAAAACGGCACAGGGTCGTGGCAGCCGGCGCACCAGCGCGAGGCGTTTACTTGGCCGTCGCGTTTGAGCGCCACCTCGCGCGTCTTGCTGACGCTGGCCAGGTAAGGCGGATTGTTGAAGGAGCTGAAGTGATGCGCGCTGTGAAACCAGTCGTTGTAAGCGTCTTGATGGCACTTCAGGCAGTAATCGTCCATCATCAGCGTTTTTTCCGGAATGAAGTTTCCGGTCGCAGTGCGGGCCAAGGAGGGCAAGAAGTACTGCTCGCCTTCCTGCGGGCCGGCGACGTTCCACTTCCGCGGATCTTGCGAGTGCAGCAGCGCCATGCCCAGCACGACCGCGCCGACGGCGGCCGTGTAGCTCAAGCCCAGCCGCCACTTGATTCGCGGCCCGGCCAGGCGGTGCAGCCAGTACAGCCAAGCGGCTGCCAGCGGGCTGCCGATGTGCAGCCAATAAACGGTCGTGCGCGCCAGCGGCTGCTTCAAGTCGAACAGCCCCGAGACGCGCATCAGCAGCAAGCCGGAGACCAGCACCAGGATCGAAACGGCGAACAACACATAGCCGACGCGCACCGCGCGGCGGTTGCGGCGATTTCGCGAATTCAGCAGGTGGATCACCCCGAACACGATGAACGGCACGATCAGCAAAAGACCGAGCGCCAGATGGGCCAGAAACATGTATTGATAGAAATAGTTCTGGTAGGTTCCGCCCTTGGCCCATTCCAGCGCCGTAATGCCGGCCAGGTACGCCGAATTGGCGCCCAGGAGCGCGACGAGCGCAAACACGAACAGCAGCAGCGTTCGCAGCCGCGGCCCGACTGCGCGGACGTATTTTTTCGGCGTCGAGGGCGCAGCCGGACGAGAGGTTGACGGAGCAGACATCCCACAATCCTTGCTAGCTTTTCGATCGTTCCCGGAGCTTTCCGCACAGACCTGTAGGCGGCCAACAGCTTCGCCGCCAGCCGAAGTGGCGCGGGGATCGCATTCGCGTGACTGCGAACGCGCGTCGGCCGCCTTACGGCAAGGCTGCGCGACGATGGCGCCCGAGATCGCTACGGATTCGGTCGCGCCTCGCGACGCCTACGGCACAAGCAAGCGGCATTAGCCCCTGGGCGGGTGCTCGGGAAGTTGACGGAAGCCAGCGGCAAGGGAAAGGACGGGCTCTGCGAGCGAGAGGCTGAAGGCGCCGCACGCGGCCGCCTTGCCGCAGGGGCAGTAGGCCCATTGATCGACCGTCAGGGCGCGGCTCGCCGGCGCCGGCTGCGGCGACGACGGCGCCTGCCGCCGGCAGTTCGGGCCCTGACACGGTTGCGAGCCCGGCTGATTTGCCCCATGGTCGCCGAGCGAAGAGGATGACTCGTTCGCCGGGCGGTAAGCCCAGCGCGAATCAGCCGCCGCATGCTGCTGGGCGTCTTGGCGGGCGGCGTGACTTTGCCCGGTGTTTCTTTGCCCGATCACCACGTAATCGCCGCAAGCCGCGTCGGCCGACCGCATTCCGGTCAAGCAGGCCGCCAGCGTCAAGAGCAGCCACGCCGCGAGCCGCACGAGGCAAAGACGTTTTCGTGTTGGCGAAACGCGCCCTAACATCGACAAATCCGCCAGTGGCAACCGGCGCCGGAGAAAGGAGTTTCAAACCTTTGCATCTTAAGTGGTTGGACGGGGAGAGTCAATTTATGGCGAAACGCGAATCGCGGTAGTGGGGCACGTTGAAACCGAGGACTTTGCAGCGGCATCGGCCAGACTATAAGCTGGCGGCATGCCGATGAGTCGCAAAACAATACTGACCGCTTGGCTTGTGGCCGGCATCGTCCTGGCGCTTGGCCCAGTCTTAGGCACGCTGCCGACCATGCTTGGCATGGTTACGGCTTTCAGGGATCTGGACCAAGGAGGCCCGCAGGCGGCCGACTTAGAGGGCAGTGTCCGTCTTGGCATGTGGCTCACGATAGCGGGTCTCCTCGTTTGCCCTGTCGGCATCATGATCGTCGTCGTGTCGGCGATGAAATTGCAGAGAAACAAGAACGAGTAAGACCCCGCGAAAAAAAGGCTCCTCTGAAAAAGCTGTGGGTGTGCGATTCAACAAGCCGGCGAGTTGAAGAAAGTCCAGAAACTGCTGGGCTGTCCCCGGTCGTCGTTGGGTTCGCTGTCGGAAGCGGCGACCGTTTTCAATGCGGAGCGGTTGCCGGAAATCATCCGCGAACTGGCGCAACAACTGCAGCCCTTGCACCGCGATCCCAGACTCAAGGGCGTGCAGCAGGCGTTGACCTTGGTCGACGGTTCGCTGCTATCGGCGCTGCCCAAGCTCGTCCAGGCCGTAGGGCCCTGATTTACCGCTATCGCTGGACGATCGAAATCTTCTTTCGGTTCTTCAAGCACGTGCTGGGCTGCCGCCACCTGCTCAGCCACGACGAGAACGGCATTGAAATTCAGACCTATTGCGCCATCATCGCCTGCCTGCTGATTCGTCTCTGGACGGGCCGCAAGCCGACGCTGCGAACCTACGAGATGATCTGCTACTACTTCAGCGGGCTGGCCACGGAAGACGAGTTGCTGTCGCACATCGCCAAGCTGCAACAGCAGCCGGCCCCCAAATCCTAACCTGCCGCCCACGCCGGCGTTTGTCGTCGCGATTCGTGGCGTTTTGCGCTGCGCGTGACTCCGCGCCGAGCCGGCGCCATCGCCCCCAACGCTTGCATTTTGGTCAAAATTCTCGCCACCCCGCCCTAACCGCCGTCCGCCAACCCGAGCTTGAAATTCCCGTGCCGAACAGGATTGCCACGGAGGGCGTTCCCTACAGAGTCAACTGCACGGCCCACTACTTATGCCCCTCGGTATTTCACCCGCCAAACTGCAACCGCAGCAGCAGATCCTTTACGTCGGTCATGGCGATGGCGTCTCGCTCGATGGCCTTCGTCGAGGAGACGAAAACCGGGCCCTCGGTCGCTTCTCTGCCGGCGGCGGGCAGTCGCCCGTGGCTGCCTTTGACGATCCTTGCATCGAGCCCGATCACGTCCATGTAATAGCGAAAGCCGAGCAGCTTTTGCGCCAGCCGCCGGGCAATGCGCAGCTTCGGCGCCTTGAGTGTGGGATCGACGAACAATTCGACCGGGTCGTAGCCCGGCTTGCGGTGGATGTCGACCGTGCGGGCGTAGTCGGGCGCCAAGGCGTCGTCGAGCCAGAAGTAATACGTGAACCAATCGCCCGGCGCGGCCACCGCCACCAGTTCGCCCGAGCGCTCGTGATCGATGCCGAATTCCGCTTGTTCTCGGCGGTCGAGCGCCCGATCGACGCCCGGCGTGCGCTCGAGTATGGATTTGACTTCGGCCACATCTTCAGCCCGCGATACGTAAACGTGGGCGACCTGATGGTCGGCCACGGCGAAGGCGCGAGAGGCGCCGTAGTCCAAAGTCTCCCAGCCGAGCGGCTCGCGCCGCACGGTCAGCCAGCCGTATTCGCGCAGCACGCGGTTGATGTGAACCGGCCGATCGACCGCGGTGATGGCGTATTCCGAGAGCACGACGACCTCGGCGCCGCGGGCTTTTGCAGCGTCGATCAACTTGCCGGCTTCGGCGTCGACCAACCGCACGTCCTCGGCGATGCGAGGATCGTCGGGCCCGAGGCGCTGTAGGTTGTAATCGAGGTGGGGCAAATAGACGAGCGTCAATGTCGGCTGATGTTCGGCCATGACGGCGACGCTGGCATCGGCGATCCAGCGCGAACTGGAGATATCGGCGCCGGGGCCCCAAAATTTCAATAACGGAAACACGCCCAGTCGCTCCTGCAAGCGATCTCGCAACTCGGGCGGTTGGCTGTAGCTGTCGAAGATTTTGCGTCCGTCGGCCGGATAGCTGGGGCGCGGCGTCATCGACCACTGGACGTCGGCGTACATGTTGTACCACCAGAACATCTTGGCGGTCGTGTACGACGGATCGCGAAGCCGCCCGGCCTGGTAGATTTTTTCGCCGCCGACCAAGCGGTTCGACTGCCGCCAGAGCCAGACTTCGGACAGGTCGCGAAAATACCAGCCGTTGCCCACGATGCCGTGATTTCGCGGCAACAGCCCGGTGAGCAGCGTCGACTGGGCCGAGCAAGTCACTGCCGGCAGCACCGTGCCCAGCGGCCTTGCGAAACCCGAGTCGGCCAGGCGCTGGATGTGCGGCGTGTTCGGGCCGATCAAATCATAAGTCAGACCGACGACATCGATGACGACCAGCGGTTTGGGCATGCGGAGACGATAGCATTTCTTTGGCCCAGATCAAGGAACGCAGCGTTGGCAGCGCCGGTCAAGGGAAAGAGTAGTCGGGATTCGCCGGATCGAAATCCCGATCGGTCAGCCCTTGATCGAACTTCAGCTTCTCGTAGCGATAGCTCTCGGCCAGCACCGGTTCGCCGCCGTCGGCCGGCCATTCCCACGATTCGAAGCCCAACGGTACGTTCCGCTCGCGATCGAGCCAGATTTTCGCCTTCGCCAAGTGGAATTCGCCTACCGGCCGCGGGTTGGAGATTTCGATCAGCAGGCAATCGCGGCCGTCGATTTCTCCGTCGTCGTTGAACTCGACGCGGCAATCCTTCAGCAAATCCCTTCGCTCGCCGAGTTGTAGGAGCAGCGTCACCAGGTTCTTCATCCCCGCGTTGGTGATCGGGTAGCGGTTGTCTCTCATCGCCAGAAAGCCGTCCGGATGGAGTTCGAGCGTACCGAAGAGTTGGCCCTTCAAGCCGTTTGTATGGGCCAGCAGCTTGCCGTCGTTGCGGCCTTCGACATAGATCGCCTCCTGGTCGGCCAACGCCTTAGGCTCAAGAAAGCGCATGTAGACGCTGAACGGCTTGTGGCGAAGCTTCATCTCCAGCCGTTCTTCGTCGAGTAATTCGCCGTCGACCCGCTCTCGTTTGACGAATTCGCAAACGTAGTCCTCGACCTCGTCGAGGGTTTCGAGCGAACGCCTGGCCAGAGTCAGGGCCTGATCGAGAGGCTGAACCGGATCGGGCGCCGTTGCCTGGCGCTGAGCCGCTGTCGCACCTTTGACCTGCGTCGTCTTGGTCGGGGCGGCAGCGGGACGAGGCGTTTGCGTGCCTGGGCCGCAACCAACAACTAGCGCAAGCGCGCAAAGCCATCCTGCGTCGCACGCTGCCCGCCACTCGCTTCGCCTGCGCCGCAGTTGATTCATGGCTCGCACGCAATGGTCATTGACTCGCAAACCGCTAGGCCGCGCGGACACACTTGCGGCGGCTCATTGCTGCGGCGCCCACGCGACGTTTTGCCGAATCACCACCCAGGTGCGGACCGCCAGATCGGGCGGCGAGGTAATTGCCTCGCGGCACAGTTCCAAGGGTTCAAGGGCCTGCCGAAAGACTTCGAGTTGGCGCTGCAGTTCGGGGTCGGACTCCAGCGCGAGCGATATTTGCTCGAGATCCTCGGTTTCCAAAGCCCCCAGCAAATACCCCAGCAGGTTGTCAACCACGGTTCTACCTGTCGTCGGATGCGGAATGGGTTCGCCGCCAAGCGGCGTTCAAGCGGACGAGGGCTTGGTGCATGCGCGATTTGACGGTCCCCAGCGGGATGCCCAGGGCCTCCGCGGCCTCGCGGAATTTCAAACCCTGAAAGTACACCAGCAATACTACATCCCTTAAATATTGCGGCAAGTCGTCAACGGCCTGGCGGGCCCAGGCGCTCCGCTCGTGCTCTTCTAATTGCGCCAGAGGACTGCCAGTCCGGTCTTCGAGCAGATCGAGTAGCGTCGTGCCGTCCATTTCGACCTCGCCGTGCACCGTGTCGAGGCTCGTCGTCCGGCGGCGGCCGGCCTTTCTCAGGGCGTCGATCGCCTGGTGCGTGGCGATGCTGTATATCCAAGGCCGGAAGGCCCGGCCCTCTTCGAAAAGGCGCGCTTTTTCGTGAACTCGCATGAACACGGCCTGAAACACCTCTTCGGCCAGAGTTTCGTCGCGCAGATAACGGCACAAGTAGCTGAAGAGTTCTCGCTCGTAGCGATGAAGCAACTCGCGGAAGGCCTCAGGATCGGCGTTGTTGCGATACCGCAGCAACAATTCCTCGTCGCTGGATTTTGGCAATTCGGGCCGGGCTTCAGTCGCGGTGCGGGGTGCTGCAGCGTCCATTACGATGCCTCTTCGATACGAGAATTTCACTCTCGTCCAAACGCAATTGCCATGCCGCGCATAAGCCGCCGATGAGAAGAAACCCGGCAAGTCGCGAAGCGCCTGTGGCGGCCCTACTTGCGGGCTCGCGCCGTAAAAAGGCGGGCCGAACGATAGCACCGTCGATGATTCACGCAGCACGCCAAGCGAGCGAGATCGCACGGTTTGCCGGCCGATCGTCCCGCTGCGGTCTCAACCGGCTTGCTTGCGGCTGCGCGCCGGCCGAAGCGTAAAAAGGCGGCCTCCAGGGGCGCCAGCCCCTGGAACCCTTTCTGCCGTCCCGGCTAAAAGATTTCTACTTCGAGAGTCCGCTTCTTGTTGCCCTCCTCGGGGAAGATGTCCCAGAGATTATCGGCCGCGTTGATGCCGACTTCGACCGTGCCGCTGAAGTTCAAGGCCTTCTGCACCAACTCGCCGCCGGTTCCCCGGTCGTAGCGGATGAAGATCGGATACAAGCTGGCCAGGTCCTTGGCGTGGCCGCCGCGCACCTCCAGCGGTTTCCCGTTGACGACGAAATGAAAGTCGTGCGGATTGCGCGTATTGTCGATCGTGACGTCATAGCGCCGCTTGTACAACTCCCAACCGGTTTCGGTGGGCGTAAAGGCGTACGTGCCGGGAACGAGCCGGTATTGAGACACGCCCATCGCGCCGCCGCGGTCGAACTCGATCGTCCAGATCGCCGGTTGCAAGCGTTGCGACATCCCGGACTCCATCCGGTAGACTTCGCCATTGAGTTGATAACTGACGGTCACTCCTGAATTCGATGGGTTGATCAACAGCACCCCGCCGTCGACAGGCGAGCCCTCCGCGTCGCGCACCGGTTCATCGGCGATCACCGGCAGATCGAGCGCTTCGGCGGCGTTGCCTTTCGTAATCGCCACTCCGCCGCGTCCGCGATTGCCGACCATCACGGTGTCGGGGGCCAAGACGATGGCCGTGCCGAGCGACAGGTTCGGGTTGCGAATGATGGTGACTTTCCCGGTGGGCAGCTTGCCGATGGCCGCAGAATCGGGGCTGGCCGCGTCGAGGATGCCTTGGATTTGCACCCAAGTGCTCAAGGGCGCCAGGGCCTGCGTCAGGTCGGCCGCCCGAGGCTCGGTCGGCGCAAGTTTATCGAGCGCTTCGCGCAGCGCATCGGCGTCGTCGTTCGTCACTTTGCCGTCTTCGGCGCTTTGCTCCAAGGCCAGGAACGAACGTTTGACGGCCGTTTGCCGGGCGATGCGCTCGGCGCCTGTCGTGTCGGCGGGCTGTGCTTCCAGCCAGGCTTCGTAGACGGCCGCGGCATCGATCGATTTGATGGCTTTCAACAGCGCGGCGCGGTCTTCCGGACGCCACTTCGATGTCCCCGAGAGCGCGTCGATTTCATCTGGAAACACCTGCTTGACATCGGATCGGAATGCTTCGACCTGGTCGCGAATTTGCTGCGCCACCCCCTCTTGCGCCTCGGCCAGGCGTTGCGCGGTCAAGGGAATCGGTTCAATGACCTCATTCCTGACTCCGTCTGCCATTTTTGCAGGCAGTTCGTTTCTGAGACTCGGGCCGCGCGGCGGCAGCCGCCGCGCCAGTTGGCCGTAGGCGGCGGAACTGATTCCGATCGATGCAATGCCCGTCAAGGCGAGAATAATCAGCGAATGCGCGCACAGCGGGCGCCGGCAGATAAAGAGCGAGGTCATGGCGTGGGTCTCCTTCCAGAGTCCATAAGAACGGTCGGCGATGCGGGTCCGTCGACGGCACGCGCTCCCGGCCCTGCGAAGCGCCCCGCCGCTAATCTCGTTTTTTTGCAACAAGCGTGCCAATCGGGCGGCTGGAATAACTCCGGGGTGTGGCCATCGGCAACGGAGAGGCGGGGTGCAAGTCTGCCATCCGCCGCCGCGAAATCGCTGCTTCGGACTGTTTCTGCGGTCGATTTCATGGGAGATTTCTCGGTAGAATAATGACTTCGCAGCAAGCGGCGTCGTCCGCCGCTGAAGAATAACCGCAGCCCGCGAATCGTGAATGCACGCCGACTCTTCGAACGCCGATGCAGACGCCGAGCCGTTGCTCGAACAGTTCCGCCAGGAATTGGCGCACTGCCGGCGGCTGTTCAGCGAAGGCGCCGAGCAGTGCATCGCCGCTCATCCGCAGCGGTTACGGCAAGAATCATCGCGATTTCGCCAGAGGCTGCTCGAATTGGAGCGTGGGCTGCTCGTCAAGATCCTGGTCGAAATCGCCCAAAGCGACTGGCGCTGGACCGAAAACGAGTACCTGCTGGCCAGCGAACTGTTCGAGCACTGTTGGGCCCGGCGGCTGAGCCGCGCGGAACTGAAACAAACGCTCAAAGAGGTTGCCGCCCGGTCGAGCGAATTGAGTTGGGCCAGCCTGTTTCGTCCGTTCGCCGAGTACCCCGCGCTGCGCAAGCGAATCGGAGACCTGGAAACCGTCTTGCTGCGCGTGGGCAACCTGGCGGCGAAAATCGACGGTCATGTTTGCCCGCAGGAAACCGAGCGGCTGAAATGGATCCACGCTGAACTGCACCGTTGCTTACTCCCTGTGCCGCTGGACTCCGAGGAGGGATCGGCTGCCGCGAAAGACGACTCGGCGGAAATCGGGCTTGCCGAAGAGATCGCGTGCGACGGCGCCGCGCCGCTCGCCGAACGGTCCGCCGACGAACCGCCGAAAGCGGCGGCCGACCAGGCGGCGTTGGAAACCGCGCTCAACGAGTTGCAAGGATTGATTGGCCTGGACGGCATCAAGCGCGATGTGAGCGAGCTGACGAACTTCCTGAAAGTGCAGCGCGAGCGGGGGCGTCTCGGATTGCCGCAGACGAAAGTCAGCCTGCACATGATTTTTAGCGGAAACCCTGGCACGGGAAAAACGACCGTCGCTCGGCTACTGGGACGCATTTTCGGCGGACTTGGCGTATTGTCGCGCGGCCATCTGATCGAAACCGACCGCTCCGGCCTGGTGGCCCGCTATGCCGGACAAACCGGCCCCAAGACGCACCAAAAGATCGACGAAGCCCTGGACGGCGTGTTGTTCATCGACGAAGCCTACAGCCTGGTCGCCGAGCGGGGCGAAGACGCCTATGGCAACGAGGCGCTGCAAGCGCTCTTGAAGCGAATGGAAGACGATCGAAACCGGCTGGTCGTAGTGCTTGCGGGTTATCCGGATTCGCTGGACCGATTGCTCGACGCCAATCCCGGCCTGGCCTCGCGGTTTGGCCGCCGGCTCGATTTTCCCGACTACTCGGCGCCGGAACTGGGCCGCATTTTTCAGTCGATGTGCGAAGCGAACAAGTATTCGCTCCCCGCCGCCGCCCGTCTGCGATTGCTGGCCGGCTTTCAATATCTGCTCGACCGCAGCGACGAAAAGTTCGGCAACGGCCGCTTGGCGCGAAATGCGTTCGAGACGGCCATTCGCCGCCTGGCGAACCGCGTCGCCGACATCGCGCCGCTGACCGCCGAGTTGCTGACCACGATCGACGCCGACGACGTTCTGCTGCCCGGCGCGCCGGACGAGGCGTATCGCGATCTCGATGCCGCCGCGACGCGAATTTCGACCGTCTGCCCGGGTTGTCGAGAAACAGTCCGCTCTCTGGCGGCTCACCTGGGTTGGCGCGTCCAGTGCAGGCGTTGCGGGCATGGCTTCCGGCTCGATTGGGGCGACCTGGAACGCGGGCGTTAGCGCGTAACGCGCGAATGCGCTGCTTGGCAGGAGCAAGCACAGCGCAAGGTCAGCACATCGGCAAACAAATGTTACGTGATATCGCGAGGAGCGCATGATGCGCGAAGAGTTCGGGAAGGACTATCGAGAGTACATGGCGACGACCAAACGTCTGGCGCCCGGCATTTGGTTAGCGACGTTCGCCGTGCGTCGCCGAGCTATGCGCATCGTCGATCGGCGGTCGTTCGAAGGCCGGCGGGCCGCGTGATCTCCTTTCGAATTCGATACGCTGCTTCATTGCGCCGCCGCGAGAATTGCACTCGCCACTGCCTGCGAGCCGCAAGTAACCCCCTCAGAGTAACTGTTAATGCAGTTGATTTCCCCACCTGTGGGCCGGATGCAAGGATGGTATAAATGTTTCGTGTCATTTGTAATTTTACAATTACAGACTAATGTCCGATTTGTAATAGTTTTGTGGTTGATATAGCCGCCTCGCCGGTTAACCTGGATGGTGCAAGAGTGAGCGTCGCGTGTTCGTATCGAAAGCGGAGCGAGACGATCCAGATTCAGGACCCGGGAGGAGCAAGATGAGGCAGACTTTTCGACTGGCGGCGGTGATTTGCGCAACCGCCTTGACCGTCGCAGCCGCACGCCAGGCGCAAGCGGCATGGATTGTGGTCGATTCAATCAATGAATCGGCGACTCCCGCATTCTATTCGCCCGGCGGCCCCGCCATATTTACCTGGGCGGCCTCGGACGTTGGCTGGTTCTACACGCCAAGCTCTTCGTACGATTTGTGGCAGATTGCAACCAAGTTCGCCTGGGCGGACAACCGGAACGTTACCGTCGACATCTACCAAGCGTCGCTCGGCCCCGGGGGCGAGTTGCTGTCTCCGGCGCTTGGCGAGACGCCTCTGCGATCCGCCGAGTTCACCCCGCAAACGGACGCGTTTGCAGGCGGCATATTCACTCCCCTGCAATTGACGGCGAATGACACTTACTTCTTCGATTTTAAGAACGTGCAAGGTTTGGGAGTCAATGTCACCGCCGATAGCGGCGCCACTAGCCTTCCTGGCGGCTTGAGATTCGGTTTTTCCAACGATGGCCCACTTTGGGCGGCGCCAGCGCCTAATTTCCTGTCGCAACCGATCGTGCAGTTTCTGGTCGATCCGCCAGTTGGCACTACCCCCGAACCTTCGTCGCTGGTCCTGTTCGGCATCGGCGGCTGTATCACCGGGGCCGGCGCCGCGCTGCGCCGTCGGCGGGAGAAACGCGCCGCTGTCTAACTCATGCGGTGTAACGCGTCACGCGAAGCAATGACGCGAGCCACAAGCGTCGCGCTAGGTCGGCGCGACTTGAAATCCAAGACGCCGATTCATAGGACGATCAGCCCTCGGCCAGCATTTTGGCCAGGGCTTGGCGGCCGGTCATGCCGGGCGTAATGCCTAGTCGCCCGGCCGGCTCGCTGACGGCGACGATCTTGGCATCGTACAGGTCTTCCGGTTCGCGGAGCGGTTGGGCCGGCGTGCCTTTGGCGATGGCGACCGCCATGCCGAACTCGCCGGCGACGCGGACGTCGAACAAGCCGCAACCCACAATGCCGCGCGACGTATGGATCGCGCAGTATTGCCCGCCCGGCCAGCGATAACTGGCGCCGATCGCCTGTCCCTCGGGCATTTCGAGCACGCGTTGCGAAGCGTGCGGCAGCGAAGCGGTCATGGTCGGCCTCTCATCGACTTGTTGTTGATATTTTCAGGCATCCGCAATTTCACGGCGGTTCGGCTAGATTATGCTATAGCAAAACCTGGCAAGGGGAAAGGAACGAGCGTGGAGCAGACGAGCCGTGGACGAACAGCCGGAAATCATTCCCCAGGTTGTCGCGGAACATGGCGCCAGCCAGCGACCGCGACACCAATTCTTTCTCGCGTTGGCTGCAATGATCGTCGCGCTGGCCTGGGCGCTGGAAGTTCGCGCCGATGAGCGGGTGGCCTTCCGCGGCTTTTCTCAATGGCCGTTGCCACACTCTTGCTACTCGCGCGCTGTCTTCGGCGTACCTTGTCCGGGCTGTGGGCTGACGCGCAGCTTTATTTACCTAGCCCGCGGCGACTGGCATGCCGCCTGGCAAGAGCACCGCCTGGGTTGGCTGCTGGCCGGCATCGTGGCGCTGCAATTTCCCTATCGCCTTTGGGCGCTCGCGCGGGGCGGGCGAGTCGCTTTGAGCCCGCAGTTGGCGACAGCGCTGGCCCTCGCGCTGATGTGCTTGATGTTCGTCAATTGGGGAATCGGGTTGATCGCGGGGCCTTAAGCGGCCGGAACCGCGATCGACGGTTTATTTGAAAGCCGGCGACGCGTCTCCGTAACTCCGCGGCGAGCGCCGCTGAGCCGGTCGCCGCTATTTCACCGCCGGAAAGTCTCGCGTGATCGCCAGCACCTCTTGGAGCACCAAGCCGTTGGTGGCGACGGCTTCTCCGCCATGAATCGTGGGGCGTCCGCTCCAATCGGTGAACGTCCCGCCGGCTTCTTCCAGAATCGGCTGCAAGGCGGCGCAATCCCAGACGTTCATCATTGGGTCGACCATCGCTTCGGCCCGCCCGGTGGCGACCAGCAAATAGCCGTAGCAATCGCCCCAAGTGCGTGCCAAGCGGCTGGCGGCTTCCAGCTGCTCGTAGGCATTGCGCCGGGAGACCCGATCGTAGGTCTTGAGTTCGGAGGTCAAAAACAGCCCTTCGGCCAGGCTCGCCCTGGCCGAAACGCGGGCCGGCCGGGCCGAATCCGAGCCCCGCACGTACCAAGCGCCCTGTCCGGCCGCAGCCGAAACGGTCTCGTCCAACGCCGGCACGTGGATCACCCCGACCACGCTTTTCGACTCGAACTCGACGCCGATCAAGGTCCCGTACAGAGGCACGCCCGAAATGAACGACTTCGTGCCATCGATCGGATCGAGAATCCAGCGATAGCCCGAGTTTCCCTGCTTTTCGGGGAATTCTTCGCCCAGAATGGCATCGTGGGGAAAACCCCCGGCAATCCGCTGGCGCAGGTGCTCTTCGGCCTGGCGATCGGCCACCGTGACAGGCGACCGATCGTGCTTCAATTCGACGTCGTAATTGTCCTGGCGGAAATATCGCAACGTGATCGCCCCCGCCTCGCGGGCGGCGATCTTTGCCAGTTCGAGACGCTGAGAAATATCGGAGTCGGACATGCAGCCCAAATTAGCTTCCGAGCCCTCGGCTGCCAAGCGCAACTTAGCTAACCATTGCCGGTTGGGCGGCGAACGGCTTTGTTTCGCTCGGTTCGGCGAGCAGTTCGGCCAGCGTCGTGGCCGCCAGTCGTCGGCGGGTGGCCTCGGCGACCTGGGAGAGCGTCTGCTCGAGCTTGGCCTGACAGGAACCGCTCAACCCGTCGCGCAAGGGCAAGGTCGAAATCATCGGGCCGTCGATGGCTTCGATGATCTCCAGCAATGAGATGTCTGCCGGATGGCGTTCGAGCGAATAGCCCCCGTCGACTCCGCGCGACGATTGCAGTACGCCGTGCGTGACCAGGTTTCGCAGCACCTGCAGCAGAAATCGCTCGGGCATGTTGCCCGCGGCGGCGAGTTGGTTGCAAGGCACGGGTCCCTTCGAGCCAAGCTGAGCCAGTTGCAGAGTCGCCTGCAAAGCATAGGCGACGGTACGCGACAATCGCATCTCAATTCCCCCACATTTCTGGACTTTTGAGACTGATTTGGGCGTTGCGCAGCGCAAAGCCTCGTGCCTACCTCTCTGCCGCTTCCATTCTCGGGTCCGTTGATCGCCGCAATGCTTCGATTGCACGCATCTCGCCAGGCGCCGGGCAGTAGATGGGTATTGCCTTCGGCTATCAGCCAGATGCCCTTCGACGCGACAGACTTGTCGCCGATGCGAATTATGGACGCTTCGCCGCCGAATTGCTACAGAAGTTCTGAATTTTTTTCGGAAAATCTGAAGTACAGCAAGAGGAGGCGAGGAATTGCCGGGGAATCGGGGAGTGAAAATCGCTGTTTACCAGGAAAGGGGCGAGGCAGTGAGCAAGCCTGACGCCCGTTGCTGAAGTTCAGCCTGCTACAACCGCATGCGGGTGCCAACGAGACCTTGGGCGGCTTACAGGGCGGCCTTCCAAGCCGTCAATGGCTGGGGCGGCCTGGAAGGTCGCCCCACGACCAACGCACGTCTCATGCTGATTCGGGCACAGTCTAAAATCAGCCGCTGACGGGCTGCGTGTCCGGAGCGGTATGCCGAACCTCGCCGCGTGCAGCCTGCCAGACGAGCAGTGCGGCGCCACACACCAAAAGGCTATCGGCGAGGTTGAAATTAGGCCAAACCCACGCATCGTATTGGAACAAAATCCAATCTCGCACGGCGTGAATCCGCAACTCTGGCTTGCCAGGCAACGACCATAAACCGAGACGGTCGTACAAGTTGCCAAGAATGCCCGCCATCACGCAGCCGAGGGCGATCGTCAGCAAGCGATCGCGTGCGGCGCCGGCAAAGAACAGCCAATAGACGATAAACACCGCGGCCAAAATCGAGAGTGCGGCAAACAGCCAGACCTTGCCTTGCCCAATGCCAAACAAAGCGCCTTCGTTCAGGCTGGTTTGAAAGCCGCAGAAAGGTTTCCAGAGCCACCAAGTGTTGCCGCCGGGCGCGCCTAGGGCGGAGAAAACCCAGCTCTTCGTCGCCAGATCGGCCAGGCATCCTAGCCCCCCGATCAGCAAAAAAATCAGATACCGGTTCGCAGGCACCGCCTTCATGGCAGTCCTCCTGGTCGGAAGTTAATTCGCAACAGTAACTTAGGCGCGGCACTCAGCCGCGCTGCAGATCCTCGGCGCATTTGACGCAGTGAGCAACGTAGGGCAAAGCGTTCAAACGGGCCTTGGGAATTTTCAGCCCACACTCGTCGCATTCTCCGAACGTCCCGTCCTCGATTCGCTCAAGGGCAAGTTCGATGGCTTCCAGCGTTCCTTCTTCGTTTTCCATCAAACTCAAGGTGAATTCTTGCTCGTAATTGTCGCTGCCCAGATCAGCCATATGAATTGGCATGCTTGAGAGCTCTCGTCCCCCATCCATGCGGTTTTTCTTCAGCGCAGCGTCGGCCATTTGGGTGACATCGCCGCGGAGTCTTGCACGCAAGGCCAGCAGCCGTTCTTTGTAAATCTTCGCCTCTGCCTTCTTCATTACGCGTATCTCCGGCTGAGAATTCTCAGCGAACCCACTCCTCGAGGTTCACAGACCTGCCATTTTACGGTCGATGAAATCGAGAGTCAAACTGCTTCGAGCGGGGAGATTTTGGTTGAGCGTTGCGGCCCTAACCTACTTTGGTATCCTGAGATAAGATAGCTTGGCGAGCGGCGACCGGAGCAAGGGGTCTCATGTCTTGATAGGCGCCGCGACGCGCCGTAGACTGTTTCGACGACGGCCGATTGCGCGCCGGAACTCTTGGAGGCATCTGCCATTAGCGTCACGCCGACCACCGATCTGGCCTATCAAAAGTGCATCGCGCCCGATTGCGGCGCCACGTACGGCGTCGACGAGGCGCGGGTCTGCTGCCGGGCGTGCGGCAGCTTGCTCGACATCGTTTACGATTGGGATCGCCTGGCGCCCCCGACGTCGTGGCGCTTCGTTGAGGAGAAATGGTCCCGGCGACACGACCCGCTGGCCTTCAGCGGCCTCTGGCGGTTCCACGAATTGCTTCCCTTTGCCCCGCCCGAAAAGGTGGTCACCGTCGGCGAAGGCCAGACGCTGCTGATTCCTTCCGACAACGTGGCCAACTATGTCGGCCTGAACGCGAATCGGCTGTTCCTGCAGTACGAGGGGATGAACCCCTCGGGCAGCTTCAAAGACAACGGCATGTCGGCCGCGTTCACGCACGCGCGAATGATCGGCGCCAGCCGGGCCGCGTGCGCTTCGACCGGCAATACCAGCGCCTCGCTGGCCCTGTACAGTTCGGTCACGCGGCTGATGAAAGCGGTGATCTTCGTCGGTTCGGGCAAGATTTCTTACGGCAAGCTCTCGCAGGCGCTCGATTACGGCGCCCTGACGGTGCAAATCGCCGGCGATTTCGACGATGCCATGGCCCGGGTGCAGGAAGTCTCGCAGGAGTTGGGCATCTACCTGGTCAATAGCGTGAATCCCTTTCGGCTTGAAGGCCAAAAGACGATCATGTTCCGCGTGCTCGAAGCCTTGCGCTGGGAGCCGCCCGATTGGATCGTCGTGCCGGGCGGAAACCTGGGCAATTCGAGCGCCTTTGGGAAAGCGTTTGCAGAACTGAAGCAACTCGGTTTGATCGATCGCATTCCGCGACTGGCCGTCATCAACGCCGCAGGCGCCAATACTCTTTATCAGCTCTATGAAAAGCGCGGTTTACGCTGGAACGGCGGCGTGCTCGACGTGCCGCAGGTATCCGGCTATTACGGCGAACTCGATCGCCAGGGGCGCCGAGCTTCGACCATTGCCAGCGCTATCGAAATCAACCGCCCGGTGAATCTGCACAAGTGTCTGCGGGCGCTCGACGTTTGCGACGGCGTCGTGCGCGAGGCGACCGACCAGGAGATTCTCGACGCCAAGGCGCAGGTGGGGGCCGGCGGGCTCGGCTGCGAGCCGGCCAGCGCCGCCAGCGTGGCGGGCGCCAAGATTCTCCGCCACGAAGGGATCATCGGCCCGGACGAACGGGTGGTCTGCATTCTCACCGGTCACCAACTGAAAGACCCCACGGCCACGGTCGCCTACCACACGACCGATCAAGACAAATTCAACGAAGTGCTCGGCAGCCGCGGAGTCAAGCGGGCCGCCTTCGCCAATCGCGCCGTAGCCGTCTCGAACGATCTGACCGAGATCATCAAGGCGATTCAGCTTTACAGCTAAGCCTGCTCGCCGCGTAAGGTTGGTCGGCATGCCCTATCCCCACGTGATGCGACTGCGGGGCCCCTGGGAGTTCGAAGTGCTTCGCAGCGCGGCCGCCGATTCGCCGGGGCGGTCAGCGCCGGCGGGCCTTTCGGGACGGGTGCGGGCGCCTTGCGATTGGTCGCAGTCGCTCGGCTTGGGATTCCGCGGCGCGGTTCGCTATCGACGGCGTTTCAATCGCCCTAGCGGATTGGATCCGCACGAGCGCGTGTGGCTGGTCGTGGAAGGCGTTGACGCCTTCGGCGCCGCGATGCTCAACGGCCGCGCGCTCGGCCAGGCGCCCGGCTACGCCTTGCCGGCGAGCTTCGACGTGACCGAATGGCTTTCGCCGAGCAACGAACTGTTCATCGACGTCGAATTGCCGGACGAATTGCCAGGCGGCTCCGCGGCGTTGCGGCCCGGCCGCGAGACGCTGGCCGGCGGGCTGATCGGCGAGGTGCGGCTGGAAGTCCGCGCCGGCGCCTTTATCGAGCGGCTGGCGATCTGGACCACGCGCGAGACCGATGCCGCAGTCTTGCAAGCCCGCGGACAAATCGGCGGCAACGCCGCGAGCCCGCTGGCCGTCGTCGTCAACGGCGCCGAACGCGAACTGCTGTATGGTGAAGTCCGGCCGGGCCGCACTTTCGAGCTTTCTGGCGCCCTCGAACCTCTGTTGGCGAGCGCCGAACTGAGCTTGGAGATCAAGCTCTTGGCCGGGGGCGTCGCCCTTTGGCAAACCGATCGCCGCTTGGCAATGGCCGAGGGGCCAACGCCATCGACGGTCGAAACTCTGCGGCAGATTCTGCCGGAAGCGACGTACGCCGAGTTCGATCGCGCCGGCCGGACCATAGCGCAGGCCGTTCCGGTCGCCTGGGCCGACGAGGTTTGTCCGCGGCTGGCCCACCATCGATCGATCGTGGCCTGGGCGGCCAGCGCGGCGGAACTGGCCCAAGCCGGCGACGAACGTTTGAGCCGACTGGCGTTTGGCCGACCGTGGGTGAAGGCATAGCGATTTTCCAGCGATCGTTCAGCGCACCTTTTTACGCCGAGAGCTAATCGTATTCGAAGCGAACGTTGGAAGGACGGCGTGCTCGTAGGACGCGCGGGCAGGTCTTGCGCCGCACAGCGCTTGCAAGCCAGTAAAGCTTGCCGTATCGTCGGGGACGGGATCATCCGCGTTTGATTGACTGAGAAACGATGCAACGAAAAAAATAGAGTTAAAACGAGAATGGAAATGCCCCGCCGACCAACTCTGCCCTGGTTACTTGGCGCCTTGTTTGCCATCGGCGCTTGTGAAACCGCCCGTGCAGCCGACAAGCCGAATATGCTCTCGAGCGAGGAAATCGCCGACGGCTGGATTCTGCTGTTCGACGGCGAAACCGATTTCGGCTGGAAGGCTGCTAGCAAAGCGAATTGGAAGGCGGCCGACGGCATGATCTCGGCGTCCGAAGGCGAGAAGGGCCTGCTGTGCACGACCAGCCCTTTCGCCGACTACGTGCTCAAGGTCGATTTCCGCGCCGAGAAGAACACCAACAGCGGCGTCTTTCTGCGCACGGCGGCGCAGCCGACCAATCCGGCGGTCGACTGCTACGAGCTGAACATCGCTCCCGACGACAATCCCTTTCCGACCGGCGGCTTCGTCGGACGGCAAAAGAGCGCTGGCGGCCATACGACGGGCGATTGGCAGACATTCGAGGTCACGGCCGATGGCGCTCATTTCACGATCAAGCTCGATGGCAAGCAGGTGCTCGATTACGTCGATCCGAAGCCTTTGGCCCGCGGCTTCATCGGCCTGCAACTCAATAGCGGGCCGGTCGCGTTTCGCAACATCAAGCTCAAGCCGCTCGGCCCGAAGCCGATCTTCAACGGCCGCGACCTCTCGGGCTGGAAAGTTTTTCCGGGCAAGAAAAGCGAGTACACGGTCACTGCCCAGGGCGAGTTGAACGTCAAGAATGGCCCCGGACAATTGGAAAGCGAAGCGCAGTTCGCCGATTTCGTGCTGCAACTCGAAATCTTTTCCAACGGCAAGCAGCTCAACTCGGGCGTTTTCTTCCGCAGCATTCCGGGCGAGTTCTGGAACGGTTACGAGAGCCAGATTCAAAACGGCTACAAGGACGGCGACCGCACGCAGCCGGTCGATTTCGGCACCGGCGCCATCTATCGCCGCCAGCAAGCCCGCAAGGTCGTGCCCAACGATTTCGAGTGGTTTTCCAAGACCGTGATCGCCGCGGGCGACCATTTTGCCGTGTGGGTCGACGGCTACCCGGTGACCGATTGGACCGACACGCGCGCCGCGAACGCCAACCCGCGGCAGGGCCTGCGCCGCGGGGCCGGCACGCTGATCATTCAGGGGCACGATCCGACGACCGACTTGTCGTTTCGGAATTTGCGCGCCGCGGAACTGCCGCGTGGAGAAAAGCTCGCGCCGTAATCCGACAGCGCTGCGCCAACCGTAGCGCAATGGGGAATTACCTTGCGCGTTTGCCCGTCGATTGCCCGCGGCTAATGGTTAAAGGGAGCGGTGATCGGCACCTCTTGGAATATTTCCCCTGGCGGCGCGTATGAAAGTTCTTGTTGCGGATGACGAAGCCATTTCGCGTCGCATGCTGGAGTCGTTGCTGGGCCGCTGGGGCTATGACGTGATTGCCGCCAAAGATGGTACGGAAGCGCTAAAGATTTTGATGTCTCCCGACAGCCCGAAAATGGCCGTTTTGGACTGGGTCATGCCCGGCGTCGACGGACCACAGCTCTGCCGTGAAATCCGTCGCACCCGTGCGGAGCCATATACGTACGTCTTGCTTTGCACCGGCAAGCGGACGCAACAAGATATCGTCGCGGGGCTGGAAGCGGGCGCCGACGATTACCTCACCAAGCCCTTCGATCCGGCGGAACTCAAGGTGCGGCTGCGTACGGGCCAACGGATTCTTTATCTTCAGGATCAACTCATCAGCGCGCGCGAGGCCTTGCGCGACGAAGCCACGCACGATCCGCTCACCGGGCTCTGGAATCGGGCCGCGGTGCTCAACATCCTCTCGCAGGAACTGGGCCGATCGCAACGCCAAGGGGCGAGGTTGAGCGTGCTCTTGATCGACCTCGATCACTTCAAGCGAATCAATGACGCCTACGGACACCAAATTGGAGATCAGGTGCTCCGCCAGGTGGCGCAGGCGATGCGCGAATCCGTACGCCGTTACGATTCGATTGGCCGATACGGGGGCGAAGAATTCCTGGTCGTGTTGCCCGACTGCGATGAGTCGAGCGCCGTGAGTCGCGCGGAACGGCTGCGGCTTGCTGTCGCAAGTATGACCATTGAAACGCCCGCCGGTCGGATTCGTGCTACGGCGAGCTTCGGAGTGGCCGCGTTCGACAAGGAAACCTGCCCGAAATCCTTCGACTTGATCCAGGCCGCGGACGAAGCGCTCTATCGCGCCAAGCGTAACGGTCGAAATCGAGTCGAACTCGGCTCGCTCGGAACCGCTTTGGCCTTGTGAGGTCGGCAATTCTGTGAGGTCGGCAATGCTGTCGCTTCGAACTTCGCCCACACTCGCGCTGGCCGTGCGACCGCCCCCCGATGGAACGACACGCGGGATCGGTCGGGAGTTTTTCTTTGACTTGCTGCGCGTAGCCCGTTTAAATTGCGCTTCAGCGGAGCGGCGCGGACAGAGCAGCGGGCCAGTTCGTCGCATCTCATTTCGCAACTTAGCCCGTCGCTCCGCGGAAAGGTGAACCTATGCGTTTGCAAGACATCCTCCGCGTCAAAGGCGCCGCCGTTCACACCATCTCGCCCGAAGCCACGTTGGACGACGTCGTCCAAAAGCTGATCGCCCAGAATTGCGGCTCGCTCGTGGTTTGCGATGAGGCTCTGAACGACGGGTGCAGCGAGATGGTCGGCATCATCACCGAACGCGACATTCTGCGATTCTGCGCCGCACGGCGAGGGCCGCTCGACGGGATGCACGTCAAGGACGTCATGACGCGCGAGCCGACGACCGGCACGCCCTACGACACGATCGAAGACACGATGGGCCTGATGACCGAACAGCGCATCCGGCAACTGCCGATTCTCGACGAAGGCCGCTTGGCTGGGATCATCTCGATCGGCGACGTCGTCAAGGCGCACTACGATCAGGTCGCGCTCGAGAATCATTACCTGAAAAGCTACATCCAGAGCTGAACCCGCGGCCAGGCGAATCGGCTCGGACGATATTCCAGCTTGCGCGGCGGGTCTCGGGTCGAAAAGCCATGCCCCTGAAGCCGGCCCGGCCGGCGGCCGTGGCGGCCGGGCCGACGGTTTCGAAGAGGTCGAAGGCGCCGCACGGGCGCCGCAGGCCTCAGTGTCACGTCGAGCAGATCACCGGCTCGGGCCTGGCGCCCGATTGGTAGGTTGCCAACGCGGCATGCCACTCGGCCGCCGAGAGCGCGCCCTGCTTGACGAAGATTTGCACCGAGCCCGTCTTGTCGATGATGGACGTCAGCGGCAGCGAGCTAGCGCGAAACGCCTTGGCGACCGCCTGCCCATACGCAGAACTTGCATCGATGCGGCAGAGCTTGTACTTGGCGAGCAAGGGGCTGCTTGGCTGTTGAGGAGAAAACGACGTTTCGTCGAAACGCACCGCGCGGTCGCCCGGATTCTCGATCACGACCACCAGCGGCTTGCGTTCGGCCTTGGCGGCATTCAAAGCGGCGCCGTAATCGCTCATCCATTCATTCGCGCTGGCCGTCGCGGCGAGCAGCGCTAGATTTGCTACGAAGGTTGCCAGTCCTTTCATCATTTCCAAATCCTTTGATCGGCGTTCGGTGAGCCGGCCCTCGCTCCGCAGGCAACGATGCCGCCCGAGAGCCGGAAGATGGTCAAGATGCTAAAAGTGTGACGACGCCCGTACAAGCACCCCCAGCGAGGGGCAAAGAGCCACCCAAGCCCCGTCACGAGGCCTAAGTCGAGACCCGCCAAGGCGCCCGATAAAGTCTGAACTTCTTGGGCAGCGCCGGCGCGTCGCCGAAAGCTGGGTAAATGACGAAGTCTGCGCACTTCGTCAAGCAGTCTTTGCCGCCGTCGTTCTGCCAAGTCGACAAACTGCCGTTGGCTGACTTGCGAACGATCACGTATCGTCGCTGCGCCTTGATTGAACCTCCTCGTCGAAGGAACGCTGCATGAGCCGCTATGAACTGTTCGACCGCGCCCAAATCTCGCTGAAGGATCTGAGCCAGCGCGGACACGACCTGCGGGCCGAGGATTGCCTGCAACTCGACTCGCCGTTCGAACCGTTCGACCATCCCGAATTTCCCGAGTTAGTCGAGCAGATCGTGGCGGCTCGGCGAAATGGCCGGCCGGTGATCTTGATGATGGGCGGGCATCCGGTCAAGCTCGGGCTGTCGCGGTATCTGATCGACCTGATCGAGCGCGGCGTGATCACGCACCTGGCCGCGAACGGCGCGGTGCTGATTCACGATTTCGAACTCGCTCTGGGAGGCGGCACCAGCGAGAACGTGCCCAAGTGGATCCAGGCCGGGCAGTTCGGACTCTGGCGGCAAACGGGCCGGTTGAACGACATTATCTCCGAAGCCGCGCGGCGCGGCGAAGGGCTGGGCGAGGCCGTGGGCCGCGCGATCGAAGAGGAGCGATTCGCCCATCGCGAGCTCAGTCTAGCGGCCGCCGGTTGGCGCACCGGAACGCCCGTTACATCGCACGTCGGCATCGGCAGCGACATCATCCACGCCCACGCCAACTGCGACGGCGCCGCGCTGGGGGCGACGAGCTATACCGATTTTTTGATCTTCGCCCGTAGCGTGCAGAAGCTCGCAGGGGGCGTGTTTCTCAACGTCGGCTCGGCGGTGGCGGGTCCGGAAGTGTATCTCAAGGCCCTCTCGATGGCCCGCAACGTAGCGCGCAGGCGAAGCGAAGAGATCCGCCATTTCACGACGGCCGTGTTCGACCTGGTCGAACTGCCGGCCGACTACCGCACCGGCACGCCCTCCAAAGATCACCCGCAATATTACTATCGTCCTTGGAAGACCATTTTGGTGCGGACGGTGGCCGATGGCGGGCGAAGCTACTATTTTTCGGGCGACCATTGCCGCACGCTGCCCACGCTTTGGCGAGAAATCGTGCGCCACATCGCCGCGCCCAAGCCGCACTTCGCGCCGGCCGGCGAAGACGGAGGCAATCGATCGCTTGGGAGACCTCGTCCAATGGGTCTATAAACGGTCCCGTGCGTGTGATTGCCGATGCGACGTGTGTTGGCCGTGCTCACGCGCTTAGCGGCAATACCGTTCAATTAAGCCTCGTATTGGCCGATGCTAGCACACGTAAGTCGTTATTTCATTGGCGATCTACTCGTGCTAGCAGGCCTTAATTGAACGGTATTGCGCTTAGCGGGGACTTCGCAGCGTGCTCCGGGCCTTCCGTTTGCGCGACCAGCCGCAAGCGATGCCGACAATTGCACCGACGCCCCAAATCGCCAGCGAGGCGGGTTCGGGCGTCACGGCGGTTTTATCCGGGGTGTAAAGGAAATCGTGCGTAGAGTTATATACGTCACGCGGCCAAGAATGAGGCCGGGTTGAAGGTCTGGAAATTATGGGTCATCAGGGATTGCAGTTGCTCTCGGTGCTCGGTGGGAATCTTTGCCAAGCAACCATCAATGGCCGCTTGGAATTCTTGGAAAGTT
>DATKRK010000272.1:0-12734 GCA_035532215.1 Pirellulales bacterium | reverse complement strand
TCTTGAAACGCCTCGCGCTTGGCTTGCCGCTCGCTGCCGGCGGCGCATCGAACCGCACCGCCGGACGAGCGAAACCGATTTTCCTTGCCAACAGCGCAATTGCGCTGCGGCGCCAAATCAACTCTAGAACGAAATCCGCCCCGAGGCGGCCGCCGGACGAGAAAATCGAAGGACCGCTGCCATCCTTAGAATCGGCGCCAGCCGGGCGTGGAGAAAGGGGACATTCTACTTTTTCATGAAACCGCGCAAGGACATGTTTGCGTGCCAGAAAAAGTAGAATGTCCCCTTTTTCCACGCCGAACCCTGTCCTGCACCCGGAAAAACGGTTTGCCGGCCCGCCGCGCCGTCGCATGTTCGCCCGCGCACTATAGTTCAAGCGAGCTTGCTGCCTGCCGAAAGAGCGAAACGAGCAAAGACCGCTATGAATTCCCAAGCCTATCGCGTCCTGGTCGCCCACGACGAGCCTGCCGTCGTCTGGTCGCTGTCGAACTTTTTGCAACTCGTGGGCTACGAAGTGCTGCAAGCCGGCAGCGGTCCTCAGGCGTTGACCGCCCTGGAATATTACCGGCCGCAGTTCGTGATCGCCGGCTGGGAAATGGCGGAAATGAACGGCGTCGAGTTTTGCCGGCGAATCCGCACGCGCAATCTGCGGGATTACACGTATGTGTTGTTGCTTACCGCCACGACCGATTCGAATGCGTTGATCGAGGCGTTGCGAGCGGGCGCCGACGATTTCCTAGCGCTACCGTTGGTCTATGGCGAACTGCTTTCTCGCCTGCGCGCCGGCGCCCGGATGGTCGAGTACGAAGGCCGGCTCAACCGGCTGCGGCGGAACGACCCGCTGACGCAGACCGCCACGCGGCTGGTCTTCGACGAAATGCTTGCGCGGCGGCTGGCCGATGCTTACAACCGCCGCAACACGCTGTATTGCGTGCTGGCCGACGTCGATTTCTTCGCCCGCGTCAACGACCTCCATGGGCGTCTCGCCGGAGACGCGGCGCTGGCGGCGATCGCGACGCGGCTCAAGGAGCAGTGCGAGAACGACGAACAGGTCTTCCGAATCAGTGGCAACCGCTTCGCATTCTTGCACGAGGCCGCGACGGAGGCCGAGGCGGTGAACTGGGCCGATCGCTGCCGGCGTGCGCTGGCCGCCGCGGAATTTTCGCCGAACGGCCAGACCGTCAAGGTCACGGCCAGCTTCGGCGTCGCCGCGCTCGAAGCCGACTCCGCTCCTGAAGCGGCGTTGGCAAAAGCCGAGCATCCGCTGGCGATCGCCAAGCAAGCCGGGCGGAACCGGGTCGTCGGCGCCGGCAAGATCGCCGAATTGACGACGGGCCGCGGCGCCGGAGGCGGCGATCCGCTGCGCAGCGCCGTCGCCCGCGACATCATGACCTCCAACGTCGTCTCGTTCGGCCAGCAAGAAACGCTTGAAGCAGCGTTCGAATTTCTCGAAGCCTGCCAACTCGAGGCGCTCTCGGTCGTCGATCCCGACGGACAACTCTTGGGCGTGGTGACGGCCGACGAAATCCGCGAACGGCTCGCCTCGCTCTCGCTGAGTTCGCAGACGGTGGGCGAGATTCTCGCCGCCGACGCCCCTTGCTATGAAGAAGAAACGACGGTGCAAACGCTGTTCGAGTTCTTCCAGCGCAACGAGGCCAACCGCGCCGAGATCGTGCATTCCGGCCGTCCGACCGGCTTCGTCACCCGCGGCTCGCTGGCCGCCTTGGGCAAGCCCATTTCGCTCGACAGTTTCGCTTCCTCCCGCCCCGCCGCCAACCGCAGCGATTATCTGCTCGTTCCCGATCTGGTCGCCGAAGGCGGCGAATAGCGCCTTCGCGGGCTGCGCTGATAAAGCGATTCGCCCCCACCCACCACCCGGATAGATTACAGCACCGTGGGCGCGACGTCCAGTTTTCGTGCATTGCGGATTGGTCGCAGGCTAGGATCGGTTACACTGTCGGGTTCGCGGCCGCGTTCGCCGCGCAGTTGCGGATTGGTCGCAGGCTAGGATCGGTTACACTGACGCCCGTCGCGTCGCCGATCGTCGCGCCGTTGCGGATTGGTCGCAGGCTAGGATCGGTTACACTCGGCGCAGTAGATTCACGCCGGTCACTTGTGTTGCGGATTGGTCGCAGGCTAGGATCGGTTACACTATGCGCCGCCTGCTGCGCAAGGAGCACGCGTTGCGGATTGGTCGCAGGCTAGGATCGGTTACACTGTAGGGCTTGATCGACCGCGCGAGGTTGCGGTTGCGGATTGGTCGCAGGCTAGGATCGGTTACACTTCCTTCCTACCTAAGCGATTGACCCCGCAAGGCTTGCGAAGCGGGCAGGCTCAAAAAAGTTCGATTTGACGAGAGGGCGGCGGGGCGGGTTTGCGCAATTTCCCCCAAAAAATGCGCATCCGCTCGAATTGTTTGTCGGTAAGCGACAGCAGCCGCACCTCGCCGTCGTCGGGGAGCCATCGCTGGACGCGCGAGAGGTGAACCTGTGCATTTTCTTCGCTCGGGCAATGCCTGACATAGACGGAATACTGCATCATAACGAAACCATCCCGCAAAAGCTCCTTGCGGAACCTTGTGTAGGCTTTTCGCGCTTTCTTCGTGTCGACCGGCAGGTCGAACATCGTGAGCAGCCACATGCAGCGATATCCGCTTATTTGCATCGTTGGGGAATCGCCAATCGTTCGTCTTCGCCGCGATAACAGCGGACCAGCGACGCGACAAAGCGGTGCAGGTTGACCATCAACGGGCCGCGCTCGCCCAAGAAGGCGACCTCCTCCGAAAGCAGTTCCAGCAGCGATGCCTTCGACTGCTGATCGACTCGTTCGACGCCTTCCAGCGACAGCCTGCGCACGCGGTCGTCGACCAGCGGGCGCAGCGGTTCCATCAGATCGTCGGCCAGGCAGAAGGCATTCGCGCGATGGCAGTGCTTCAGCCCCAGCGACGGCAGCAAACCGGCGGCCACGATGGCCCTCGCCACGGCCGCGCGGACGACGGCGTAGCCGTAGTTCAAAAGCGGGTTCAAATCGTCGCCGTCAGGATCGCGGCGAAACGGCCGGTCCGGCAGCCAGCAGCCCCAATAGACGCGCGCAGCGCGGGCCTCGACGTTTTCCGGATCTCCGGAACGAACCTGCCTCGCGAGCGCCAGCAGTTTTCGCCGCGCGGCGGAGTCGGGCGGCAAGACAGCGGCCTGGGCGCGCACCTTGGCCTGCACCAATTGCTTCCAGAGCTGCTTGCGCAGCGGTTTGCCAACGGCGATCTGTTCGTTGACGCGCCATACGACCTGGCTGTGGTCGGCGATCGGCATCACGAGCGCCACCGGCAAGTGGTTCTTGCCGCAAACGACGACCACGGCATCCGACTCCGCGAGCTTGACGAGCGCCCCGTGCGTGTACGTCACCTGCGGATGGTCGACGAGCACCACGCCAATATCCTCGCAGGGAATGCTCGCCGGGGGATGATCCTCTCGCTTGATTTGCAGTTGGTCGAGCGACACCGACAGATAGGCCGGATCGCGCGAGATTTCAAGCGTGCGTTTGATCACTGGCGGTCCTCGATTAAGCGAGTGAGGACCATCCATGGCGCGGAAAAGCAAACTCCCTGGAGCAGTGCCTAGCATAATTGGCGTCATCGCGAGGCGCCAATGAAAACCGGCTTTCAGTCGTTGGCCCAGCGAATCCGGCCCAGGAGATCGACCGTGACTTTGCGGGCCTTGAGCGTGCCGACCATGGCGGAATAAGGCTTTGAGTCGCGACTCGCGTCGGTGTGTTCCAAGAACCAGAGTTGTCCCGATGTAGACGCGCCCGTCTTGAAACGCACAAGCTTCTGGGCGCCACCAAACTCGGCCAAGAGCATCTCGCCTTGACTTATCGACATTAAAAAACGCGCCGATGGGTGGTCCGGATGCGTTCGCTGGATCAGCGGTTCGGCGGCGCGGACGAGTCGAGCGGCCTCCATCATATTCACCCACTTCGCGGTCCGCTTCTCGCGCCCTTTTTCGTCGGTGACGGCAAAAATGCAGAGGTGGTGATTTGCGTTCGGTTTGACGAACTGCGCGGCGCCCCGCAACGGCGTGATCGTCTTGTCCTTTTCAAGCAGCCGCACTTTTTTGATGACCGTGCCCGAGGGCATGCGCAACGGCTCTCGCCAGGCATCCTTGGGAATCGTCTTCTTCTCGCGCTTCGCGCCGTCGAGGACGATCCCGAATTTCCGCAAGCGATCGACCACGATCATTCGGATCACGTCGTCGCGGATCAGAGGGACCATCGCGACCGTCAATTCACCGAGCGGCTTGCGATGGACGAATACGCCCTCGGTTTCGGTCGGGCCGTAGACCGTTTCGTTGTGCAACGCGCCAGCCACCTTCCGCCGGACGCGATGAGACACGTTGATCGCATTCACGGCCGCCTCGATGTCGGCGCGGAACGTCGGCCAGGGCGCCGGCAACGCGTCCGCTCCGCGGCGTTTGGCAAGCTGCTGCAGCTGCGAACGGTCGGTCAGCGCGACGACGACGGCATCGACCGCGTGGTGCCGGTGGTCGTCGCGGTTCTTGCGGTTGACGTCGTCGTGGCGCAACACCGTATTCAGCCCCCATTCGTGGCGCAGTTCGGACGTGAGCTGGCCCTTGGTTCCCAGTAGGTCGACGTCCAACGAGCGCAGATAGTCGAGCACGACATTGGTGATGTACGCCGTGTCGCTTAGTTGCCGGTTGATGAACTCCTGCAATTCGCAGGAGCGCTGGCTAAAGCGGACTCGCTTCGCATAGAGAAGCTTGCTCGCGCGGAGCAGCAACTGCTCGTATTTCTCGGGGGCCGTCGCCGCCAGCCATTCGTGCGGCGTTTGATTTCCTTTGGCGTCGTTTTCGTCGCGGAAGCAGACGACGAGATTCAGCAGCGAGTCGTCGAGGCTGCGCGAATAGGGCAGAATATGATCGACGTTGACCTCGCCGCCCAGCAATTGTCGGATGCTGATCTCGCGGCCTGAATAGACGCACACCTGGCGTTGTTCCTCCCACAGCCGATAGATCTCGATCTTCGAGCGCGTCGGCTTTTCGCCGTGCTCTTCGAGAATCGCCGCGATCCGGTCGCGTTGGCGTTCGTTCTCGCGCATCCGTTTGGTCCGCTCGCTGCGCTGCGCGGCGGATCCTTTGACCTCGCGAGTCAGCTCCACATGAATGGCATCGGGCTTGCCGTACTCGCGGACGATCGCGTTCAGCAATTTGCGGACTTCGAATAGCGCTTGACGGACGAGCGGGTTGGTGATTTCCGGCGGTTTGGGCAGGAAGTTGCCCTTGGGCAGCGGCCTCTCCCACGGCGCCAAGAACCCCGCGAGGCGCGCGGCGGACGGGCTGCCGTCGCGTGCAACGAGAGGCAGCCTCTTTTCGAGAAAGGGCAACAGGCGTTCGATCGTTTCGCGGCCCAGGCTGGCGTAGCCTTCGGGCAAAGGGGCTTCGAGCATTCGCTCGGCGACAGCCGCGTCGATCTTGAATTCCTCAACCGCTCGCCGCTTGAATTCCGGCTCATCGTCCTCGAGAAGCGAACGCACGATCGCGGTCTTGCGATCTTCAGGAAGGGCGTGCCATTTTTTCCCGTAGAACTTCGCGTTTGCCAGGATCGCGTCGGTCTTCATGCCCAGCAGCTTGCCGCGGTCGCCTTGTTCCAGGTTGAAGGCGTCGCTGTCCAAGAGGCCGAGCGTCGTGCGAATCTTGGAGAATTCGACTTTCTCGTGACTCGCCAGCAGCGCCAATAACGCACCGCGTTGCGAGTCGGACAGCTCACAGATTTCCCCGTCAGTGTGAAGGATCCGCAGGTTGTTCACCTCTTGCAAGAGGCGGAACCGCTGCGCCGCGCGGTCGGCGCGCCGACATCGCTTTTGTTTAGGGTCGAACTCGCATTGGCCGACCACCGATTTCGGCCAGTACATCGGCCGCTGGAAAAAGATCAACCCGTGCAAACCGACTTCCGCAACGGCCGCGGCTCCGCCTTTGCCAATTCGTTCGGGCTTGCGCGGGTAGCTCTGTCGGCCGCGGCGACCGTGTTTGAGTTCCTCGCTGAGCAACTGCGGATGAAAGCGGCGCTGCGACTCCCAGATCTTCTCGAATTCTTCCTCGAGCATCGAACGGCGCGTATGCTTGCCGCGCACACGTTCGAGCGGCGCCGAATCTTGCAGCGCTGCGAGATGTTCGCCCAGCGTCGCGTGGCCGGCATCGGCGATGTCTTTGGCCAATTCGCTGATTTCGGCCAGCAGCTTTGAGTCTTCCGCCTTTTTCTGCCGATCAGCCTTGCGGTTCGATAAAAACCCGCGGCGCTGGTTCAGGTGCAGAAGTACGCGGCCGATTTCGAAGGGTTCCAGACGTTCGCCGAGGGCGCGACGACGAAGCTCGTAGGGATTCAGCCGTTCCAGTTCCAACTGCGCAGCACGGTCCGCGGGATAAAGGCCGACGTGTGCGAGCGCTTCGCGAAGCCGCTTTTTTCGTCGCGCTCGGCGTGCAATCTGTCGTCGCATGCCGCGCGCGTCGCGACGCGCTGCGTTCTTGGAAAGCTCGCCTCCTTGCTGATCGCGATCGACGCCTTCGGGAAAGATGCGTACCCCAGTCGCAACGATACGTCCATCGTCGCCGCCAGTTTCTATGATTGCCCAGCCGATGGAATTGGAACCGATGTCGAGTCCAAGAGTGCGCTTGCCCGCCATGAGCGACGGCCCCCCAACGAAAGAAGGAAGATTGTTGACGCCAGGTAACGCCCCCATTAGAATAGGGTGAGTGTAACCGATTCTAGCCTGCGGACTTTTCGTAACAAGAAGAAACATTCGCAGGCAACGGTCTACGGACCGTCCGGCCGCCACGCGCAAGCAGGGCGGCTTTTTTTATGTTCATTGCCGCGCACCTCGGCATTTGAGACGCGAGCGCGCGGCACCGCAGGATGAGCTTGCGCAGTCGGACACGGCAAGCTGTTGGAGCATACACCATCGGTGGCTTGGGCGTGCGTTTGAAACGGCGCGAGCCAAGCTTTATCCTCGATCGGCCCTGCGCGGCGTTTGCGGAGATCCCGCGCGCCGGCAGGGGGCGGAATTCACGATTTATAGGGCGGGCCGAAAGACGGAGCGAAGGGCGAGGCGAGCGAGGCCGCGGCCCGAGGATTTAGGCAGTTCGCCGCCGGGCGCCGCGGCGGAAATCGAAATCACTCCTGCCCGGAACGCAATATATCAGGTCTGAAATGCCTCGGCTGCGTGCGGTTGCGACGGCTTGTGCGGGCAAAAACGCCTGGATATCCTGGGAAACGCGGTCAGCGAGGGGCGGCGAAAATGTGAAATCGCTCAGCGGTATCAATTGTCATGGGTATCAATCATGGAGCAAGCCGCAGGGCGGGGCGCGGCGAAAAAAAGAAGTGCCGCGGACAGCGTCTTTGGGCGCCCCTGGCCGGGCGGCGGTCTCGCTTGATCCTCGCTGCGTCAGCGACGTAAAATACGCACGGCCCTCGGTCGACATCGAACAACTCGGCGTCCAGGCTTGCACCATGAACGATCGCCCTCGGAATTCGCGTACACTACCAACGCCGCCGCACTCGCGCCGGGCGTTTCTGGCGGCCTCCGGCGTCGGTTTCGCGGGCTTGCAATTTGGCGTGCCGGCGCCAGCGGCCGGCGTGCAAAGCGCGGCGCCTCGGCCCGGCAAGGCCAAAAGCACGATCCTGTTTTTCCTCTGCGGCGGGGCGTCGCATCTCGATATGTGGGACCTCAAGCCCGAGGCCCCTTACGAATACCGCGGGCCGTTTCAGCCGATCGAGACCAGCGCGGCCGGCTTGCAGATCAGCGAACATCTGCCGCTGACCGCGAAACAGGGGCGCCATCTGGCCGTCGTCCGTTCGCTGTGTTCCACGGTCAACACGAACGATCATCATGGCGGCTATTACTACAACCTCACCGGGCACGGGGCCGATCCGAGTTTCTTGAGCCTGGGCAACAATCGCACGCCGATGCCCGACGACTGGCCGTATATGGGCTGCGTGGTCGGCTCGCGGAGGCCGGCGGGCGATGGCCTGCCGAACGCCGTGACGCTGCCGCACATGCCCAGCAAGCGTCCCTACACGCGGCCCGGCCAATTCGCGGCGAAGCTGGGCGTGGCGCACGATCCGCTGTACGTGCAGGGGAGCGTGGACAACCCGCTGAAGTTCGAGGCGCCGGCGTTGGTGCTGCAAGGCGACGTTACCAATGCGCGGCTGCAATCGCGGCAATCGCTGTTAGGTGCGGTCAACGACGCCCGGCGCCAGTTCGATCGCGAAGCGGCCGATGGCGGCTGGTCGCGCCTGCAACAGCGGGCCGTCTCGCTGCTCGGCTCGGCCCAAACCACGGCGGCCTTCAACGTGGCCAGCGAACCGGAAAAACTTCGCGAGCGTTACGGCGCCACGATCAACGGCACGAGCCTGCTGTTGGCGCGGCGGCTGGTCGAGGCGGGCGTGCCGTTCGTCACGGTCTTCTGGATGGAGAACGAAAAAATCGCCGGCAAGTGCAAAAGCGCCGGGGGCTGGGACACGCACGGCAACAATTTCAATTGCCTGCGCGAGCATCTGCTGCCGGAGTTCGACCGCGCCTTCTCGGCGCTCGTCGAAGATCTCGACCAGCGCGGCCTGCTCGACGAGACGTTATTGCTCGTCACCAGCGAAATGGGCCGCACGCCGAAAATCGGCGACCCGCGCTCCGGCGGCATCGCCGGCGCCGGCCGCGATCATTGGACGCATTGCATGAGCGTCGTGCTGGCGGGCGGCGGCATTCGCGGCGGCCAGGCCTACGGCACGAGCGACCGCCGCGGCGAATACCCGGCCGAAAAGCCCGTCACGCCGGCCCACGTCGCCAAGACCGTCTATCACGCGATGGGCGTCCACGATCTCGAAGCGACCGACAAGGACGGCCGCGTGTTCAACCTGCTGGCCGAAGGCGAACCGCTTTTGGAATTGCTCTAACCGTAGCCAGCGTCCGGGCGCCGCGGCGCCCGCGCACATGCGATGGTCTGGATAGGGCCGGTTTTTGGAGGACGTGGCAAGACATCAAGCCGGCGCAATTACGGGTTCCTCTTCTTTATTCCGGCTGCGGCAGATGCTGCTGCCGGCAAGTAGACCTGCGTCGAGACCTATAACATGCGAACGAAAGACGCAATTGAGAACCATCGGAACAGAGAAGAGGAACCCGTAATGGCGGGCATGAATCGCCAACCGTCCAATACGCCCAAGCCGCTCGGCGAAGAGACACCCCGCTAGTTCTGCTGCTGCGAATTGCCTCGGCGGCGGCCGCCCATGCCGCCGGGCTGCTGATTCTCGGCGCCGTTGTTGGCGTTTTCAGAATTTTCGCTCGCCGCCGGCTTAGGTTCGGTCTTCTGCCCGCCGAACGCCTGCTGGATTTGGGCCACGCTGCCTGGGCGGCTGAGCTTCTTGATGCGAACCACGGCGCGGGTGGGCTTGGCGGCCAGGTCGAGCTTGTCGACCATCTCCAGCACGTCGGCCAGCAGAACCTGCGGCGCCGAAATCGCCAGGCTGTTGGAGCGCTCGTCGATGCCGACCGACAACATGCCCTTGAATCGCGGAACGCTCTGCGATTTTTCCGGATCGTCGGTGAGGTAGCTGAACATGGCGTCGTAAAAGCCGCCATTGCGCTCTTGTTGCTGCTGCGGCTGTTGCGGCACGTTCTTTTGCAGGGCCTTGTCGTTCGGGCTCAGCAAGTCGCGGTAGACGTCTTTGACGATCTCGGAAACCTCGATCGCCTTGGCATAGCGCAGCGCGACCAACTGCGTGCGGCGGACCGAATTCGAATCGGGCGTCTCCCGCTGGTCGTAGACTTCGATCAGCGATTCGATCTCGGCCAATTGGTTGGCGTCGGCCCCCTGCACCAAGATCGTGTTCGTCACCGCGTCGGGCACGAAGCTCAGCGGCCGGCGACTCGAAAGCGAACTGCGGGTCTTCTCGTTCGATTGTGGTCGGTAGCCGTACCAGAGCGATTCGAAGACGTCGGTCCGTTTCGACTTGCCGTCGGCGTCGTTCTTGTAGATGCTTTCCAGCAAATCGACGACGTCCTTGGCGTACGTGTGTCGCAAGGCGAACACCTTATAAGTCAGCCGGGGCGGCATCACGTCGACCACCAGGTCCTCGAGCCGGTCGAGCGCATCGGTATCGGCCGAAGAGATAATCAAGCCGTAAGGCCCGACGGTGACCTTGACCGGCGCATGCGCCGCCCGCGGCAGATCCTGGCCGGGAACCAGAGGCGCCGCGCCGTCTGGCGGAGCTTTTTGTTCGTCGTCCATTTCGGCCGGTTCAACTTCGGCCGGCTTCGCCGGCGCATCGGGTTGATCGTCGGCTGAGACTACTTCGCCAGATGTTTCGTCGCCAGACGCTGCGTCCTCGGCTTGTTTCACTTGCCGGTCCTGGGCCAGCAGGTAGCGAGGTCCCTGCGCCAAAAGCTTGGGATTCTCGAAACTCTCTCGCCGGGTTTCTTTCTCCGGCGTCGGGTGTTCGCGAGGCGCCGCCGGCTCGGCTTTGGGCTGCGTTTTGCTCGCCGGACGCCGGCTGCGTTTTTCGGGCTGCCGGCCGCGCGGCGGGCCGCTAGCGTCGGGTTCGAGGCTGCCCGGTTCGATTTCCAAGGGATTGGGCGCCACCGAAGGCCAAATCCGCTCGAGCCGCTCCAGCAGTCTTTGGGTCTCTTCGCCCGGCATGGCGGGGATCACTCGCGTGGTGTGGCCGTTGCGCCCTTCGGGCGAAACCTCGCCGAGCTTCATCAACAACGTCTTGACTTCGGCCAATTCGACGTCGTTGGCCCGCAGCAACAAGCGATTGTGCTCGATGTCGGCTTCGATCTGGAACCGATCGGCCGGATCTTGCTGTTGCTGTGAATCGCCGCCGCGGTCGAAGAAGTAGAACGGATAGCGGCTGCGGCTGTTGTCGGTCTTCTCGGGGCCGTTCATCAGCGTGTTGATCGAGCCGGCGACGTATTCGGCGCTGAGCACGCGCAATTGAATCACCTCGAACCGCCGGCCGGCGCCGTCGAGCTTGTCGACCAACGAACGGATCAGCACGTGATCGGCCAGCGGCGCGTAGGCGATGATCGCGCGGTTCTTCTGATCGATCTCCAGCCGGGTCGTCGGATCGAGACTGCCAAGCTCCTTGAGCACTTTGACCAGCGCTTCGGGCGTGACGCCGGCCAGACGATAAACCTGCATCTTGTGAATGTTGGCCAGCAAGCCCTGGCCCGCGTCCTGCGGCACGTCGACGACCGCCACCGCTTGCCGAATGACGGCCATTTTGTCGGGCGGCGCATTGGCCAGAATGCTGTTCTCGCGCGAATTGACGACCAGGAAGACCTGCGGCTCCTTTTTGGCCGGCGCCGGTTGCACGCCCGGCTGGCCAGGCTGCCCCTGCTGAGCCATCATCATCTGTTGTTGTTGCATCATGGCCTGCCGCGGATCGAGGGGCGCTTTGTTCTTCGGCTCGATGCCCAGCAGCGTTTGCAGCGTTTCGAGCACCTCCGCCGCGCGCGTGTGCTGCAGGCGAAACTCCTCGACGAGCCGCTGCTGCCCGTTGTCCGACTGCTCCTCGTCGACCAATTCCACGATCCGCCGCAGATTGCCGGCCGTCTCCAACACGTCGAGCCGGTTCGTGGTTTTCAGCGCCGCGACCTTGCCGTAGGGGCTGAGCATCGGCTTGATTTCTTCGGCGGCGTCCGCGGCAACGAGCCAGTCGAGATCGATGAACGTCTTGACCAGTTCATACGCGCCGCAGCGCTTGAGTTCCGGGATCGTGACGCGGGGCACCAGGCTGGTATCGAGATTTCGCAGGTTGGCGACGATCAGCACGTCGCCGTTGTGCAGCAGCGTGAAGCCTTTGCTGAGCAGGACCGAATTGATCAAGTCGTGAACTTCTTCGATCGTGTAGCGACCGCGCGTGGTCAGATCGAGATAGCCGGCCGGCGCTTCCTCCCATTGCAGGCTCATCTCGGAAATGTCCGCCAGCCATTCGAGCACGGCGGGCCACGGCTGGCCCTTGAAGCTGAACGAGATCAGGCCGTTTTCATCGGGGCCGACGTTCAACTCGCGGCGATCCGCCGGCTCGGACGGTTCGGTCGGCCGCTTGACGGTTTCGGGCCGCTTGGGCTTGTCCGCTTCAGGCGTCGGTTTGTCTTTGTCGTCGCCCTTTTTCTCGCTGTCGCCCGCCTTCTCGTCGTCGGCCTTCTTCTCCGACTTGCTCTCCTCGGCCTTAGGCGCCTCGGCCGATTGCTCGCCGCTTGGGCCGCGGCGTTCCCGCGGCTGGCCGAACGCCGAGGGAGTACGGCCAAGAACGAGAACCGCCAAACAAGCGGCGCAGATGAGAAACGACTTCATGAACCGGCGCATCGGGGGATCGCCTCCCAGGATGTTCGACAGCCGCAAAACGTTCGATCGACTACGATACCGCAGCAAGAAATGGACTCTCGCATTGTACCTGGCGCGACAGCTCTCCACCAGCTTGAGCGCCAGGCGCTTTGAGTTGAGGGCGTAAGTAGACGTTCGCGGCAAAAGCCTGTAGGGCACGCCCTCTGTGGCGTGCCGTACACCCGGGAATCGCGCCGATTCGCGCTTTCGCGGAACGCCGCGGAGGGCGTTCCCTGATATGGTTGGACCAGTCAAGGGTGATTGTTTCGCCTTGCGGCGGGTGCTTCATGGCGGATGTTTCACGGTGTTTAGGGAATGGCCAGGAGACGGAACGCGGCGATGAGTCGG
>DATKRK010000271.1:0-2383 GCA_035532215.1 Pirellulales bacterium | reverse complement strand
CCAACCCGGCCGCCACGAGAAACTTGTTTCGGTTCTCTTCCCACCAATGCTCGGTGGCGTGGATCAGCGGAAACACCGCGATCGCGCCCAGCAACAGGACGAACGGAACGACCGTCCACCCCGGAGGCGGCGCCCCCTTCGCGGCCGTCGAAGCTTCGCGCCCTTCGTGTCCTTCGGCGGCCTCAGCTTCATGCTCGCCGTCCGATGCCGTTTCGTGCTCAGCTTCGTGTTCGGCGTGATGGCTGGCGGCGACGACGTGCTGGGCGCCGGCCTGGGGCAAATTCAAGGCCGCCGCCACTGCGTAGCCGACGAGCACCGCAACCAGGGCGAACAACACGGGGCGGCTGGAACTGGCGGCGGATGAACTGTGAGCATCAGACATACAGTTACGGTTTATACACGATGCACGAATTACTAAAATGGACAATTGGGAGTTTTCTCGGCAAACTCGCCCCCCCTTCTCCAGCCTGTTTGGTTTTTGCTACGATCACGCCAATTGCGCCGTCTGCAACCAGGGATATTACGGCTGATGTACGAAGTCTGGCTCAAGACCAATCGACTTCCTTTGACAATCGGGGCGGTCGCGACGATTGTCGCGGGCGCCGCCGGAGCGCTGCTCGGCACGGGCCTGTTCGGCTGGATCGAAAACTCCCTGGCGCGGCTTGCCGGTTGGCTCTTGGCCAGCGTGTCGCTGTTGACTTCGATCCACCTGGCGCGGCAAGCCTGGCGGCCGCGCATTGCTTGCCAGGCAGGCGAGTTGCTGCTGTTCTTACGACCCGGCCGCCCGATTCGCGTACCGCTGAAAATCGTGGAAGGGTTTTTAATGGGCCAAGGCCCGAGCTTTCTCCCAGGCCAGCGTTTTGCTCGCATGGAAGCAACGACCATCGTGATTCGACTCGCCGAGCGCGCCCAGGAGTGGGCCAAGGTCGACGTCGAGCCGAAGCTGGGCAGTTGGTGCGGCCATTACGTGACGATCCGCGGCGCCTGGTGCGAACCGCTGTCGGTCGATCTGGTAAACCGTCTGAACGCCCGGTTGGCCGAAGTTCAAGCGGCGCTTCACGCGCAGCAGGCCGCCCCATGACGCGGCTGTTGGTCAGCGTGCGATCGGTCGACGAGTCCCGCGAGGCGCTGGCCGCCGGCGTCGACCTGATCGATTTCAAAGAGCCGCGCCGCGGCTCGTTAGGCCCCGTCGACGCCTCGTTGGCCGCCGAAATGGTACAGGCCATCGCCGGTCGCGCCCCAGTGAGCATGGCTTGCGGGGAGTTAGCGCACTCCTCTCCCTCTGGGAGAGGTTGGGCGAGGGCTGCTTCGCCTCAGTTCTGCCTTCAGCCGCCCGCGGGAGTATCGTATGCAAAGCTCGGTCTGGCCGGCTGCGCCACTCGGGCCGATTGGCCGCGCTGTTGGGCCGACTGGATCGCGGGCCTGCCGCCCGGCGCGGCGCCGGTCGCCGTGGCCTATGCCGATTGGAACGCAGCCGCGGCGCCGCCGCCCGACGAGGTGTTGCGTCACGCCGCGGCGCTTGGCTGCCGCGCGGTGCTCGTGGATACCTTCGACAAGACCGGCGGCGATCTGCTGCGTTATTTCAGCGCCGCCGATTTGAGCCGCTTTGCCGGCGACGTTCGCGAGCGGAGCATGTTGAGCGTCTTCGCCGGCTCGCTCTCGTGGCGCAGTTTGCCGGAAGTGCTCGACGCCGCGCCCGATTACGTGGCCGTGCGCGGCGCGGTTTGCTCCGGCTCGCGCGACGCCGCCCTCGATGCCGGCCTGGTGCGGCAATGGGTCGAACGCATTCGCCGCGCGGCCAGTGGCTAGCGCCGAATGCTCGAAGCCAACGTCGCTGAGGGCAGAACCTTGTACCCCATCAAAATTAGATTGACGGGTGCCTGGGGCTGAGCCAAGGCGAAGCCCCAGATCGCTGGGGCATCGCTTCGCTCTGCCGCCAGCCACCCCAGCATCGGCGGTGGAATGTCAATTCAGCATTGCATGAGCACTCGGTCGCTAAAACGTTCTTGAATAAATAGCGCGCCGGGGTGTCGGGAAGGCGAGCCTTACATCGCACAGCCGCCGGGGCCGCAGCCGGGCTTGCCGCAGCCGCCCCAGGGGCGCTCGGCCAGCGGAAGGCTGCCGCCCGAGGAGACCGGCGCCGCCGGCACGCTGAACTGCTTTTCCAACTGCTCGCTGCCGCAACTTGGGCAGGCCGGTTTCTCGCTCGATCGCACCAGCAACTCGAACGCCGCGCCGCAGGCGGCACATCGATATTCGTATAATGGCATGTAAACGCTCCGCAAAACTCGCCTGCCCGGCGGCGCCGGACGTAGAAAATGCACTACGAATCCATTCTATACTTCACGCGGTCTGAAACGAGACATTCCTGCCGTGGGGCGGC
>DATKRK010000270.1:0-12789 GCA_035532215.1 Pirellulales bacterium | reverse complement strand
GGTTCGAGCAGCAAACGGTGGACGACCAAGTTGACCGGCTCGCAAGTAAACAGGTTGTTGGAAAACTCCGCGCCGAGCAGTTCGTCGCGATAGGCGCCCAGTCCGCAGGCCGCCGTGACGTGGTTCGACGGCCCAGACAGCTTGAACCGCTGCGGCGATTGGCTGATCGGGTGCAAGCGATTCGGCTCGGCGTAGCCGGGCACGTTCACCGAAGCAGCCGGCGGCACGGCGAATGGATTGCGCCGCAGATAATGATCGGCCAGCGGATAGTGCCGGGCCAGGTTGCTGTTGTCGCAGCCGAACCAGTCGCCCCAATCGTTGCGCACCCGGCCTTGCTGGGTGCGGCCGGTCGCCGGTTCGATTTCGCCCGAGTCGGGATGAATGCGAAAGTCGCGATCGCCCAAGGCGTACGGCTTTTCGCCGGCGAAGCTTTTGATCTCCCCGCCAAACAGCCCGCACGAGCCGTACACCCAATGATCAAGCCCGTAGACGAGGCTGTTCACGCGGGCCTGATAGTTGTGCGTGCCGAAGCCGCTATACAGCACGCGGCGCACGTCGGCCGCGCCGTCGCCGTCGGTATCTTCGGCGTAGATGATGTCGGGCGCCGCACAGACCAGCACGCCCTTGCGCCAGGCGGTGACTCCGGTCGGAAAGGGAATGCCGTCTAGGAACACGCTGCTGGCATCGTAGCGGCCGTCGCCGTCGGCGTCAGTGAGCAAGCGGACGCGGCCGCCTGGGGCGTAGTCACCCGTCAGGCCGCTCGGGTAGTCGTGCATTTCGGCGACCCATAGCCGGCCGTCGGAAGAAAAGTCGATGGCTACCGGATCGGTCACCAGCGGCTCGGCCGCCGCCAATTCGACGACGAAGCCGGGCTTGGTGCGAATCCGCGCACCGGATTGCTGCGGCGAAAGAGGTTTGGCGCCCGGCTGGTCGCCCGCGTCGATCGGCTTTCGAAACGATTCGGGCGCCTGCTTGTACACGGCGGAAATGATCTTCTCTTCCAAGCCGGGCGCGAACTTGGCGGGCACGTCGTAATACGTCATGGCCGCGGCGCCTTCGTAGCCGCCTTCCTTGAGCACGCGCTCGGACGGAATGTAGCAGGGCGCGTCGTTCGAATAAGCGTTGATCCACAGCCGGCCGCGGTCGAGTTCGCGCTTCAACCGCAACGAATAATCGACGACCACTTCGCCCGGCAGAAAGACCATCGCCAGTTGATCGCCGAAGGTCCAAGTCTCGACCGAATAGCCGATGTGGTCCTTGAGTTTTTCGCCGCGATCGAGGCGGGCCAACTGCACCTGGGCGTGATAGCCGATATAGCTGCCTTTCGCGGCGCGACGCTCCCACTCGGCGCGGTCCGGTCGTTCGTCGAGCGGCAGATCGAACCGCTCGAAGCGGCCCGTCACCGGCTCAGTGATCGGCGCCAGATAGCCGGCCAGCAGGCGCTCGACCTCCACGGCGATCTCGGCGCCCTGGCCCGCCGCGATCTCGACTTTGTCGCCCGTCACGCCGGAAAGCGGGTTCTGGTCGGCGCCGCAGCCGATCGAGACCAGCGCCACGGCGCCGGGATGATTCTTTTCGATCGCTTCCCGCGCATAGCCGGCCCAGTCGCCGCTGATGCGATTGTTCGAGAGCGTGACGGCGTGGCAGGCGTAGCTGACCCACGCGGCCCGCAATTTGCCGTCGAGATCCTTGACGGCCAACAGCGGCAGATCGTGATCGACCGGTCCGCCTGGAGTGCGGCGATTCTTGGAAAACGCCGCGCTGCCGACGCCCCACGAAAGCTTCGCGGGCTTGCGATCCTTGAGCGCCGCTAAAGAGACTTGTTCCAGATGATCGGTCAGTTCGGCCGTGTAGCGGTCGATATGCGCTTGGTGTTCCGGCGGGATTGGCAGGCTGAACAGGGTCGGCAGCACGCCTTTGAGCATCGGCGCCGTGTGCGTGTGGGTGAAGGTAACGGCGAACCGCTCGCGCGGCAGGCCGTAGGCCCGCTTCAGTCGGCGGGCGACCTCTTCGACCACCGCGTCGGGCACGCCGCAATTGTCGACCGCGAGCACCACGGCCGGGCCTTGCCCATCGCTGCCGATGGCCAGCGCCTTGGCCCAAATGCGCTGCGTCACGCCTTCCGATTCTTCGCGGCGAAAGCCAAAGCCGCTCAAGCGGACGGGATAGTTCGGCGTGATATCGACGGCGGCAACGCCGGCCTCGATCGGCGCCGTTTGGCCAGCCGACCCGTGCGCACCGACTGCAACCTCGCCCGTCGCAACCTGGCCCGTCGCAACCTGGCCCGTCGCCACCCCCGCCAGCAGCACGCCCCAACGCCAAAGCTTCATCTTGCGTTCTCCTTGGGCGAATCAAAACAAAGTCGCCGCCCCATTTCGCACGCGGAATAAAACGCCGCGTTTTAGGCTTCCGCAGTCCTTACACCCGCCCCAGCCCCAAAACTCGTCAGCCCATCATAACCGCAGCCGATGGCTTGCAGGAGCGTCCCTTCGCTAGTTTGTTTGCCTCGAATCCCGGACGAACCCCTCGACTCGACGGGCCTCAACGCCATCTCGCGAGCCGCCCGCCCGGGGTTAGGGGCGTGCGAAATTGCGCGCTGGTGCTCTTTGGCACACATGGTCGCGCTACCATCGCTCATCGTTCTTGCCACAGGGGGGCAAAGAGATCGCGACGCCACGAGCAACGCAGGCGAAAACCCTGCGAAAACGGCCATTGTCCGGCCGGTTCGCAGTCAAGCTGGCGAGCGCCGATGACTTCGCCGAGCGTGTGCGGCACGCCGTTCGCTACTGAAGTTCCATCGCAACAACATGTTATCTAAGAGATTGAAAGGAGCCGCTCCGATGCCGGACGTGAAGAGGATTTTGGTCGGGGTCGATCTGCTGCAAGCCGTGCAGAGCGGAGAGACTCGATTTTCTGCACCGCTCGAACAGGCGATCAAGCAGGCGATTTGGCTGGGCGGCAAGGCCCGAGCAGAGCTAACGTTCTTCGCCGCAGTCGAGTTGTCGGCGGCCGAAATCCAACCTCTGGGAGACGACCCGGCCGATATCGAGCGTCGCATCGAAGCCTTGGGGCAATCCGTGCTTCAGGAATTGGTCGACCGGGCGGCCAAGGATGGGGTGGCGGCCAAGAGCCAGCTTACAACGGGCAAAGGGTGGGTCGAAATCACTCGCGAAGTGGTGCGCGGCGGCCACGATTTGGCGATCGTCGGCACTCGCGGCATGGGCGCGATCGGGCGAATGCTGTTCGGCAGCACCGCGATGAAGCTCCTGCAAAACTGCCCCTGTCCCGTTTGGGTCACGCGCCCCGACGCGCGGCCGGCCCCGACGAACCTCCTGGTCGCCAGCGACTTCAGCGAGGTCAGCGACAGCGCTTTGCGGCTGGCGATGCGGCTGGCGGCGCTTGCCGGGGCGAACGTTCATTTGCTGCACGTTTTCAACTCGCCGTTCGCTCGGCTTTCCGACGCGGGCCTGATCGAAGCCAACTTGGAGGAGACGTACCACGCGCGGGACCTGAAACACGCGCAACGTCGATTGGAAGAGCAACTCCAGCGCGTCTCCGGCGGGCAGCCGCACGCTCGCGTGAAGCAGGAGGTCGTCCAAGGCGTCGGCAGCCCCGATGCCTACATCCTGGAATTCATCAAGGCGCACGAAATCGATTTGCTGGTGATGGGCACGATGGCCCGCGGCGGCATTCCGGGCGTGTTCATCGGCAATACGGCCGAACGGCTGGTCCACCAGGCGGGCTGCTCGTTGCTGGCCGTCAAGCCCGCCGATTTCAAGTGTCCGATTTAACCTGGCGTTGGGTCGCGGCCGAGCGACAGATTGCGGCCTGAACGGGTTTCACCGCTTGCACGGTCGCTGGCGCGTCGTCAGCTTTGGGAATGGCGGCCCGAAATTCCGCAATGAGGGTGCTAAAATTGAACATCGTATCGTTCCAGTTTTGCTGACAGGCTGCTAACAAGCGGCGGTTCGGACCGAGAATGAGAACTTACGCGACGATGATCTGGGCGACGGTCGCGTTCGCGCTGGGCGCCGTTGTCATCGGCTGGCTGATGTTCGGCGCCGCTCGGGCGAGATCGATTTCGCGTTCCGAATCGGCGAAGTCCCGAACCGAGCTGCGCATCAAAGTTCGGGTCGTGCATCCACAGCCGGGCGGGCTGCCCTGGAGCGTCACTCGTCCGGCCTCGATTCACGCGTTTCAGCGCGCGGATCTCTATGCCAAGGTATCCGGATTCTTGCAGCATCAGGTCGTCGACATTGGCGACCGCGTCAAGCGAAGGGACTTGCTCGCGGAAGTCTTCGCCCCGGAAATCGTCGCCGGAGTCGAGAAAGCGAAGGCCGACCTCGCCAATACCCAAGCGTTGGTCGAAGTCTCCCAAGCCCAGATCGCCGAGGCTGACTCCGACCTGGCTGAATCGCGAGCCCGGCTCGAGCAGACGCAGTCCGAGCTGATTACCGCCGCGGCCTTGCTCAAATTGCGCGAGCTTCAATACAACCGCATGGCGAGACTGGCCAAGCTGAAAGCCATCGAGCAGGAACTGGTCGATGAAAGCTTCGAGGCTCGCCAGGCCGCCGAGGCCGCCCAGGTTTCAGCCGAAAAGGCCGTCGCCACCGCCGAGGCCGCGGTGGCCGCGGCGACGGCCCATTTGACGAGGGCCAAGGCGGAATTATCGAGCGCCCAGGCCCAAGTCCAGGTCGCCACGGCAGTGCTCGCCCAGGCGACCGTGCTGGAAGAATATACGCGCATCCGCTCTCCCTACAACGGCGTCATTACCGCACGTAATTTTCACGACGGCGATTTCATCCGCGACGCAGCCGCCGGGGGGGCTCAACCGGTATTGGCGGTGGCCGAGACCGATCTGATGCGCGTGATTGTCTGGGTTCCCGACCAAGAGGCGCCGAACACGCACCGCGGCAACGCGGCCTCGCTTCGCGTCGACTCGCTGGAAGGCCGCGAATTCAAAGGCTTCGTGGCGCGCACCGCCACGTCGCTGGACTATAACACCCGCACCATGCGCACCGAGATCGACGTTCGTAATCTTGAAGGGCTGTTGACCGACGGCATGTTCGGCAGCGCCACGATCGAACTGGGCCGGCGAAAGAACGCCGTCACCATTCCCTCGACGTGCTTGGCGGGCGAAGCGAAGGGAGAGCGATTCGTCTATCTGGTCCGCGATGGCCGAGCCAGCAGGGGCGCGGTGCAAGTCGGCCGCGAAGACGGCATGCATGCGGAAGTGCTCGCCGGCCTCAAGCTCGACGACCAGGTGATCGAGGAGCATGGCCCAGGGCTCGACGAAGGGACGCTCGTCGAGATCGTCGGTTCCGAGGGCCATGCGGCGGCCGTCGGCGTCTCTTCCGCCCTGAACGTCCGGGAAGCAGACCATGCAAAAGCTGATTGAACTGGCTTTGAAACGCCCGCGGACCGTGACCGTTGCCATCCTCAGCGTCATCGTGCTGGGCCTGCTGTGCGCGGTCCGCATTCCCGTCGATATTCTGCCCGTATTCACGAGTCCGGCGGTGCAGGTCCTGACGTTTTACTCCGGCATGCCCGCCGAAGACGTCGCCGCCGGGATCACCAACCCCATGGAGCGATGGACGGGGCAGTCGGCGGGAATGCGGCGGCAGGAATCGCGCTCGATTTTGGGCGCCAGCGTCATCCGCAATTATTTCCGCGAGGACGTCGACCCCAACGGGGCCTTGACGCAAGTGAACTCGCTGGCTTTGAGCGAGATTCCCAACCTGCCCCCCGGAACGCTGCCGCCCGTGGTGTTGCCCTACGACCCGACCGGCACGGTGCCGGCCTGCCTGGTGGCGGTGGACAGCAAAGAGTACGGCGAGTCGACGCTGTACGACGTGGGCCGTTTCGAAGTTCGCAACTTCATCATGAATTCGCCCGGCGCCAACGCGCCGGTCGTGTACGGAGGCAAGATTCGCGCGGTTCTGGCCGAAGTCGATCCGATCAAGCTCGAAAGCCACAACTTGTCGCTGCGCGACGTGCTGGCGCAGCTCGTGGAGTTCAATTTGTTTTTGCCCACGGGCGACGCCAAGTTCGGCAAGCTCGATTACGCCATCGGCTCCAACGCGATGTTTCTCGTTCCCCAGCGGATGGAAGACATCCCCTTGCGCACGACGCTGGGCGACACCAGCTTTCTGGGCGACGTCGCCGCCGTTCGCGACACGCATTTGATCCAGATGTGCAAGGTGCGGGTCAACGGCCGGCCCGAAGTGTACATTCCCGTCTTCCGGCAGCCCGGCGCCAGCACGCTCGACGTCGTCGAGCACCTGAAGAAAGCCCTGCCGGAAATGGAGACCCGGCTGACGCGGCCTGGCATCCAGCTCAAGATGGTGATGGACCAATCGATCTATGTGCGCAAATCAATCCGCAGTTTGATCACCGAAGGCGTGCTGGGCTCCGTGCTGTGCTCGCTGGTCATTCTGCTGTTCTTGGGCCAGTGGCGCATGACGGCCATCGCCGTGCTGACGATCCCGATCGCGGTCATGGCGGGCGTGGTCGGTTTGTACGTCACCGGCAACACCATTAACGTGATGACGCTCGCGGGGCTGGCGTTGGCCATCGGCCCGATGGTCGACAGCGCCATCATCTGCTTGGAAAACACGCACCGGCACCTGGAAGGCGGGGCTTCCGCCGCCGATGCTGCGCTCTACGGCGCCAGCGAGGTGGCCATGCCGGAACTGGTCGCCAGCCTGTGTACGCTGCTGGTGCTGGCGCCCTTGGCGTTGATGCCGGGCATGGGCCAGTTCCTGTTTCGCCCGATGGCCATGGCGGTGGGCTTCTCGATGGGCGCCGCGTATCTGCTTTCCCGCTCGTTCGTGCCCAGCCGGGCCGCGCTCTGGCTCAAGGGCCATTCCTCCGAGCAGCTCGAAGCGCACTCGCCCCAGACGCCCGCGCGCCGATCTTGGACGGCTCGCGCCTTCGCCAAGATTCAATCCGGCATTGACGCGGCGATTGCATTGTATTCTCGCGAGCTCGATCGCGTGTTGGAGCATCGCTGGGCGGTGGTGTTGGGCGCCGCGGCGTTACTGGCGGCGGTTCTAGGAGGCCTGCTGCCTCACTTGCGGCGAGATTTCTTTCCGGAAGTGGATGCCGGGGCCTTTGAAATGTACGTTCGCCTCAGTACCGGCACGCGCATCGAGGAGACCGAGCGCAAAATCGCCGAAGTCGAAGATCTCATTCGCCGCACGATCGGCGAAGACCTGGAGCTGACCATCAGCCAATTGGGAGTTTGGGCGGATTGGTCCTGCGCTTATACGCCCAATTCGGGCCCGATGGACGCCGTGCTCGAGATCCAACTGAAAGCCGAGCGGCGCCACTCGGCCCAACATCATGCCGCCGCCCTGCGCCGCGAAATGGCGGCCGACGCACGTTTCGCCGCCGTCGAGGTCGCGTTCAATACCGGCGGCACGATCCGCAGCGCGATGAACGAAGGCGGCGCCACGCCGATCGACATCCGCATCGAGGGACGCGATCTGCACAAGTCTCGCGAAGCCGCCAATCGCATCCTCAGCCAGGTGAGCAAGGTCGACGGCGTCGTCGATGCGCGGATCATGCAGCGGCTCGACTATCCCGAGTACATCGTCGAGGTCGATCGCGCGAAAAGCAGGCGGCTGGGCCTGACCGAGCGAGACGTCATGGAAAACGTCGTGGCCGCGCTCAAGTCGAGCATCCAATTCAATAAGAAGAACTTCTGGTTCGACCCCGTTTCGCACAATCAGTATTACGTCGGCGTGCAGTATCCCGAGCAAGACATCAAGTCGGTGCAGACGCTGCTGAACGTCTCGATCACCAGCCCCTTGCAGAAACAACCGATTCCGTTGAGCATTCTGGTCGATTTGCGGCCGGCGAGCATGGCCGCCGAAGTCACGCACACGAACCTGATGGCCACGATCGACCTGACCATGAACGTCGAGGGCCGCGATCTTGGGCATGTCGCCGACGACATCGTGCGGGTGCTCGACGACTTCGGCGTCCCGCTCGGCGGCAGCTCCTGGCAGCCGTACGATCCGTCATCGAGCGACCGCCGGCCTATCGCGGGCGGCAAAATGGTTCTCAGCGGCGAATTCGGCCACATGCAACAGACCTTCTTCAACTTTGGGATCGGTTTGCCGCTGGCGGTGATCTTTGTCTACTTCTTGATGGTCATGCTGCTCGATTCGTACCTGATTCCGGTGGTGGTCTTGTCAGCCGTTCCCTTTGGCCTGGTTGGCGTGGCGTTGATGCTCTGGGCGACCGGGACGTCGATCAACGTGCAATCGCTGTTGGGCATGATCTTCATGGTCGGCATCGTGGTCTCGAACACCGTGCTGCTCACCGATTTCGCCCAAAAAATCCGCATCGAGGAAAAGCTGAGTCCTACGGAGGCCATCCGCAAGGCCGCCGGCATTCGGGTCCGACCCGTGGTCATGACGGCCATGGCGGCCCTGCTGGCTCTATTGCCGATGGCCCTGGCCTTGGAACGCGGCAGCGAGGCGAATGCGCCGCTCGGAAGAGCCGTCATCGGAGGATTGCTGGCCGGCCTGATTACGACGTTGGTGGTAGTACCGGCGCTGTACTCGCTGCTCGTCCGCGAGTAAGGCGCCTTCGAGCAACGCGTCCAATCCAGCTTGAGAACCCGTCGTCGCCGTGTTAGCGGCAGCGATCGCTCTGCCCGCGGCAGCAGCACGCAGACGATTTCGCTGTCGCTGCGGGCAAAGATGCAGTTGCCGGCGTAGGCTTTCACGCTCGTTCAGGATCAGCCGCCCAAGCCGGCGGTCTATGGCGAGGCGGGCGAACTGCGGCATGACACTTCGTTCGATGAACTGCCGCAAAACGAGCGTCGCATCTACATCGATCTGAAGTTCGCCCAATACAACGCCGTGCTGAAGATTCCCGGCTATCCGATCCCCGCGTTGGAGACGTCTTCCTTCGCCGAAGACGTCGTCTACTGGCGCCTGGTCGCGGATGCCGTCGAGCTGCTCGGCAAGAAGTCCAAAGGGAGTTTTTTTTGGAGTTTGGACCTGTTTTCTTCTCTTCCGCGATTTGTTGTAAGTCTTTACTGCGGTTCAGCGAGGGCGACGGGACTCGAACCCGCAACCACCGGATCGACAGTCCGGTACTCTAACCAATTGAGCTACGCCCCCTCGCGTGTGCGAAAGAGTCGATTATATTTGTCCGCCGCAAGCTGGCAAGTGCCGAAAGGCAGCCACGACCGCTAAAACCAGAATCTTCCGCCTGCCAAACCGGCGTCGCGGGCCGACTGGGGAGTTCTTGCGATCTTTGAGCTACGTTTGCGGTGGAGTCCCCCCACGCCGAGCCTGAATGGATGGAGCAGAACCTGTGTGGCAACTGTGGAGATCGGCTCTCAGTCACATCAGCCATTTCGGACCGCAAGAGTGGCTGCTCACGCTGATCGCGGTCGTGATCGTCGGCGCCGTTTGCATGCGCGGATTCGGCTCGCGTTCCAGCTATTGACGCAGCCGGCGGCCTAAACTACCTGCCGCCCGCGGCGCGTCAGCCGCCGGGTGATGGCGCGGCTCGCGGCGGCGGCGGCGCGCCAGATACGCTTCCAATCACCGGCGGGCAGCGCGGCCTCGCGCAGATACGCCCGCAGAAACCGCAGCCGATCGCCGTGCGTCACCCAGGGATGAGCCTCGAGGCTGGTCGCCAGCCGGCCCAGGTTTCGGGCCCGGACGCCGCCGCCGAACCCGCGCGAAAGACGCACGCCGTCGAGATCGATCAGGAAAGCCTCGACCGCCTCGGGCCGCTCGGCCACGAGCAGGTTGCACCCTTTGAGATCGGGATGCGAAATATGCCAGGCGTGCATCCGGCCCAACAGGCCGCCCAGGGCCGTCGCCGCCTGCCGCGTCCGTCGCCGCCGCTCGTCGGCCGGCGAGCGGGCCAGCTTCCAGCAATACAAGTGCAGGTTGATCGCGTCCTCGATCCATTGCGTGGCCAGATAGCTGTCGCGGCCGAGCCCGAAGCCCTTCGTCTCGCAAACCACCAGCGGCCGGGCAGTCGCGATGCCGCGCAACAGCAGCGCATGCCCGAGACGCCAGGCGTCCAGCGCCGGACTGCGGCGAAGGAAAAACGCCAGCGCTTTCCACCAGTTCTTGGCGCGGACCCGCTTGTAAGCCACGCGCACGGCGCCTGATGCCAATGACAATTCGGCCTGCACCACGACGCTGCGATGCGCTAGCTTCAACGGGCGATGCACGCCGTCGGCGAGGAGCCGCTCGGGTTCGGCGAGCAACCGCTTGAATTCGGCGTAGGGGAAATCGGTCACCGCGTGCCCCTGAGCCGCGAGCCCTGCGAGCCGATAAAACTCGCGGTTGTCGCCCAACGCGCGTCGATCGCGCGATCGTGCGATGCGCCGCCGCCGCGCCCAAATTCGCGCAGCGATCTCTCGCGCTCCGCGGCGAAGGCCGGGCGAGGGCAATTCCGGGCGCTCGCCGAGATAGGTGCGCCAAAACCGCCAGGCCTCGCTCAACGACGCCTGCCCGGCCCAACTCGCGCCCAACATCACCAGGCTCCAACGCGAACGCTGCCAGTCCAAGGCGCCGGAAAGCTTGGCGCCGGCCAGATCGATCAGGTGCAGTTGCGGCAGATGAGCGTCGTCGCGATCGGCCGAACACGTATCGAGCCGCACCAGCACGTTGCCGGGGTGCAGGTCGTCGTGCAGCACGCCGGCTCGATGCGCCGCCGCGCAAAGCCGGGCCAGGCTTTCGGCCAGCTTGCGCCGCATCAGCGAACGCTCGGCGGCGGGCAGTTGCGGCAAGTGCTGTTCGACATATTCGGTCAGCGAGCAACTCTCGGGGATGGCTTCGGTGACGAGCAAGTTCTCGCCCGGCAATCCGCGGTGTATGCGCTCGCCGACGGCCACGCAGCGAACCGTCGGCACGCCGCGGCGTGCGGCTTCGCGGGCGCGCTCGAATTCGCGCTGCGCAGTGCTTGGGCGGACCAGGCGCCGGGCGACGTCGAGCCACGCGGACGAGCGGTAGAGTTTGATGAAAAACGCCCGCTCGGGCAAATCGACCCGGTACACGGTCCGCCGCGGACTATGCTTGACGATCTCCGCGCGGCCGCCGGCCAGCCATTCCTTTAATCGCAGACCTTGGGGACCGAACAAGAACGTTCGCCAATCGGCCAGCGCTCGCCAGCGAAAACCGCCCAAGGTCCAGAACGGAGGGAACGCGTCGGTTTCGGCTGGCGGCGCGGCAGGCGACAAAGCGCCCGGAGACTCGGCCCGCGGCGATCTCACATCCGCTTCGGCCGCGTCGAGCGTTGCGCAGGGCTCGGTTCGCTCGGCATCATTTCCGCTCAAGACCGCCCGTACCTTCCGTGTTGGTTGTTGTAGAAGCGGCATCTTGCCGCTTGCGTCGTTCTTCCGATCGGGCGCCTTGCGGCGCTTTCGCTTTCCGACTCTCAACGCGGCAAGGTTGCCGCGTCAACAGATTGCTCGAGCAGATTGTGAGCGACCGTGCCCGGTCGGGGCAAGCTCAATAAACCCCCCCCTCGGGGTTGTAGCCGAGTTCGTCCCCTTTGCTCAAGTCGGCCTCGGCTTCGGCGGCGTGTCCCAGCGCCTGTTGGGCCTGGCCGCGATGATGGTACATCACGGCTAACTCTTCGGCGAACCGCTTGGCAAAGTAGGCGCGGACCTGGGGCGGTTGGCGGTCGAGCCTCAATTGATCGGCCTGGTTTCGATGCTCGGCTTCGGCGTTCTTGATGGCCTGATCCAGATCGGCCCAGGCCGCTTCGGGCCGGCCGAGCAGCAGGTGCAGATAGCCGCGCGTGTCGAGGAAGGCGGCGTTGGCGTTTTGCGGCGAATCGGGCGTTCCCCGCAACTCAGCGGAAAATTCCAGCGCGTCTTGAATGTCTTCGAACCCTGCTTCCAGCTCGATGCCGGCGATGGCGCGGGCATAGGCGCGATTGTTTCGCGAGAGTGCGTCGCGTTCGGAACTGAGCTTGATGACTTGCGTCAAGTCGTCGATGGCCTCGCGGTGCCGTTTCAGCCGCTGATAGACCACACTACGGCCGGCATAGGCGGCGGCATAGCGGCCGTTGAGCTTGATCAACTGGTCGTAATCCGCTAGCGCTCCCTGAAAATCCTTCAGTTCGAACCTGACCTCGGCTCGCAACTCGTAAATCTTCGGGTCGTCAGGCGACAGAGCGGCAGCCCGGTCGAGATCGGCCAAGGCGCCGCGAGAATCGGCTTCTAAACGGAACTTTTGCCACGCCCGATTCAGCAACAATTCGGCGAACCATTCCTTAGCGTCCTGCCAACCGCCCGATTTGGCGATGCCGCCGACAAGCAGCGCGACGAAGACCAAGAATAGCAGCCAAAGAGCCCCGCGATGCGATATGCCCCGGCGGCGCGAGCTTCGCCCCTCGTCGTCGAACGTCGGGGGAATCGGAAAGCCATGTTCATCCAGTTGCGGCGGAGTGGGCGCCATCGAGTGAACGTTTCCTGGGGTGAAGACGCTGATAAAGCACGGACTGCCCCTGTGTTTAAATTAGTCCTTTGGCGGAAGCCGGGCAAGCGCAAGGCGAATTCCTCGGGTTTTAACGGGCGTAAGTAGACATTCGCGGCAAAAGCCTGTAGGGCACGCCCTCTGTGGCGTGCCGTACACCCGGGAATCGCGCCGATTCGCGCTATCGCGGAACGCCGCGGAGGGCGTTCCCTGATATGGTTGGACCAGTCAAGGGTGATTGTTTCGCCTTGCGGCGGGTGCTTCATGGCGGATGTTTCACGGTGTTTAGGGAATGGCCAGGAGACGGAACGCGGCGATGAGTCGG
>DATKRK010000269.1:0-13031 GCA_035532215.1 Pirellulales bacterium | reverse complement strand
CCGACTCATCGCCGCGTTCCGTCTCCTGGCCATTCCCTAAACACCGTGAAACATCCGCCATGAAGCACCCGCCGCAAGGCGAAACAATCACCCTTGACTGGTCCAACCATATCAGGGAACGCCCTCCGTGGCGTTCCGCGAACTCGGAGATGGCGTCGATTCTCGCTCCCCCGGAACGCCACGGAGGGCGTTCCCTACAGAGAATGTCCTTGACATTCCGTCAAACGGTATTACTACCGAACCAACGCATGCCGAACATCCATCGCGCCCGGCCAGGCTTGAAATCGGACGGTGCAAAGCGCCCGAGTCGCTATGCTCTGCTCGCGGTCGGATTCGTCGCCATGACGCTGGCGCCTTGTGCAGTCTCCGCGGCGCGAGCAGACGTTTCGAATTCGTTTTTCGCGCGTCGCATTGCCCCGATCCTCTCGGAACGCTGCGCAGCTTGTCACAACAACGAGAAACGCGGCGGCGGCTTGGACCTGACGAGCCGCGAGGCGCTGCTGAAGGGGGGCGATAGCGGCCCGGCCGTCGTTCCAGGCAAGCTCGATGAAAGCCGGTTGCTCGAGATGGTCGGCGGCGACGAGCCCGAAATGCCGAAAAACGCCAAACCGCTCGCCGCGGCGCAATTGAGAGATCTGCGTAGGTGGATCGAGGAAGGCGCCGTTTGGCCGGCCGGCGTGGAAGTGACCGCCGAGCTGTGGTCGTTGCGGCCCGTGTCGCGGCCGGATGTCCCCGACGTCCGGCGCCCGGCCAGGATCAAAACGCCAATCGATGCCTTCATTTTGCAGCGGCTGGAAGAAGATCGACTCGAGCCCGCGCCGTCGGCCGATCGCATCACGCTGATTCGCCGCGCCACGTTCGACCTGCACGGGCTGCCGCCGACGCCCCAAGAAATCGACGAATTTCTGGCCGACGATTCGGAAACTGCCTACGCCAACGTCGTCGAAAGGTTGCTGGCATCCCCCCGCTACGGCGAACGTTGGGGACGGCATTGGCTCGACCTGGCGAGCTACGCCGATTCGCACGGCTTCGAACTGGACTATCCGCGCCCTTATGCCTGGCGCTATCGCGACTACGTCATCCAAGCGTTCAACGACGACAAGCCCTACGATCGGTTTCTGCTCGAACAACTCGCCGGAGACGTGCTTTCCCCGGATGATCCTGCTGCGGGAATCGCCACGGGCTTTCTGGCCGCCGGGCCGTGGGACTATTCCGGTTATGTGACGGCGATTCAAGAAACGGCAGCCAGTCGAGGCACGAGGCTGCAAGACCTCGACAACATGCTCACGACCGTGATGACGACTGCCGTCGGCTTGACCGTGGGCTGTGCGAAGTGCCACGACCACAAGTTCGACCCCATCTCGCAACAGGACTATTACAGTCTGCAGGCCGTCTTTGCCGGCGTCCGCCGCGGCGACCGGATCTGCCAGGGAAACGCGACGCAAGAGCAGGCGCGCCGGATGGAGCAGATCCGGCTCGACATTCACAAGAAGCGAATCGGGGTCGCCGAGATCGACGCGCGGGCGCCCGAGGCCCGCACGGAAGAGCTGGAGCAAAAACGCGCCCTGCTTTGCGATGAAATTGCCGCGTTGGAAGCCGAGTACGCGCAACTGCCTGAAGTCGAATTGACGTATGCCGTACTCTCGGAAACGCCGCGCAAAACCCACGTTCTCTATCGCGGCGACACGGAATCGCCGCGGGATGAAGTCGCGCCGGCGGCGTTGTGCGCAGTCAAAAGCCTCAAGGCGGAATTGACCGACGGCGACGCCCCCGAACGAGAACGCCGCCTTGCGCTGGCTCGCTGGCTCACCGATCCCGCCAATCCGCTGACGGCCCGAGTGATGGTCAATCGCTTGTGGCACTACCATTTTGGGCAGGGCATCGTGGGCACTCCGGGCGATTTCGGCTTCAACGGCCAGCGCCCTTCGCACCCCGAATTGTTGGACTGGCTTGCATCCGAGTTCCAGCGGCGGAATTGGTCCGTCAAGGAGACGCACCGCTTGATCATGCTGAGCGGCGCCTACCAGCAGTCGTCCCGAAACGACGCGAGCGCGGCAGCCATCGATGCCGGCAATCGTCTTTTGTGGCGGATGAATCGCCGGCGGCTGGACGCCGAAGAAGTCCGCGATTCCATGCTTGCGTCGAGCGGAAAACTGCAGCTCGCGATGGGCGGGCCTGCCGATCAGCCGTTTCGTTACCAGTTCAGAAAATCTCCGGTTTACGACTATCTCGACACGACGGATCGCCGCGAACGCGGGCGGCGGTCGATCTATAACTTCATCGTGCGGAGCACTCCCGATCCGTTCATGGACGTGCTGGATTTTCCGGTCCCATCGGCCTGCACGCCGGCCCGCAACTCGACGAACACGCCTTTGCAATCGCTCTCGCTGCTCAACGACCGATTCGTCATTGAACAAGCGGATCGCTTCGCAGCGCGGCTTTCCGCCGCCCACGAGCACGACGTACGCGCCCAGGTGAATGCCGCCTATCGGCTGGCGTTTGGACGTTTGCCGTCTTCGTCGGAGGCGGAGCGCGCCGAGCAGTTCATCGCCGGGCGCGAGTTGTTTCAGTTCTGCCGGGCGCTCTTCAACGCGAACGAATTCCTGTACGTCGATTGACAATGTCTCCATTACGTGAAATCGCGAACGGAAAGGAAATCGCCATGCCAGACTTTCGGCTCCGCGACCATCGGCCCCGCCTGGTCGACCGGCGCAGTTTTCTCTGGGAGATCGGGGCCGGCTTCGGCGGAATGGCCCTCTCCGCCTTGTTGGCCGAAGAGCAACGCGCCGCGGCCGGCGGTCAAGAACGGTTCGACCGTTCGAGCAAGCTCCCGCACTTTGCTCCGAAAGCGAAGCAGGTCATCCAACTCTTCGTCGGCGGCGCGATGAGCCAGATCGATACGTTCGACTATAAGCCGGAACTCTCCAAGCGGGCCGGGAAAGACTTCGAGCCTGGTGGCAAGGTCGAGTTGTTCGAAAGCATTCCGGGGAAGGTCGCGCCGAGCTACTGGCCGTTCGAGCGGCACGGCGAGTGCGGGCGATGGGTTTCCTCGCTCTTCCCGCATTTGGCGACCTGCGTCGACGACATGTGTTTTATCCACTCGATGGTGTCCAAGAGCAATGTCCACGGGCCGGCGCTGTTCATGATGAACTCGGGCTTCATCTTGCCCGGCTTCCCGTCGATGGGCTCCTGGGTGACTTACGGCTTGGGGACCGAAAACCAGAACTTGCCCGCGTTTGTCGTGTTGCCCGACCCGCGCGGGTTCCCGATGAACGGGCCGATCAATTGGGGCGCCGGCTTTCTGCCGGCAACCTATCAGGGAACGGCGTTGGCCACGCGCGCCTCCGCTCCGCCGGTCCACAACCTGTTTCCGCGGGCGGACGGGCGGCTGACCGCGGACAGCGAGCGCGACACGTTGCAGTTTCTGCAGTCGCTCAACGCGGAGCACGCGCGGCAGCGCCCCGGCGACAGCGAACTCGAAGCGCGCATCAATTCCTACGAATTGGCCGCTCGATTGCAATTGTCGGCACCCGAAGCGGCGGACCTCTCGCAGGAAAGCGCGGCGGTCCATCGACTCTATGGAATGGACGACCCTGTGACGGCGCCGACCGCTCGCCAATGCCTGCTGGCCCGGCGGCTGACCGAGCGCGGCGTCCGCTTCGTCCAGGTCTGGTCGGGCTCGCTCAATGCCGGTTTCCCTCGCCAGAATTGGGACGCCCATGAAGACATGCTGAACAACCACGGCCGCGAAGCGAAGTTGTTCGACCAGCCGGTCGCCGCGCTGCTGAAGGATCTCAAAGCCAGCGGGCTGCTCGACGAGACGCTGGTGATCTGCACGTCGGAATTCGGCCGGATGTGCTGCTCGCAGGGCGGAAAGGGCCGCGACCATAACCCGTTCGCCTTCACGTCGTGGCTAGCCGGCGGAGGAATCAAGGCAGGCGCGGCGTACGGCGAAAGCGACGAGTTCGCCTACAAGACCGTCGAGAATCCCGTCTACTGTTACGATTTGCACGCGACCGCGCTGCACCTGCTCGGCATCGACCACACGAAACTGACCTACTTCCACAACGGCATGGAACGAAGGTTGACCGACGTTCACGGGCATGTGATTCGCGACATTCTGAACTGATTCTTGGAGGCTCGCATGGCCAAATTCCTATTCATTCTCAATGGGCCGCCCTACGGCGACGAGCGCTCGTACAACGGCTTGCGGCTCGCCGACAGCCTGGCCAAACACGATGGCAGTGAAGTGCGCGTGTTCCTGATCGGCGATGCGGCGGCGTGCGCCAAGCGCGGCCAGAAGACGCCGCAAGGATTCTACAACCTCGAACGGATGTTGCACCTCTTGCAGCAGCGCCGCGGGCAAGCTGGCGTCTGCGGTTCGTGTTTGGACGCCCGCGGCATGGCCGAGACGGAGCTTGCCGAGGGTTGCCATCGCAGCAACATGGAAGAACTGACGAATTGGACGATATGGGCCGACCAAGTGCTCGTGTTTTGAATCTGTATCCGGGGTTCCTCGGCGGAATCCGTGGGTTGATCCCGTGTACCGTAGGACGGACCTCCGGTCCGTCACCTGGCGGGAGACGGACTGAAAGTCCATCCTACGGTCGCCTAGCGGGAGACGGACTGGAAGTCCGTCCTACGGTGGCTCGCCGGCACGGCCCGACGCGCACCGCCAGCGATGCTAAACGGTAACAATCGACCCACGGATTCCGGCTCGCGCCGGAGAAGATCATGACTCAACCCCCGCTGACGCCGAATGTTCTCGCCGGCCGGCAAGGCGCGATGGTCTTGAACGGGGCGGCGCTCTCGTTGGCGGTGATCGCCGCTTCCGGCAGCGTGTACCTGAGCTTGGGGCTTGGACTCAAAGCCTGCCCGCTCTGTTTCTACCAGCGTTCCTTCGCCCTCGCGGCGGTGCTTGTCTTGGCGATGCAATTGTCGTTGGAAGGTCTCCGCTCCGCGCACGCATGTCTCGTGTCCCTTCCACTGGCTGCGAGCGGTCTGGGCGTCGCCGCGTTCCACGTCTACTTGGTGCAGATCGGCAAGCTCGAATGCCCGCCGGCGCTGTTGGGATGGGGAGACGGGCCGCTGCAGAGCCTGGCCGTCTTCGGAGCATTGACGCTCGTCTGCTTGGCAGGAGCGTGCTCTGCCCGGCGAACGGATGGGGGCGGAAGCCTGCCTGCGATCGTCGCCGCACTACTCCTCGGAGCGGCTGCGGCTTGGGCTAGCATCGCCAGTGCGCCGTCCCTGCCGCCGGCCCCGACGCAACCTTATGACGCAGTCAAGCAACCCTTCGACATGTGCCGGCCGCCGTTTCGAGGAGCATGAGATGTCCCGCTGGTTGATCCTCGTCTATGGGGCGGTTGCCTACGCAGTCTTTCTGGCGTCGTTCCTGTACGCCATCGGCTTTGTCGGCGGAATGGTCGTGCCGAAAACCATCGACTCCGGACCGGCGGCCGACGCCTCAACGGCCATTCTTATCGATCTTGGGCTACTGAGCCTGTTCGCCATCCAGCACAGCGTCATGGCCCGGCCGTTTTTCAAACGCTGGTGGACGAGCGTCATTCCGCCCGCAGCAGAGCGGAGCACTTACGTGCTGGCCAGCAGTCTGCTCCTGTCCTTGCTGTTTTGGCTCTGGCGACCCTTGCCGGGCATTGTCTGGAATGTCGCCGCTCCGGCCGCCGCAGGCTTGCTCTGGGCAATCTTCGCGGTCGGTTGGTTGATCGTGCTCGTCTCGACGTTCCTCATCAGTCACTTCGACTTGTTTGGATTGCGGCAGGTCTGGCTATTCTTCCTCGGGAGGCCCTATTCCGCGCTGCCATTTCAGACGCCCTGGCTTTATCGCCTCGTGAGGCACCCGATCATGCTGGGCTTCCTGCTCGCCTTCTGGGCCGCGCCGACGATGACCTACGGTCATCTGCTCTTTGCGGCGGTCGTATCGGCCTACGTCCTTGTCGCGCTGCGGCTGGAGGAGCGAGATCTGCTGGCGTATCACGGCCAGACCTACTCCGCCTACCAACGGCAAGTTCGCATGCTGCTGCCGCTGCCGACGGGCGCCGGGCAACCGAGCAACCCGATGGATCGACTGGCCAGCGAATACGACCAGTGGTTTGATTCGCCGGAAGGCGAGGAGCTTTTCGAGCTGGAGTTGGACTGTGTGCGGGACGTCAAAGGCAGCGAACCGGGTCGGTGGCTCGAAGTGGGCGTTGGGACGGGCCGATTTGCCTCGGCGCTCGGGATTCGCGAAGGAACCGATCCGTCCGAGCCCGCGCTTGCGCTGGCCAGGAGCCGGGGCATCGATGTCCTTCACGGCACTGCTGAGAAACTCCCCTACCAGGACAAGACCTTCGACGGCATTCTACTTGCGGCGACATTGTGCTTCGTCGCCGATCCGCCTGGGGCGATGGCAGAGTGTCGAAGAGTGCTGAAGCCTGGCGGCCGGATTGTGATCGGCATCATTCCCGCGAATGGTCCCTGGGGGCGGCTTTACGCGGAAAAGGGTCGGCACGGCCATCCGTTTTACTCAATCGCACATTTCCACACTGCCGGCGAAGCGATCTCGCTCGCTGAAAACGCTGGATTCGCATTCACTGGCGCGTGCAGTTGCCTTCTGAATCCGCCAAACTCCCCGCAAATGAAGCGAGTTGAGAAGGACGTGGTCGAGAGCGCGGGCTTCGTGTGCCTCGGGTTTTGCCAGCAGCAACCCCATTGACGCCGCCCGGCAGTCCCCACATGTTCGAACGTAGCCTTACGCAAGCAAGAGGCGGAGTGAGCGGACGATGACGGAACAGTTCGAAATCGCGGTCCGCCTTGGTTGCTTTGGCGGCATCTTGCTCGTCATGGCGTTGTGGGAGCTGCTGGCTCCGCGGCGGCCGCTGACGGTGCGCAAAGCGCCCCGTTGGGCCAGCAACCTGGGCCTCGTGGCGATGAATGTCGTTCTGGCCCGATCGCTCGCGCCCATCGCGGCCGCTGCCGCGGCCCTGGTCGCCGAATCGCGAAGCTGGGGGCTGCTGCACCTGGCGGATTGGCCGGCCTGGCTGGAGATCGCGCTGGCCGTGGCGGCGTTCGACCTGGCGATCTATCTTCAACACGTGATGTTCCACGCCGTGCCGGCGCTCTGGCGTTTGCACATGGTTCATCACGCCGACTTGGACTTCGACGTCACCACGGGCTTGCGGTTCCACACGCTGGAGATCGTGCTTTCTGCACTTTTCAAACTCGCCGTGGTGGTCCTCGTCGGGCCGGCGGCCGCTGCTGTGGTGGTCTTCGAAGTGCTGCTCAACGCCACCTCGATGTTCAATCACAGCAACGTTCGGATGCCGGGCTGGCTGGACCGCTTGCTGCGTTGGGTCATCGTCACCCCGGATATGCATCGGGTTCATCACTCGGTGGTCCGCGCCGAAGCCAACAGCAACTTCGGCTTCAATCTTCCCTGGTGGGATTTTCTGCTCGGCGCCTATCGCTCGCAGCCCTCGGCAGGGCACGAGAACATGACGATTGGCGTGTCCCAGTTACGCGACGAATTGCAGGCGGACAGACTTTCTGGGATGCTGACGATTCCGTTTTCGTCCGGATCCGAAAGCTACTCGATCCGCGGCGCGGCCGATGCCTCGCCAGAGGCTGCTCCATGAGCTCAGTCGTTTCTGGCGGCACGCGGCGAGCGTGATGGGTTAGAATCTTGCACGTGCATGTGGAGGTAACGCGAATGGTTCTTGATAGCAGGCGCATCATGCGGCGTTTTTCCTTGCTTTTAGTCTGGGGCGCGGCCCTCGCCCTTCAACCGGCCTGGGCGGAAGAGCGCGAGCCGACCAGCCGGGAATCTGACGGAGTCAAGCTGCTCTTCAGGCCCGAGCTGTTCGAAACGCTCGTCAATCCGAATTGTTCTCACTGCATCGACGAGGCGCAGCGTCGAGCGGGTGAGTTGCGCAGCGATGACCGCGTGCTGGCCTGGACGCGCGGCAAGTACGAAGGCGGCGCGGTTCCCTGGCGGTTCTTTCTCGTGCCGTATCGCGTGATCAGCGACACGTATGGCGTGTTCGTCTACGATGCCGACGCCGGCTTCGTCCGCGGATACGAGCCTTCGCTCGATTTCCGCTTTCACGGTTGGCGCAACGGCGTGATGGTCATTCGCCACAAAGACGGCACGCTCTTCTCCGCCCTTTCGGGCCGCGCTTTCGACGGGCCGCGCAAGGGCCAGCAACTCAAGCCGATCGCGACCATCGAAACCGATTGGGGCTATTGGAGCAAAGCCTATCCCGGCTCGGTGGCCTATCACATGTTCGACAAGTACCAGCCCCGCGAGTTGCCCGAACGGGACAACGTCGACTCGGCCGGCACGCGGCTGGAAGCGAATCCGCGGCAAGTCGACGGCCGCACGCGCGTCGTCGGGCTGGCGCTTGGGGAGCGTACGAAGGCCTGGCCTGTGGCCGCGTTGGAAGCCGGCGGCGTCCTCGAAGACGAGTTGGCCGGAGAGAAGTTGATGGTGCTTTGGCATCCGGCGACGCAGACCGCGGCGATTTATTCGCCCGAACTCGAAGACGCAGCCGCCGACCAGCCGAAACTGGTTTCGCTCATTCGCGACGGGGCCGACAAACAAGCTCCGTTTCGCGATCGCCAGACCGGTTCGCGCTGGGGCATCGAAGGCCGCGCGACGGCCGGCCCTCTGAAGGGCAAAACGTTGCGCTGGCTGCCCGGAGTGCAATGTCGCTGGTTCGCTTGGGCCGCCGAGTACCCGGAAACCGAGCTGGCTCCAGGCCCTCGCGACACGGCGCCTCCGCCATCGGGCAAGGACAAGTCAGACAAGGACAAACAGCCCGGCGGGCGCGAAACGTCGCGAAACTCGGCGATCGATAGCACGACGCCCCAAACGCCGAAGTTGAGCGCACACATCGTCGAGCCCGAGGCCGTTACCGCGGAGCAAACCGCGAAATGGCGCCGCGACGGCTACCAGGCGGCGGCTGTGGTTCTCGACGACCGCCCTAAGGCGACGGCTTACCGCCGCGCCGCGCAAGCTTTGGCCGCTGCCGGGCTCGACCTTTATTATTGGATCGAGGTGGCCCGCAACGCCGAATTCGCCGATGCTCATCCCGACTGGATGGCCTCGCTGGGCGTCCACGCGGATTGGCACGAGCGTTTTCCCAAAACGCTGCTGCCCAAGCCGGGCGAAGTGGCCAAGGCGTATCCCTGGACGCCGATCGGTTATCGTCAGGCGTACGACGCGCATCTGGCGCGGATTGCCGAGTTGCTCGCACGCGCGCCGGGCGACTATCGGGGAATATTGCTCAACGACGTGCAAGGCGGCCCGGCCTCGTGCGGATGCGGCAACTTGCAATGCCGTTGGGCCATCGACTATGGCGTGACCGCCACCGCCGACAAGCTCGCCGGCGACGACGTTGCGGCTCGCTTCGCGGACGACGTACGCAAGCTGGCGCCGGGCAAGCTGGTGACGCCCGTCTGGATGACCGAATGCGAGCATCGCGACTTGCCCGCCGATCGCCGGCCGCAAGGAAAGACCACCGGTTACTGCGGCGGAGTCGGCTGCTCGCAGGGTACGTGCCCCAAGGCGTTTACCAAACAGTGGCGGGCGCTTGTGGACGATCACGAAGGCCCGGTAGCGCTGCTGGCAATTCACAAAGAGTTGGGTCGCGACGGTCCCGAATATGGCGGCGCCGCCGGCTGGGTCGGCCAGGCGGTCGACTATCTCGACGAGACGCTGCCGATGAACGGCGGCAAGAAACTGCCGCGCGAGCGTCTCTGGCTCGTCGTTCAAGGATACGATCTGCCCGCTGACGACGTCGCCGCAGCGCGACAGGCCGCAGCCAAGACCGGCGCCGGCGCCGTATTCGTGGCCCAGACGCGGATCGACCAGTCCTACGAGCCGCGCGTCGTCGCGGCGAAGCAGCCCGTGCCTTAATGATTCCAATCCCGGCAGGTGTTATGAAAGTGGGCGATACAGGGCTCGAACCTGTGCCCCCCAGCTTGTCGAGCAAGCCTCAAAACCCCGCAAAAACCGCCAGCGCCTGTTCTGCAGCCGCCTGATTCTCCTTGCCGCGTCATGCACAAAACGGCCAGCGAGTTGACCCAGGCTCCGCGAGAACCGATATTGCGGCAAGTCTGCGGTTTCGACCGCGGCGCATCCCAATTCCGCCCGAACTTCCGAGGTTTCGGATGATGGCCCAGATCCAAGCTGCTGCCGTAATAGTTCGCCTCGCACCCAATTCCTTGCACTATTCATCTCAGGACTCATTTGCCATGGAATCTCTTGCGAGAGCCGCGTGTGTCGTTTTCGTCTGGCTTGCCGCCGCGCAGGTAGGCGCGGCCGCGGAGCGTCCGAACGTCGTGATCTTTCTTGCCGACGACGCCGGTTGGGGCGACTATAGCCATTCCGGCAACCGGCAGGTTGCGACGCCGAACATCGACTCCATCGCTCGCGCGGGCGTGTCGCTCGATCGTTTCTACGTCTGTCCGCTCTGCGCGCCCACGCGCGCCGAGTTCCTCACCGGGCGTTATTATCCGCGCGGCGGCGTGCGCGGCGTTTCGACCGGGCAAGAACGGCTCGACCTGGATGAGAAAACCGTGGCCGACGCCTTTCAGGCGGCGGGTTACGCCACCGGCGCCTTCGGCAAGTGGCACAACGGCAGCCAGTGGCCCTACCACCCGATGGCTCGCGGCTTCGACGAATATTTCGGTTACGCCGCAGGGCATTGGGGCGAATACTTCGACGCGCCGCTGGAAGAAAACGGCCGCATGATCCGCACCCAAGGCTACATCGTCGACGTTTGCACCGACCGCGCGCTGCGGTTCATCGAACAGCACGAAGACGGGCCGTTCTTCTGCTACGTGCCGTTCACGACGCCCCACTCGCCATGGTCCGCGCCCGAGGAAGACTGGCGGCGATTCGAAGACAAGCTCATCGCTCAACGCGCGACCGACGCGAGCAAGGAGAACCTCGACGAAACTCGCTGCGTGCTGGCGATGATCGAAAACCAGGACCGCAACGTCGGCCGCGTGCTGGCCAAGCTCGACGAATTGCGACTGAGCGAGAATACGATCGTCGTTTACTTTTCGGACAACGGGCCGAACACGATGCGCTGGACCGGCGGCATGAAGGGAAAGAAGGGCAATACCGACGAAGGCGGCGTGCGCAGCGTCTGCTATTTCCGCTGGCCGGCGAGGATTCCTGCCGGCCGGACGGTGGCGCCCATCGCGGGCGCCATCGACTTGCTGCCGACGCTGACCTCGCTTGCCGGCGTGCGCCGCGTCGGCGACAAGCCGCTCGACGGCCGAGACCTCACGCCCATGCTCCTGAACGAAGACAGCGACGGGCCCGAGAGGATGATCTTCTCGACCTGGGGCGGCAAGATCAGCGTGCGAACGCAGGAGCATCGGCTCGACGGCGCCCGGAAGTTGTTCGACATGCGGACCGATCCGGGCCAGACGACTCCCGTCAACGATCGCGAACCCGAACTCGCCGCGCGGTTGACGACCGCCGCCGAGGCGTGGCGCAAGGAAATGTTCGGCGATGCAAAGGAAAAGCCGACGCCCGGCAACGCCATCGATCCGCGTCCGTTCCCGGTCGGCTACCGCGAGTTTCCGATCGCCATGTTGCCGGCTCGCGACGGCGAACCGCGCGGCGGCGTGCGACGCAGCAGCCCGGCGCCCAACTGCTCGTACTTCGTCAACTGGACCTCGACCGACGACCGCATGGTCTGGCTGATCGACGTTCACACGGCTGGCCGTTATGAAGTTGCGGTCGACTACACCTGCCCGAAAGCCGACGCCGGTTCGCTCGTCGAATTGAGTTTCGGCGAGAGCCGCATGACGGGCCGCGTGGCATCCAGTTGGAATCCGCCGCTGAATACGAACCAGGACACGCTGCCCCGTCCGCACGGCGAATCGCAGATGAAAGAGTTCCGCTCGCTGAAGCTCGGCGAAATCGACTTGAAAAAGGCAACGGCGCCGCTTACGCTGCGCGCGTTGGAAATTCCCGGCGAGTCGGTGATGGACGTCCGCCGCATCACGTTGACGTTGCTGCCGTAAGATTGTGGTTGACTGATCTCCGTTATGGGCCGGTCGGTCCTTGTCATCGCTCTGCACTTTATGAGGTTGCGATGTCATGAAGAAATCGCGCAGCTGCGTTATGTGTTGGATTACAATCTGCACGGCCTGTGCTGCGCTGGCCGCACAGCGAGGATGCCAGGAGGACGCGACGAGTGCTGTCAGCCCGAGAATATCATGGGATTCCGCAAAAGTTCGCAAGATGGAGCAGGAATGGCGCGCGTTGCATGACGCTCACAACAAAACGCCTGCCGGCCCAAATGGCAAAGACAGGTTCGTCCAGATCCAAGAAAGTATCGAGCGCATTTTTAGCGGGCAGCTGACGGCAGATGAGGTGCGCAAGTTGGCAGCCGCCGCCGACGAGTTGCCGGCTGAGATCGAGGAATTTGGATTTACCGCCGACGCGCTGGCGTTCCTCGTAAAGAGGCTGACTGAAATGGAGGAAAGAGAGCGGCTGGTAGAATTGCTGGCGACGCGTTGCCCGACATGGGTCAGGTGGCCCACGCACATTGAATACCATCTTGCCTCACAGGGAGAGCGGTTCGAACAACCCATTCTGATTCTGGGAGATGCTTACTCGAGGTGCAAGTCCCAGCAGACGCGGAAGGCGCTTATCGCCGCCGTCCGTCGAGGGTTCCGAGGTTACGAAATAGAAGGCAGCGACGACGCGGAATACGTTAAAAATGCAATGCAGTGGTATCTGAAGAACGGGAGCGATTTGGAGTTTAACTATTTGTACGTGACAAACGACTCCGCCTACCCAGTTCATCCGCTGTTTGTAGAAAAAGGAGAGGCCGGCACAGACCGATACCACAAGAGACTCCGCGCGCGCCTTAGAGCCTATCCGAGAACCGAACTGCATGGCCGCTAGCATCCGTAATACAGGTAGAGGAGATCATTTCTCGAACTGCATGGAGGTGCAAAATGGCCAACCGACCATCATCAAAGTTTCACCAGATTCCCGACGCGTTTTG
>DATKRK010000268.1:0-7483 GCA_035532215.1 Pirellulales bacterium | reverse complement strand
CGTCGCCGGCGCCGGCAACTGGGACACGTACCGCCAGAAATCGATCGGCCAGTTCGAGTTGCCCGCCGGCCAGCACGCCTTGGTCGTGCGGCCCGACGGCCCGCTGCGCGGACCGCTTGTCGATTTGAAAGCCGTGCGGCTGACGCCAGTGAAGAAGTGAATGGTAAAGAAGGGTGGGCGCAGACCTCACCCTAACCCGGATAATTCACCGGCCCACGCTATGAGTTGACACAGCGCGTTCACACTAACCCGAAGCGCAAGCGAGGTAAAAGCGTTCCTATTCCTCGCTTGCGCTTCGGGTTGGTGTCGGCCGGTGAATAATCCGGGCTGGAGCTTCGGACAGCGAATGATTTTCTACGCCTCGGCGGAAAATAGGGTTGCTTTGATCGAAGGGTATCGCAGATTGGTACATGCACGTCGAGCGGATCAGTCACTGGGAGCAGCTAGAGTCGCTCGCCCCGGCATGGAACCAACTTGCGCAAGGCAATCCCTTTCGAAGTTGGCAGTGGCTGGGCTCGTGGTGGCGACATTATGGCGCAGCGTCAGGCGAACCTACTGCTCGTCAAGAACTTTTCGTGCTCGCGATTCAAGACGCAAACGGAGCATTGATCGCGTTGGCGCCTTGGCATCTCCAGCGCCATGTCGCTCGTGGAAACGTGGTTGAATTCCTCGGTTCGGGTGAAGTCTGCTCCGATTATCTTACGGTCTTATGCCGCCCTGGAACCGAAGCCGAGGCTTCGACGGCATTGGCCGATTGGCTGGTTCAGAGCCGTAAGACGGCCAACGTGCCGAGAACCGACGGCGCCCGTTGGGATCGCCTGGAATTCCGCGGCATTCCCGTCGACGATGTGGCGATGAATCGATTGGTCGAGCGACTCGCCCAGCGCGGCGCGCTCGTCGACCGACGCTCGATGGAACATTGTTGGCGGCTCGAGCTGCCGGCTTGCTGGGAAGATTACTTGCGGACGCTCTCCAAATCGCACCGCAAACAGCTCCGCCGCTTCCAACGCCGGCTGTTCGACACCGGACGGGCCGTATTGCACACGGCAAATACCGCCGCCGAAGTCGAATACGGCCTGGAGCTGTTGATCGATTTGCACCAGCGACGGCGGCGCAGTCTTGGGCAGCGAGGCTGTTTCGAGAACCCCCGATTCACGGCCTTCCTCCGCGATGCGGCCCGGCAATTCTTCGAACTCGGACAGCTTTGGCTCTGCTGGTTGGAACTCGACTCCCGCCCCATCGCCTGCGAATACCAGTTGCTGGGCGAGCGGACCGTTTACGCCTACCAGTCGGGCATCGAACCTGCCGTTCTGGGGGAGGAGCCGGGCCGCCTTGCCACATTGGCAGTCTTGCAGGCGGCCGTGAAAAGCGGCCATCGAACGTATGATTTATTGCGCGGCGACGAAGCATACAAGGCGCACCTGCGCGCTCGGCCACGCGCTTGCGTCGATATTCGCGTTTTGCCGGGCGAAGGCGCCGACTGGGTGCGCCATCGCGTCTGGGTGGCGCGCGAGAACGTAAAGTATTGGGCGAAAGGCGCCTGGCAGTGGGCCGGCGCCTTGAGGCCGCGAGGCAGTGCAACGTCGGACGTCAGCCGCTCGCAAAAGTAACTCGCCCGGACTCGATCGACAGCGTGTGACACGACCCAAGGCGCACTGCAATGCTCGCGACTCAACCGACCCTAGAGGATTTGACGGCAAACCGCCTATCGACGGCCGCCGGAATCGAAGACATCGCCGCCGCTTGGAATGAATTGGCCGGCGACGTGCCGTTCCGCCGCTACGAGTGGCTGGAAGCCTGGTGGCGCCACTATGAACGAGCCGGCTGGGAACTGTTCGTGCTCGCCGTGCGAGACGCCGAGGGCGCCCTTGTCGCCCTGGCGCCTTGGTATCGCCATCGCACGCTGATTTCAGGCCGCACGATCGCGTTTCTCGGTTCAGGCGAGGTCTGTTCCGATTACCTGACGGTCCTTGCCGCGCCGGAGCTGGCGGAACTCGTGGCCGTCCGGCTCGCCGACTGGTTGACGTGCGAGGGGCGCGACGAGTGGGACACGATCGAGTTGGACGGCATCGAACGGCAAGACCCGGTTGTGGGCGGCTTGATCCAAGCGCTCGAAGCGAGAGGCTGTCTGGCGCATCGGCGGCAGCGCATCGGCGCCTGGCGGCTGGAACTGCCGGGCGATTGGAAAAGCTACACGTCACGGCTTTCCAAGTCGCGGCGCGGCGGCGTGCGCACGGTCGAAAAGCGGTATTTCGAAACGGGCCGCGCTCGTGTGCGGTCGGCCGAATGCGCGGCCGAAGTCGAACGCGGCTTGGCGATTCTGCACGACCTGCACCAACGGCGGCGCAAGAGCCTGGGTGATTCGGGCTGCTTCGCCTCGCCTCGGTTCGCCGGTTTTTTGGCGGAGGTCGCCCGGCGGTTTCACGCGCTCGGGCGATTGCGCTTGCAGTGGATTGAACTCGACGGACGGCCGGTCGCCGCCGAATTCGACCTGAGTTCGTCCGCTGCGGTCTACCATTACCAATCGGGCATCGATCCGGACGCGATGCCAGACAAGCCCGGCTGGTTGATGCAAATCAGCGCTCTGAAGAAAGCCATCGAAGAAGGTTTTCAAGCGTTCGATTTTCTGCGGGGCGATGAGCCCTATAAATCGTGGTGGCGGGCCGAGCGACGGCCCCTGTTCGAAGTGCGTCTCGTCGCGCCGCGAGTCTCGGCGCGGCTGCGGCATGGCGTTTGGGCGGCCGGCGTGCGGGGCAAAGCCTGGCTGCGCGGGTTTTCCGAATGGGTGAAACAACGACGATCTTTACGGGGCGGCGATGCCAACTCAAACGAGTGACATCTGGTCGAAACGCTGCGCGCTGAGCCTGTACTATCACGCGACCTATCCCTGGCGCGCCGTGAGCAACCGGCTCGCCGCTGCGGCCGGCCGCGCGCCGCTGATGATTCTGTTTTATCACCGCGTGGCCGACGACCGGGCGAACGCCTGGACCTGCCCCTACGATCTGTTCGCCCGGCAGATGCAATGGATCAAGGCCCGCTTCGACATGATCTCGCTCGCCGAGTTGCAAGCGCGAATGCGAAGCGGCGTCAACCGCCGGGCCGCGGTCAGCATCACCTTCGACGACGGCTATGCCGACAATTGCCGCCGGGCGCTGCCGCTGTTGATCGAAGAGCAAATCCCGTGTACTTACTTCGTGTCGTCGAGTCACATCTTCGAGGGCCATCCCTTTCCGCATGACGTTGCGAACGGCCATCGATTTCCGCCCAACACGCTGGAACAACTGCGCATCCTTGCCGACGCCGGAATCGAGATCGGCGTACACACGCGGACCCACGCCGATCTGGGCCGCATCCGAGACCACGAGCGGCTCTACGACGAGATCGTTACGGCCGGCGAAGAACTGGGCCGCGCGGTGGGGCGACCGATGCGATACTTCGCGTTTCCCTACGGATTGCACGCGAATCTCAACCCCGCGGCGTTTCGCATCGCCCGCGAGGCCGGATACGCCGGCGTTTGTTCGGCCTACGGCGGCTACAACTTTCCGGGCGGCGATGCGTTTCACTTGCTTCGCATCCACGGCGACGACAACATGCTGCGCTTGAAAAACTGGCTCTCAGTCGATCCTCGCAAGCGGCGCGTGCAGCCCTTTCGCTACGAGGACTTCGTCGACTGCGAACAACTGACGGAAGTCGCCACCGCATGAACCCGGCCCCTGCACCTGATTTCGTCGATGAGCCGACGCCGCCAACCCTGCACGCCGACACGCTGGCCGGCGGGGTCGTTTTGCTGCTCGGTCTGACGATCGCTCAGCGTCTGGTCGGCTTCCTGCGCGGAGTGTTGTTTTGCCGCTGGCTGGACGCCGAGCAGTTAGGCCAGTGGGACTTGAGCTTCGGCTTCTTGATGATGGCGGCGCCCGTCGCCTTGCTGGGATTGCCCGGTTCGTTCGGCCGCTACGTGGAATACTTCCGCCAGCGCGGCCAATTGCGAACGTTCCTGCGTCGGATGGCCCTTTGTACGGCGCTTTTGACGCTGTCGGCGATGGCCATCGCGATGGCGGGCAACCGCGCCTTCTCGCGTTTGATCTACGGCGGCGACGATTGCGGCCGACTCGTCGCTTGGCTGGCGTTCGGCGCGGGGGCGTGGATGAGCCACATGGTATTGATGGCGCTGTTCAACGCGCTGCGCATGACGCGAGTCGTCGCGGCGATGCAGTTTCTCAACAGCTTCGCCTTCGCCGTGCTGGCCCTGGGGTTCTTGCTCGCTTGGCAACCGAGCGCCGAGACGGTCGTCGGCGCCTTCGGCGGCGCGTGCCTGATCTCGTCCGCAGTCGGAGCGATCTACGTTCGCCGCGTGTGGAGCGGACTCCCGCCGACCGTCAGCTCCGCGCCGCAACGCGAGTTCTGGGCCAAGCTGGCGCCTTTTGCGCTTTGGATCTGGATCGCGAATTGGCTGGCCCACCTGTTCGGACTCGCCGACCGCTATCTGTTGATCCATCACAGCGGGTTGCCGGAGGTCGAAGCTTTGGCGCTGGTCGGTCAGTACCACAGCTCGCGCGTCGTGCCGCTGTTGTTTCTGGGAATCGCCGAAATGCTCGCCGCGCTGATTACGCCGCACTTGACTCACGACTGGGAAGATGGGCGCCGCGAAGACGTGCCGCGGCGTCTGAATTCGATGCTGAAGTCGTTCGCCTTCGCGCTCACGTTCGGTTCGTGCCTCGTGCTGCTTGTTTCGGGTTGGTTGTTCAGCGTGGCGTTGGGCGGCAAATACGCCGAGGGCCTGACCGTCTTGCCCTGGACGCTGGCCTCTTGCGTCTGGGGTTCGCTGGCCATCGTGGCGGCGAATTATCTGTGGTGCGCCGAGCAGCCCAAGCTAGTTAGCGTAGCCATGCTGGGCGGCCTGGTGATGAACGTCTCGCTGAACCTCTGGCTGTTGCCGAAATTCGGCTTGCCCGGCGTCGTGCTGGCGACGGCGACCGGCAATGCGGTCTTGCTGCTGCTCACGTACTCCGCAGCCACGATGATCGGCTTGCGACCGGATCGCGGCACGTGGGGCCTGGCGATTCTGCCGCTGGCGATCGGCTTCGGCCCCTGGACGACGGCGGCGGCCCTGCTGATCGTGGCGCTGCTGGCGGCGTGTACGCGCTGGCTCGTCGATGACGCCGACAAACAGAAGCTTTGGGCGGCCGCCGCCCCCTGGCGGCGCTTCGGGGCTCAGACATCAAGAATGAACAAGCGAGGTTTACTGATGCGCAGATTTCGAAGTTGCTTCGCGAGCCGCACGCGCCGCCCGCTCAAGCCGCCGGCCGATCGCGGGCCGTTGCGGGTGATGTTCGTGATTACTTGCATGCCTGTCGGCGGCGCCGAGACTTTGCTGGTCGATCTCGTGCGGCGGATGGACCGGAGTCGCTTCCACCCCGAGCTTTGCTGCCTGAAATATTTCGGGCCGCTCGGCGAGACGCTGGCCCGCGAGATTCCGGCTTTTACCGGCTTGCTCCGGCACAAATACGACTTCCGCGTTCTCGGCCGCCTGACGCGGCTGCTGACGAAGCGAAAAATCGACGCCGTGATCACCGTCGGAACGGGCGGCGACAAGATGTTCTGGGGACGTCTGGCCGCCTGGAGGGCAGGCGCCCCGGTGATCGCGTCGGCGCTGCACTCGACTGGCTTGCCCGATCATGTCGAATGGCTCAACCGGCAGTTGGCGCCATTGACCGACGCGTTCATTGCCGTCGCCGCGCCGCACGCGCAATACCTGGCCGAGCACGAAGGCTGCCCTGCGGCGAAGGTGCGCATCATCCCCAACGGCGTCGACGTCGAACGGTTCCGGCCGCTGGCGGCGGATGCCGCGCTGCGAAACGAACTCGGTCTGCCGCCGCTGGCGCCGGTGGCCGCCATCGTGGCGGCGCTGCGTCCGGAGAAGAATCACGAGTTGTTTCTGCAAGCGGCAGCGCGAGTTCGCAAAAACCTTTCCGACGCTCGCTTTTTAGTGATCGGCGACGGCGAGCGGCGAGCCGCGCTCGAGGCCTTGGCCGCCGAGTTGCAGTTGAGCGAGACCGTGCAGTTCCTCGGCACGCAGTCGAACATTCCCGAATTGCTCTCGCTGGTCGACGTGCTGGTGCTCAACTCGCACATGGAAGCCAACCCGGTTTCGATTCTCGAAGCCTTGGCTTGCGGCAAGCCGGTGGTGGCGACCCGCGTCGGTTCGGTTCCCGAGTCGGTCAAGGACGGCGTGAACGGCTACTTGGTCGCCCCTGGCGACGCCGAGCAACTGGCCGAGCGCGTCGGCGCCTTGCTCGCCGATCGCGAGCTGGCGCGAGGGTTCGGCGCCGCCGGCCGCGAGTTGGTCGTCAGCCATGGGTCGCTTGAGCGGATGGTCGCAGGCTACCAGGACCTGATCGCCGAGATTTACGCGAGCAAATGCCCCACGGCCCCAGGCGCCGCGCCCATCGAGCCCGAACTAGCGGCGACGCATTAGCGAGAAAGCCACGGATGGAACACGGATCGAACACGGATTAGAAAATAGAGAACTTGACCTTCGGCAGGGCGACGGTTGAGTCCAACAGTATTCTGTTTCCCATCCGTGTTCGATCCGTGTTCCATCCGTGGCTAAATTCTCTCCGGCGTCGCTTCCAGCAACGCCTTCGCCGTTTCGAAAACGGCGTCGAACATCGGCTCGGTGAGTTTGCCGGTAAACGTGTTCTGCTGACTGGGATGGTAGCTGCCCAAGAGCGTTCGTCCGCCGGCCAACGGCACACGCGCGCCGTGGCCGAATTTGGGCGATTTTCCGGCAAGCCAGCCGCGGCTTCGCGCTTGCACCAACGCCGCTTGCCAGGCCAATTGGCCCAGCGCCAAGATCACGCGAACCGGCAAGATCTCGATCGTTTGTTCGAGCCATGCTCGGCAGTTGGCGATTTCCGCGACCGCCGGCTTGTTGGCCGGCGGTGCGCAATGGCAGAGGGCCGTGATCGCGCAATCGTGCAATTGCAAACCGTCGTGGCGGTCGACCGAGTGCGGCTGGTTCGCGAAACCCGCCTTTTCGAGTGCCCGATACAGCCAGTCGCCGCTACGATCGCCCGTGAACATCCGCCCGGTGCGGTTGGCGCCATGCGCCGCCGGGGCCAGCCCGACAATCAAGAGCCGCGCCTGTCGCTCGCCGAAATTCGGCACAGGGCGGCCCCAGTAGGTCCAATCCTGAAACGCCCGCCGCTTTTCGCGAGCCACCTGCGTGCAATACGCGCGCAGCCTCGGGCAACGCTCGCAGGCGACGATCTCATGGTTCAAACGATCCCAGCGAGAGGTCATGGCAGTATTCTGGCCCTCGCGCGGCGATGCCGCAACCAACGTAGCAGGCACACTCCTAAGAAAATATTCTGTGGAGGGCCGGGCGCCCTCGCCCGGCGAATGCCGGACGGGCGGGGGCGCCCGTCCCTCCAAGAAAACAACCCGTCCCTCCAAGAAAACAACCCGTCCCTCCAAGAAAACA
>DATKRK010000267.1:0-2825 GCA_035532215.1 Pirellulales bacterium | reverse complement strand
AGCAGGCACACTCCTAAGAAAATATTCTGTGGAGGGCCGGGCGCCCTCGCCCGGCGAATGCCGGACGGGCGGGGGCGCCCGTCCCTCCAAGAAAACAACCCGTCCCTCCAAGAAAACAACCCGTCCCTCCAAGAAAACAACCCATTTTCATTCGTCGGGGCGACGGAAAGTCATGATGCCTCCGTGTGCCGTGGCCGGCCTTGAGTTCGAACACGACATTCGCGCTGGCGGAGGCACACGGAGCATGCCTGCTACGTTGGCGCAGTAGAAGCGGCATCCTTGCCGCTTTCGAGACATGCGGCAGGATGCCGCATCTACGTTGGCGCAAGCGTTGCCGACGCCGCGGCCAGCGGCGAAAGCGCGCGAAAAGCCAACCGCCGTCAGCCGGCCAGCGACGGCAACACCGCTTTCAGTTCGAGCACTTCCAGCGGGCTGTCGGGCCAGTTGTGCCGCCAGCAAACGATCAACTCGCAGCCGGCCGCGTCGTGCCCGTGCAGGGCGAAGTTGCGGCTTTCATACTCGAATTCGATCCGCACGCGCTCCCAGACGTCGTTCGGCTCGTCGACCCGCCGCTTGGCTTCGCAGTCGGGAAAGCCGGGCGTGACGCTTTCGACCACGTAGCCCAACTCGCGGGCGACCATGCCGAACAGCAGCACCACGCCGCACTCGTTCAAGGGGGCGTGCATCAAGCCGCGGAAGTTCACGAGCGGCCCGTAGAGACGACCGCCTTTGGTCGGCCAGGCCGCAAGCGCCGGCGCGGCGCCCGCGCTTTCCTCGCCCGGCGCCGCCGTTGAGCGTTTGCCTCACGAGACTCGCCGATGGGCGAACTAAACGGGCTTGCCGTTCTTGCCCCGCCCCAGCCGCCGGCTATGATGCGCCCATGAGCCGAAGATTTCAGTTCAGCTTGGCAAGGGTCTTTGCCTCGGTACTCTTCGCCGCGATTGCTTGCGGCCTTTTCCGGCTCTCGGCTTCGCCGATGCTGCCCCATTCCCGTGATGCATTACTACAGGGGTTGGCTATCCTGTTTGGATTAGCCTTTATCGGTGCGTCGATCGGCATCTTGTGGCGAAACGTTATGGTGGGGGCCGTTGCCGTGCCGGCTTTAACTTTACTCGCATTGGCAGTCCGTGGCATTTTCTCTGTGCTTTGGTGATCCATGCCCCGTCCCCAATTCAGCATCCGCACCCTGCTCTGGCTGACGCTGGCGGCCCTCGCCGCCTACACGTTCGGGCCGTCAATTCTCGCTGACTACGCGCCGAAATGGGGCAAGCCTACGGAGAGGCTGACCAGCAAAGATGTGGTTGAAAAGAGGTGGTCGACAGGGCGCGTCGAGCACCGAGAATTGCACCGCATGTGCTCTGGTATTCCGCGGGAACCGTTTGGTTTGCAGCCCTAAACTTGCCCGCTTTCCGGGCACTCCAAAAAATTTCCCGGTTATTGACGGTTTTCGCTTGGCGCTGCGGCTAATGGCATCATTACCCTGCCGCCGGCCGGCTGGCGAGAAGGTCGCCGGGGGGGTAAACTGACGAGTTTGGCGGGGGGGCCGTCTGAGGGCGGCGTTTTTTGCGCGGAGTGCGAGTTGAAGATTGGCGAGACTGAGATCGTGGAGACGTTTGCCGAAGCGTTTCGGATGCGCTTCGTGCGGCTGATCGTGACGGCTCACGACGAACACTGGCTCGATGCGGCGGCCCGCGAGTTCACGGGCTACGCCAGCTCGGTGATCGCCTGCGACGCCGAGGCGGGGGTCGAACGGCCGCTCGCGCCGGCCGAAACGCCCGACGGCCGCCCCGGGTTGGCGATGCTGGTGTTTGGCTTTTCGACCGAGGCGCTGGCCAAGGCCGTGTCGAACCGGGTCGGGCAGTGCCTGATGACCTGCCCGACCACCGCCGTCTTCGACGGCCTGGCCGACGGCGAAGACCGCATCGCCTTGGGCAAGCAGCTTCGCTTTTTCGGCGACGGGTTTCAAAAGAGCAAGCTGCTCGATGGGCGCCGCTATTGGCGGGTGCCCGTGATGGACGGCGAGTTTCTGGTGCAGGAGACGCTCGGCGTCGGCAAGGGCGTGGCCGGCGGCAACTTGATTATGCAAGGCCGCACGCTGGAGGCCGCCCTGGCCGCCGCGCGGCGCGCGGTCGAGGCCATCGCGCCGTTGGCCGGCGTGATTACGCCGTTTCCCGGCGGCATCGCCCGCAGCGGCAGCAAGGTCGGCTCGCGCTATAAAAAACTGCCCGCTTCGACGGCCGACGCCTATTGCCCGACGCTCCGCGGGCGCGTGGCCACGCAGCTTATGCCCGAGGCGAATTACGCCTTGGAAGTGGTGATCGACGGCGTCGATGAAGCGGCGGTCGGCGCCGCGATGACGGCCGCCCTGCGCGCGGCGGCCGGGCCCGACGTCGTCGCCATCGGCGCGGGCAACTATGGCGGGAAGCTCGGCAAGTTCCATTTCCGTCTGCACGAGTTGCTGGCTGCGTCCTAACTCAGGCGGATTTGGCCGACGTCTGGGGGCGTGGCTCGGTCGCCCGCCGCGGCGAACTCTCGATCGGGCTGAACGAGGCGCCGCCACGATCGGCGTTTGCGCGATCGCAGCCGTCTTTTCCAACTTTAAGAGGCCGGCGCCGGCGAAGCCTCTGCCTTGGACGTTTGGTAGTGATACCATTTGACCGAATGTAAAGGAGATTCTCTGTAGGTTCACGGAACGCCACGGAGGGCGTTCCCTGATATGGTTGGACCAGTCAAGGGTGATTGTTTCGCCTTGCGGCGGGTGCTTCATGGCGGATGTTTCACGGTGTTTAGGGAATGGCCAGGAGACGGAACGCGGCGATGAGTCG
>DATKRK010000266.1:0-46308 GCA_035532215.1 Pirellulales bacterium | reverse complement strand
AACGCACCGTTGGCTCGGGCGATCCTCGGCGGCTTGCTGGCCGGCGAACCGGCGACGCTGTTCGTGCTGCCGGCGCTCTATTCGCTGCTGGTGAAAGACGAACCTCTCACGGAATCTCACGAGACCTTCGAAAGCGCTCCGCCGGCGGGCATTTAGCGAGTTGGGGCCGGGCGTTCCGCCGACAAGGGCTTGCCGAGCGCTAGAACCGCGCGCCTGGCCGAAGGCGGAGCGAAACCCTGGCGAACGGCGCGCTCGCTTGGGTGCGGCTGATTCTGTAGGGAACGCCCTCCGCGGCGTTCCGCGATAGCGCGAATCGGCGCGATTCCCGGGTGTACGGCACGCCGCGGAGGGCGTGCCCTACAGGCTTTGGCGCGAACGTCTGCTCACGCCCGTCGCCCCCTGCGCGACGCCGACTGGAATTGAGCCGCGCCGGCGGGCATAATACTGGCGCCTACTTCCTCCTCGAACCCAGGGAAACCACCGATGCGCACCCGAAAGACTCGTCTCGTTGTCGCCGCCGCAATGTTCTGCCTGTTCTCCGCGTCCTTGGCAATGGCCGACGAAGGGCAATGGATTCCCCTGTTCGACGGCAAATCGCTCGACGGTTGGCAGAAAGTGGGCGACGAAAAGAACAAGAGCAAATGGGAAGCGAAGGACGGCGCGATCCAAGGCTCGGGCGACGCATCGATGCTGGTTTGCACCAAGGGGCCGTACAAAAACTTCCGTTACCGGGCCGAGATCAAGATCAACGACGGCGGCAACTCGGGGCTGTATTTCCGCACCCCGGCGAAGCCCACCTTTTCCGACGGCTACGAGGCGCAGATCGACAGCACGCACAGAGACCCGATCCGCACCGGCTCGCTCTACGGCTTCTGTCACGTCTACAAGCAACTCGTGAAGCCCGACACTTGGTTTACCTACGAATTGGAAGTCCGCGACGACAAGTGGCGGGGCCGCGAGATGACGCGGATCAAGATCACGGTCGACGGCGACGAACTCTACGAGTACCTCGACTTCGCGCGGACTTCCAAGCAGGGCCACTTCGCCTTTCAGCAGCACGATCCCGGCAGCCGGGTCGCGATCCGCAAGGCGGAAGTGCTGCCGCTGGCCGATTGAGACGCGAGGCGCATCGGGAGAGACGCGTCGGTCGACGCGACCGACGCCGCTTCGCAAAATGGATTCGATTGCCCGAGGCGGAACGACCGACTCGCGCAAAGCGCCAGCATCGTTCGCCAGGCAGGAGAAAGGGGCTTTCCACGTTCCAGGAACACATGAAGAACAATCCTCTGCCACGTCTGGATACGTCACCCGAAATCCGAGATCGGATTCTCCCTTTCTGTCGGCTCGCGCCAGGTCAGATTTGGGACGACCCCAAAGGGCTGCACCGAATAGGCTGTATCGACGCAACTGACGCGGATGCGGTGACGAAGTTGGTCGGGGCTACGAAACCCGCGCTTGCGATACACGATCCCCCGTACAACTTGGTCGCATTCGCGGTTCAAGATATCAGCAGCTACATCGAATGGTGTTCCCGGTGGGTCAAGCTCACTCATGCCGTTTGCGCTGAAAATGCTTCTCTCTACGTTTGGCTCGGAGCCGATCAGAACGACGGTTTTCAACCGCTCGCAGATTTCATGGTCTTGATGCGAAGCGAGGCATTTCTCCCGCGTAGCTTCATCACGATGCGCAACCAACGCGGATACGGCACGCAGAAAAACTGGATGGCAGTTCGGCAGGAGCTTCTTTACTACATTAAGGGGAAGCCGGTCTTCAATATCGAAGCGGAATACACGGACATTCCGAAGATTCTTCGCGGATATTACAAGGAGGTAAACGGAGCGATCACCGAAAACCTGGAGCGAGGAAAGTCCGAAAACATCCGCGCTGGAAATGTGTGGGTCGATATCCAGCAGGTGTTCTACCGAATGGGTGAGAATGTCTCGGGGTGCTATGCGCAGAAGCCCTTGAAATGCATCGACCGCATCATTCGTGCCAGTTCCATGACAGGCGACGCCGTGCTCGACCTTTTCGCCCATTCTGGAACAACGGTACTTGCGGCAGAACTGCTGGGCAGGAAGTGCATCACTGCTGATATTGATCCGGTGTATTGTGAAATTGCGATTCGACGGATCGAGCGGTACCGAAAAACCGGAAAGTTGGGGTGGCAGAACGGCCATCCGTTCGAGTCGGAACTTCCCGACATCGAACCAACCGTTGGCCGAAATCGTGTGGTTTTGCCTCGAGAGGCGGCCGTTCAGAATTCGCTCTTCGAGTAACCATGCAGCATCTTCAAGCTGAACTTGACGGCCTTCTTGCAACCTTGGCCGACGCGGCAGAGATCCGCGCACGTGTCGAGTCGCTCGTTTCGGTTTATCCGTTCAACGAGTTCGAGTTCATCATCTCGCATCTGCTGGCAAGGGATGTCCTGTCTCTCGATCAATACCTTGATCTTCGAGACAGCTATCTTGCACGGAACATGTACCTGTATATCTTCGAGATCAGTGCGCCCCGAACTTTCGGGGAGTCCTGGGCACAGGGCCATCTCAAAGAACTCGTGCCCGAATTGCTGAAATCAACGAAGAAGCTCGACCCCAATTACTCCGGGCAATACGATTTCTTGTTGGATGGAGAGATCCGAACCGAGGTAAAGGCGTCGCGCGCGGTGGATTCCGACATCGAAGCACCGCTGTATGTCAAGGCTCTGTCATCGGATTCGGGAAAGCCATTTTGGATGAACTTCCAGCAGATCAAGCCTGCCTGTTGTGATGTCATCGTCTGGGTTGCTGTTTGGCGCGATGTCATTCGGTACTGGGTGCTTTCGTCCCAGGAAGTCGAATCGAGTCCCCACTATTCGAAGGGGCAGCATCGAGGAAATGTTGGCGAAGGGCAGTTGCATGTGACCCAGGAGAACATCGACGCCTTTCGCGCCTTCGAAATCAAGCCGAACAAGTTGGCGGAAGCCATTCGAGAAGCATACAAGCGGCAACAGGGAGCCAAGAAGCCTGGCTAACCAGACGCTGCACCTGTCCAGGCGGACGTGCAGGCTTTCTGGAGTTCGAAGATCCCCTGCGCCGTTACGGTCATTTATCATCCGGAAACCTGACGAAGAATCGCCGCAACCCGACCTCCCAAGCCCGGATTCCGGGCACAAAAAGTTCAAGAGCCGTCTTGTCGCCCCGACTCAATCGTAACGCTAAATCCCGTCGTTGGTTGCGAAAGCGACTGGCGACGGGATTCGAACTTCGTGGCGGAATTCGTCCAGAATTCGACGCGAAAGTTCACACGCCGGGTGCGGTTCCGTTGCCTGGAGTTTCGAGCAGATCGCGCAACGCGTTTTCCAGATCAGGAAACTGAAACTCGAATCCTTCCTCTTGAAGACGCTTCGAGACCACGTATCGCCCATACAATGCGAGCTCCGGGTCAGTCCGCATGAGCCATGGTGCGCCGATGCGGACCATCCATGAGAATGCCGGCAATCCAATTGGCATGCCGGCGACTCGGCGCAGCGTTTTCATGAATTCCCGCTGCGAGACCGGGTTCGGAGACGACGCAATGTAGGCGCTTTTCATGCGGTCATCGGTTAACGCCCGTTCGAAGAGGCGGTTCAGATCGGCTTCGTGAATCCAGCTCATGCCCTGCGTGCCCGAACCGACCCTCCCCCCCAAACCGAATCGCACCAGAGAGAGCAGGCGGGCCAGGGCGCCACCGCCTGCTCCGCGGTCGCGACCGATCACAAAGCTCGTGCGAAGGACGACGCCGCGCTGCGTGGGCAATACCGCTTGTTTGAATTCACTTTCCCACGTTTCTCCCACAAACGGCGCCAGGCCATAGCCCAAGGGCGAGTCCTCGGTGCAGGTGACATCGGGCGGATCGCCGTAGATGTGCGCTGTACTCATCTGCACCCAGACCGGAGGCGGTGTATCGACGCTGCGGATCGCGAGGCCGAGCGCTCGCGTCGCTTCGATACGAGAGCGGAGAATCTCGTCCCGATGGTCAGGAGTCTTGATGCAATCGACGCTGCGGCCGACCAGATTCACCAGACCGCTGGCGCCGTTGATCGCTCGACTCCACTCTCCCAAGTTGCGAGCGTCCCATCTCACATGCCGCCAAGGGCCTTCGCGTCGCGGCGGATTTCGCGAAAGGACCATGACGGGCCAACCCTTGCTCGCGAGGTGCCTGGCAAGCGACAAACCCAGGAAACCGCTTCCCCCAGCGATAACAACTCCGCCATGTGCCGGATGCGCCGACATCGAGGTGTACTCCGAATGCGCCAAGCCCCAGACTCCTAACCGCAGACAGGTTCCAGACCTTAACAGGACTGGGGGACGGCTCGCCCAGGGCGAAATCCGCTTCCGGCATCTTGGCGATTGGCGCGAGCACGGCGCTTTCCCCGTCCGCCTTGTCCGCGCGCGGGCTGCGGCGCGCGGTCGACTTCTTCGCGGCCTGCTTGGTGGCGCCCTTGGCCGACTTCTGCGTGCCCTTCACTTCTTCTTCCCCGATAGGTTCAGCGAGACGGCGGCGCAGATGAGATCTTCGAATGCAGACTCGTCAATCTCGTCCCCCTCGTGGATGTCGATCGCTCGGCGGACGTTGCCGTCGAGACCCGAGTTGAAAAGAGCCGCAGGGTCTCGCAGCGAAGCGCCCTTGGCGAAGGTGAGCTTCACGGCATCCTTGTAGGTCTCGCCTGTGCAGACGATCCCGTTGTGAGACCACACCGGAACTCCCGCCGGGTTGGACGGCTTTCTCCACTTCACTTCCTCGGTGATTCCCGGATCTGCTTCCTTGATGAGCTTGCGGACGCGGCGAAGTACGTCCCCGCGCCAGTCCGATTCCGGCATCGCGGCGATCTTCGCCAGCACGGCGCTTTCACCGTCCGCCTTGGCCGCGCGCGGGCCGCGTCGCGCGGCCTTTTTCGGGCTCGACTTCTTCGCGGCTTGCTTGGCGGCGCCCTTGGCGCTGCGGTTGCTTTTAGTCATTTTTTTGGGCTCTTCCGCAGAATCCGTGGGTGGTTTTGACGATGATTAGCGGGGCCACGGTTGCGTTTTCAAAGGCATGGCCGGGCAAATAAATGGGGTGCTGTGAAGCGAAAAAGCCCAGACCCACCGCGGCAGGCCAGGGCAAGGCGAGTCATTTTCCCGGTGCGGAGCGTGGTTCTCCCTTGCTCCGTAGGACGGACTTCCAGTCCGTCTCCCGCCGGGTGACGGACCGGAGGTCCATCCTACGGTTGCTCGCCAGCACCAGGCAAAGGCCATCCTATCACGAACTATTTCGTCCGTGCATTGCAACGTGCATTTATTTGCCCGGATATGCCTTGAAAACGCACGCCTCCACTTGATCTGCAGCCGGAATCACCCACAGATTCTGCCGAGGAACCTGCAAATGGTTATGATTGAGCCACGCCATCCGAATGCCTAATGCGGCGCCACGGCACGCCGTAATCGGCAAGGACTGCCAGGCGGTGGTGATCCAGACGTCCGAAGGCCGCACGCTCACCGGGCTGGTGCGGGCCGAAGACCAGAACTCCGTGACGCTGGCGACCGCGACCGAGGTGCGGTTCAGGAATCTTAGGCTGGAATTGCTGGAGAATGAAGCGGCGGGGGATAAATGAATTGCCGCTGACATAGCGTCTTTGATTTCACCACAGAGGCACGGAGATCACAGAGCGGAAAGAAGAAAGAGAGTCGGCAAGGGGAACAGAGCCGGACGCGCGTCGCGAGATCTCGCCCTGATTTCGGCTGGACGATTTTTTCTTTCGTGCTTTCGTTCTTTCGCGCTTTCGTGATCTTCGACGTGTTCAATGAACGAAACGGCTGATGGACTCTCTCAAGTTCCTTCCAACAATGAATCTGTCAGTTTGAAAAACATGGCGGTTGCGGCATTGAGGCCGTCCTGCCGACGCGGGAGACGGCCTGGGCGTTTATGAAAGATCTTAAAGGACTCCTCAGCGCGCAGTCGATCGGGCCGATTCGCATCTGGTAAGCATTGTCGCCCGCGGGCGGCTTGGTCGGAAGCTTCGGAAGTGCGCGGATGACGCGTTATCGTCAAGCCGGCGGCGGGGGGCGAAGCTGCGCGCTGAAGCGGACAAGAATTCATGATTTATACGAGCGGCAGAAAGAATTAGCCGGGCGGCGCCGAGGGTATGCCGCGCGGCGACGCCGTTTTGGCCTGTTTTTCAGGCTCGACGAGCCGGCGGTCGACGCGAATGACGGCCGGTGAGGAGTTTTATTTATAAGCCGTCATAAGGCGTTTAAAAGCATTTATAAGGCGTGAAACGGCCGATTTAGCAGCCGATTCGAGGTCTGCGAGCCGGCTTCGCGAGCCGCCGATGCCTGGATTTCTCGGCGAATTCGAGATTCGGGCGCCCGCCAAGACAAAAGACGCCGGCGGCGATATAAATCGTCATAGGTATAAATCATGACGCGAGCGAGAAGCAGATCTTTTTCTTTCCGATTTTCGTGATCCTCGGCGGTTTGCATGAACGAAATGGCTGAGCTTCGCTACGATTTCTTCGCCCCGCAGCAAATCGTCTTCGGCTGGGGCCGGCGAAGCGAGATCGGCGCCCACGCGGCCCACCTCGGCCGCCGGGCGTTCGTGGTCGAAGGCTCACGCACGTTGAAGGCTGCCGGAGTGATGGACGAAATCGCCGCCGCACTGCGCGCCGCGGGCGTCGAACCGCTAACGCTGGGGGCGATTTCGCACGAGCCGGAAGTCACCGACGTCGATCGCGCCGCGAAGAAACTGCGTGAATTGGGCGCCGGCCAGGGCGATCTGCTCGTGGCCGTTGGCGGCGGTTCGGCGATCGATCTGGCCAAAGCCGCTAGCGCTATGGCCGTGAACCGCGAAAGCGAGACGGTCAAAGATTATCTCGAAGGGGTCGGCCGCGGGCTCAAGCTCGTCGAGCGCCCGTTGCCGCTGGCCGCGATGCCCACGACCGGCGGCACGGGCACGGAAGCGACCAAGAACGCCGTCATCTCGTCCTACGACCCGCCGTTCAAAAAAAGCTTGCGCTCGGAATGGATGGTGCCCAAGCTGGTGCTTGTCGATCCGGAACTGAGCATCCACGTGCCGCCGACGACCACGGCCTGGACCGGCATGGACGCGATCACGCAGCTCATCGAGAGCTACGTCTGCCGCTTCGCCCGGCCGATTCCGCAAGCTTTGGCCCTCGACGGCTTGCGGCGAGCATTGCCGGCGCTGGCCGTTGCCGTGAAAGACGGCCGCTCGCGGCCGGCGCGAGAGAGCATGGCGCACGCGGCATTCCTTTCCGGCATGGCGCTGGCCAATTCGGGCCTGGGGCTGGCGCACGGCGTGGCGGCCGCGCTCGGCGTCACGGCGCGCGTTCCGCATGGGTTGGCGTGCGCCGCAATGCTGCCCGTGGCGCTGCGAGTGAATCGCGAGGTCAGCCAATCGCGGCTCGCGGAATTGGCCCGGGCGACGCTCGGCGGCGCCTCTGCCAGCGATGCGGCGGCGGCCGAAGCGTTCATCGAGCGCATCGATCGGCTGGCGGAAGAGGTCGGCGTGCCGAAGCGGCTGGGCGAGTTGGGCGTGCGGCGCGAACAGATTCCCGAGTTGGTCCGCGGCTCGCGCGGCAACAGCATGAACGGCAACCCGCGGCAACTCGACGACGAAGAACTGACGCAACTCTTGGAGGACTTGCTATGATCGTCGCCGCCGGTTTGACCCCCGCCTGGCAGCACATTTTGCGTTTCGAGCGGCTGCGCCTGGGCGAGGTGAATCGGGCGGCCGAGGCGCACCAGTGCGCCTCGGGCAAAGTGTTCAACGTCGGCATCGCCCTGGCGCACCTGGGCGCCGAGTGCCGCGCGATCAGTCCGCTGGGCGCCGACGTGGCCGAGCGAGTCCGGGCGGAATTCGCCGGCTTTGGCTTAGAGGCCAGCCTGATTGGGCAGGCCGAACCGACTCGCGTCTGCACGACGCTGTTGGACGACGCAACCGGCGCCGTCACCGAGTTGGTTGAAAACGCCCGGCCGTTGTCAGCCGAGATTCTCGACGAGTTTCGCGAGGAGTTTGCGGCGCACGCGCTCGCGGCGGATGTCGTGGTGCTGAGCGGCTCGCTGCCGGCCGGAACGGATGCGGCGTACTATCTGGAATTGATGGAACGGACCGTCGGTCCCGTGGTGCTCGACGCCCGCGGTCCGGAACTGCTGGAAGCTCTTGCCATGAGCCCGATGTTCGTCAAGCCAAACCGCGAGGAATTGGCGCACACGCTCGGCCGGCCGCTCGACACTGACCGGACCCTACGCGCCGCGATGTGCGAACTCGTCGAACTCGGCGCCGAGTGGGTCGTGGTGACTGAAGGCGCCAAGGCCGTTTGGCTTGCTTCCGGCGAGGCGAGTTATCGTCTGGCGCCGTTGCGAGTAGCGCGGGTCGTCAACCCGATCGGCTGCGGCGATTGCCTGGCCGCCGGGTTGGCCTGGGGCCTTTCGCTCGGCCGCGAACCACTCGAGTGCGTTCGCCTGGGGATCGCCTGCGCCGCACAGAACGCCGCCGCCTTGCTGCCCGGCCGGCTCGATCCCGAACGAGCCTTGCAAGATGCCGCGCAGGTCGCCGTCGAGCCGCTCGCCCGCTGAAGCAATGGAGGCCCGGGCGCCCTCGCCCGTTACGATGGAGGTCCGGGCGCCCTCGCCCGTTAAAACAGCGGGCGAGGGCGCCCGCCCCTCCATGTCTGAACAACGGGCGAGGGCGCCCGCCCCTCCATGTTTCAGTACGGCGGGCTGAGGGGAAGGGTCAGCCGAAACGTGCTGCCGACGCCGGGCTCGCTGGCCACGGTGAGGTCTCCGCCGAGCAGTCGGGCCAGCCGGCGGCTGATCGCCAGGCCCAGGCCCGTGCCGCCGTATCGTCGAGCGACCGAGGCGTCGACTTGCACGTACGGATCGAAGATCGCATCGATCCGTTCCGCCTCGATGCCCATGCCCGTGTCGGCGACTTCAAGCTGCAGTGTACTTTCAACGGCCTCAGCCCGGGCCGACCAGAGGCGGATCAACACGCCGCCCTGCTCGGTGAACTTAATGGCGTTCGTGACCAGGTTCGCCACGATCTGCCGCAGCCGCAAAGAGTCGGAGCGAATCAGGTCGGGCAGCGACGATTCGCAGGCCGCCTCCAGCGACAGCCCCTTGTCGAGCGCTCGACGCTTCAGCAACGCGACGACTTCGTTGACCACGGCTCGCGGCGAACAGGGGCCGGTTTCGACCGTAAACATGCCGGCTTCGAGCTTCGACAAGTCGAGCAGATCGTCGACCATTCGCAACAGCAATTCGCCGTTCCGCTTGATCGTGTCGAGCGTTGCCCGCTCGTCTTCGTCCGCCAGCTTGTCGTGCAGCAAATCGGCGAACCCCAAAATCGCCGTCATCGGCGAACGCAATTCGTGGCTGACGTTGGCCAGAAATTCGCCCTTGGCGGCATTGGCGGCTTCGGCCATTCGCCGCGTTTCTTCCAGGCAGCGGTTCGTCTCGCGCAGCATGTCGCGGGCGGACTTGGTTCTCAGGGCGATCTGCAGCCGCGCCAACAGCGCGCACGCGTCGTCGCGCCGACTGAGATAGTCGTCGGCGCCGGCGTCGAGGAACGCGGCGATCCGCCGCTCGACGTCGGGCGCGGCGATCACCATCAGCGGGATCGTTTCGAGCGCTGGATCGGCCTTCAGGCGACGGCAGGCTGCCAGGCCGGCGGCCTCGAGGTCGAGCAGAATCGCGTCGGGTGGGTCGCTGGCAGCTTTGTCGAGCGCCTCGGCCTCGCTGGCGGCGACTTCGACGGCATAACCTTGACGCGTGAGTTCCGCTGCGAGCGACCGAGCATTCTCGGCGACGTCCGCGACGACGAGCACCTTAGCCATCGACCTTGTTCCCCCGAAGGCGCCAATCCATGATCGGCCTTTCGCCGAGCGTTCGCCGCGCTGCTGAAAGCCTTATTCACAAACATAGTTCAGAAACCTCGCTCGCGTCGCGGGGGAAATGAGTTTTTGCGGCGAGAAAACTTCGCGCGGCGGCCTCATTCAATTGCTGATTTGCGTTCGCCGCGCTGAACGTTCGCAGCAGAGAACCAGCCTAGCTCATCCGTGTTTTATCCGTGGCTCGCTCCGCGCACGTTTGCGCTTACGCCTCGGCCAGCCAGAGGCGCGCCTCGTCGAGCTGCGAATGATCGAAATAGCGAATCTTGGCGGTGGTGAACGGCTTGCAGAAGGTGGCCATCGCCTGTTCCCACTTCGTCTCGCCGATCATCGCCAAGCGCTCGATGTCTTTGAAGTGCTTGAGATCGAACTTGACATCCTCCCACAACCCGCCGGCGTCCCAGCCGTGGAAGTCGTGCATGTCCATCAGAATCCGCAGCTTGCCGTGCTGGCGGATCAGCCGCTCGACCTCCGGCAGGAAATGCTCGTAGTCGGACTTGTGCAATTTCTCGCTCAGGCGAACCGTCAGCAATTTCCCGCCGTCTTCCTCGCGCAGTTCGATCGCCATGACTGATCCTCCTAATGTGTTTGCGGATTGCTTGCGCCCAAATTCTAGCGTATCGCGAGAATTCGGCCAGCGCGTCAGAAGGTGTTCACCAGCGGGCGTCGGCCGTCGATCATTTGCCGCGTCATGGCGTGGTGGTGATAGTGCATGGCGCACTTGATCAGATAGATAAACAGGGTTTCCGCCTCGGGCCGCGCTTTGAGCAACCGCGCCAGACGGCGGCGGTATTCGCGCCGCAAATCGGCCTCCGGCACGTCGCGCATCAACCGCGCGAAAACGTAAGCCGAACGCGCGAGGCTTTTGGCCTGCGCTTTCAGCCAGGCCCAACGATGGGTGCGCCAATAGCGACGCCGCGCCTGGCCGTATTGAAACCGATCGCGCAGATAAAGTTGCTCCAGCCGCTCGAAGTAAGCCGCCGGCTCGTAGAGCTCTTGCATGAGCTGCAGGTAGCCGTCGCGCAGCGTTTCGCGGTCGATCTGCAAGGGAATCACGTTCGTGCCGAATTCGGGGTCGTCGGCGGCGTCGAGCCGGCCGGCCGCGGCCAGGCGGTCGTAGAGCGGCGTTTTGGGAATCGCGTGCAGCATGCCGATCATGGCGTGCAGAATCCGCGAATCCTTGAGAAACTCGCGCTGCGCGGCAAAGATCGAGGCGTCGTCGTGATCGAAGCCCAGGATCATGCCGCACCAGACCTCTAGCCCGGCGTCCTGGATTCTCCGGACGCGCTCGGCGAGCGTGCCGACCGGCCGCACGTTCTGGAATTTCCTCGTTTCGCGGAGCGATTCCTCGTTGGGCGTCTCGATGCCGATGAACACGCTTTGGATATTGGCTTCGACCATCAGCCGCATCAATTCGGCGTCTTCAGCCAGATCGAGCGAAGCCTCGGTGAAAAACGTAAACGGGTAGCCGTGTTCCTGCTGCCAGCGGGCCACCTCGGCCAGCAGCGGCTTGACGGCCCGGCGGTTGCCGATCAGGTTGTCGTCGACGATCAGGGCGATTTCCATCTTCGCGGCCCGCAGAGCTTCGAGTTCGGCGATCACCTGGGCCGAAGTCTTCAGCCGCGGGCGCCGGCCGAAGGTGACGATGATATCGCAGAACTCGCACTCGAACGGGCAGCCGCGGGTGAACTGCAAGCTGCCGAACATGTATTGCCGCATCTTGAGCAGATCGAAGCGCGGGGTCGGCACGCGCGTCATGTCGGTTTTCTCGGCCTGCTCGTAGCGCCGCTCGCGGCGGCCGGCTTGCCAATCGGCCAGAAAGCGGGGCCAGGTTTCTTCGGCCTCGCCGACGAAGATCGTTTCGGCCAGGTCGCCGAAATAATCTTCCTGCACGCTGACCCAAGGCCCGCCCACGACCGCAGTGGCGCCGCGGCGTTTGAGTTCCTGCAAAATCTCCCGCATCCGGCGCCGCTGCACGCTCATGCCGGTCAACCCGACCAGGTCGGCTCGGGCCAGGCGGTCGAAATCGAGCGGCTCGACGTTCTCGTCGACGAGCGTAACCTGGTGTTCCGGCGGCGTGAGCGCGGCCAAGAGCGGCAAACAGGCGACCGGCAGATTCGCCCGCTTGCCCAACAGCGGCAGTGCGTGCTCCAAGCCCCAATACGAGACGTCGAAACGCGGATTGACCAGCACGATATCGGCCATCGCCGCCGCCTCGCAAAAAGGGGACATTCTACTTTTTCTTGCCGCCGGGCCGATGATATGATAGCTTGCAGCACGATGCCGCGAACTGCAAGAGCCTCGATCGGCGGGATGTGTTACCACGTCATTAACCGCGGCAATGCGCGCGCCGCGGTATTCCATGATGACGGCGATTATGGGGCGTTCGTCGATCTGTTGGCGGCAGCGAACCGGCGGCTGCCCATGCGGCTGCTGGCCTATTGCTTGATGCCGAATCACTTTCACCTGGTGCTTTGGCCTTACTGCGACGGCGACCTCAGCCGCTGGATGCAGTGGCTGCTGACCAGCCACGTGCGGCGCTACCACCGCCACTATGAGTCGAGCGGCCACGTCTGGCAGGGCCGCTTCAAGGCCTTTCCCATCCAGCACGACGAGCACTTGCTAACCGTGCTGCGCTACGTCGAGCGGAACGCGTTGCGGGCGAACCTCGTGGCTCGCGCCGAGCTGTGGCCCTGGTCGAGCTTGGCCTGGCGTCGCACGGGCGTGCGTCCCGAAATGTTGGCCGCCGGGCCGATCGCCTACCCGCGCAACTGGCCGGCGCTGGTCAACCAGCCGCAAACCGATGCCGAGGAAAGCGATCTGCGTCGGGCGATCGAGCGGGGCCAGCCGTTTGGCGAAGCGAAGTGGGCCGAACGGACCGCCCGGCGGCTGGGCTTGGAATCGACCCTGCGTCCCCGCGGCCGGCCGCGAAAAAGGGAAAAGTAGAATGTCCCCTTTTTCCGCGCCCGATTCTGGCCCTGCGGATTGCCGTACTGAGCAAGATCTGGTCCGCCGTTCGGGACAAGATGTTCGTCTCATTGGAGACCGCCACCCCACGAACTCCCGGTCAGAATCGTCTCATTCCGCTTGAAATCGCCGCATAAATCATGGGACTGAGTGGACCGCACCCCGTTCATGGGCGTCCTCCCGTCATTTGGCGACCGGCTCAGCGGCAATTTCATCGACGGGAATTAGGTCAAGCCCTTTTAGGTCGGCCGTAGACAGGGCCTGTCCCGCGCTCTCACCGCAAAGCAGGAGAGGATGCTTTTCGTCGTGACTTCCAAACTCCAGATCGGTTCGAACAAATTCTCTGTCACCTATTCTAACACCTGCCTTTAGATAAACGGGGGTTGCTCCAACTACGGACTCAAAATGTCCACACTGCTGACAGCGCTTGATGAAGCGCGTCTTTCGACGCTCAGGATCGAATTCGACAGCCCTTGATGGAGAGATGGCGTAGAATGCCGAGTCATCGGGCAGTGGCCGGAATACTAGACCGCACAGATTGTTCCGTTCGTAGATGATCGTGAACCGCTCAGATACTGCCGTCACCCCATCATACGTAATCGAAATGTCGTACTTCCGCTTCTTGAGGACAAGTCGTGACAGCGGCTCGTCCCACTTGGCAATGAGTTCGCCGCAAGCTCCACAGCGACGGACGCCTGAGCGCGCTTCACCCGACATGTCTGGGATAAGTTCTTGATGGATCCGCTCGTATTCCGTCAGCAGTGAGCGTTCACGGAAGGCATAGCTGTCGTTGTCCTGACAGTAGACCACGAAGGCACCCATCGGCATGCTCCTATTTCAAATTCGGATGCTGGTTAAAGAAGTCGCGCGCGGCGTCAGGATACTTCTCTCCGAACTCCTTATAGAACTCCGCCATCGCCGCTTGCCGTTCTTCAAGTGTAGGACATACCAGGGGACATTCTGGTTTTCGCGATTCGCAGGCCGCAGTGCGACCGCCGATTGCTCTGTTTCGCTCACTGAGTCCGGCGGAGAAAACCAGAATGTCCCCTTTTTGGGAGCTAGAGATAGCGCTTCGGTATCTCCGCTCCGGCCACGTAGTTCAGCTTGCCGAGCTTGCACATCTGGTAGACGTTGATGCGGAAGTCGGGGCAGGTGCTCACCAGGCAGTAGGCGTCGGTCGGCGACCAGCCGTAGTCGGCCACGAGCCAATCGATCAGGTTGATCGTGGCCGTTTCGACGGCGACTTCCAACGGGCGAAAGGCGTAGACCGACACGATCGACGCGGGCTTTTCGATCCGCATCCAAGGCAGCCGCTTGGCTTTGACGAGTTCCAGCTTCAGTCGCACGGTCGCTTTCGTTTCGGCCGCCGTGCCGGTGAATTCGGTATCGCCCTGGCTGGCGTGAACGTCGCCCAGATAGAACATCGCGCCCGGGTGAAACACGGGCAGCAGGATGCGATTGCCCGGCGCCGCGTCGCGGATGTCGAGATTGCCGCCCCATTCGCCCTGGCCGTCGATGCTGGTGGTCACTTCGCGGTCGGGCGCCACGCCCAGCGTGCCGATGAACGGCGTGATCGGCCAGCTCACGCGCTCGCTGAAGTGCAGCGTGCCGTCGCGCGTCGTGCCGCTTTTGCCCGGCGTGTGCTTGAAGATTTTGGTCGTGTACTCGCTCGAAAGTTCCGGCCAGCGCGTCGACTCGCCCAGCGGTCCGCGCCGCGGCCCGATGGCGATCCACGAATAATCGTCGACCACGATCTCTTCGATCGAGACGACCAGCGTATCGCCGCGCTCGGCGCCGGCCAGATAGACCGGCCCGCCGATCGGGTTGGCCAGGGGCGGCAGGCGGTCGAAGCCCGGCCGACGGCCCGGAATGGCCTTGTCTTCGGGCGTTTTGAAGTAGCCCGTGCTGGCGTCGTAGGTTTCGATTTCGAAGCTTTCGCCGCTCTCCACGTGCAGCAAGGGCTCGTCGCGGCAGTCGAAGGCGTATTTGCGGGCTTGTTCTCGTTCGATGCGTTTCACGATGGGATCCTCGGTGGTGGCGGCGAGGCGAAATACACTAACCCGACGTGCCAGCAGGGCAAGTCGCTTACGTAGGTCAGGCTTTCCAGCCTGATGTGCGTCAGGCTGGAAAGCCTGACCTACGGAGCTTCGTATCGCCTCGCTGACGCTTCGGGTTGGTATGGGCTGACGCTCATCATAAGGCCGGCGCCGGTTCGATGCACGCGGCGGGGAGTTAAGCGGCGCAACGGGCTGCGGTTAGGGTTTTGCCAGCGATGGCCAGTTTGAAGGCGTGAAGCTAAAATGGGCCTTTCGCGAGCAGAAAGCTCCGAGGCAGCGCACGCCTCGAATGTCTGCCACCAGCTTTAGAGATCGTCCTGCTTTTTTTAAGGCTCCCGTAGGACGGACCTCCGGTCCGTCACCCTAGGGCAAGACGGACCGGAGGTCCGTCCTACGGTTGACCGACGAGCGTGGTCCGCCAATAAGCAGGACGATCTCTAAAGCTGGTGGCAGACAAGAAAAACGGCGTGCTATTGTCTTGCACAACTAACCGCCTTGACCGCCAAGCAACCAAACCACGGTGACGCATGAACCCACGGCCCAAAATCAGGGTCGGCGCCGTCAACTATCTGAATACGAAGCCGCTGATTTACAATTTCGCCAAACTCGCGCCGAACGCGGAACTCGTGCTCGATCTGCCCAGCCGCCTGGCCGACGACCTGGCCGCCGGCCGGCTCGACGTGGCCTTGATCCCGTGCATCGAATTCTTTCACGATCCGACTTACTCGATCGTTTCCGATGCCTGCATCGCCTGCCGCGGGCCGGTGCTTTCGGTCAAGCTGTTCAGCCGCAATCCGATCGAGCGGATCGAGAGCCTGGCTCTCGACGAAGGCTCGCGGACGAGCGTGGCCCTGGTGCGAATTCTGCTCAAGGAGCGGTTCGGCGTCGAGCCCCGGCTCGAGCCGCTGCCGATTGGCGCCTCAGCCGCCGATGCCAAGACCGACGCCGTGCTGTTGATCGGCGACCGGGCGATGCGCTCGCCGGGCGGACCTTTTGCGGCCGTCTGGGACCTGGGCGACGAATGGTGTCGCTGGGCCGAACTGCCGTTCGTATTCGCCATGTGGACGGCCCGAGCCGGCGTCGAACTGGGCGATCTGGGCGAGGCTTTGTCGCAGGCTCGCGATGCGGGCCTGGCGCATCTCGACCAAATCGCCGAAGTCGAAGCGGCGCCGCTGGGCTTGTCGCGACCCGAATGCGTGTCGTATCTGCGCGACAATCTCTATTTCTACCTGGGCCCGCGCGAGCTGCGCGGGCTGGAACTGTTTTATCGTCACGCTCGGAAACTGGGCCTGGCGCCCGCGGGAGTCGAACTTGGTTGCTTCGATTGCGAAAACGCTGGATAAAGCGTTCGCCGGCGAACGGCTGACGCCGGCCGAAGGGCTGGCACTGCTCGAATCGCACGACCTAGTCGCGCTGGGCCGCGCGGCCAACGCCGTCACGCGCCGGCTGCACCCGGAAAACTATCGCACCTACAACATCGACCGCAATATCAACTACACGAACGTCTGTTCGGCGGTCTGCGACTTCTGCGCGTTCTACCGCCGGCCGAAGGATCCGGAAGGCTACGTGCTCGAGCGCGGCGAGTTGCTCAAAAAGATCCAGGAAACGGTCGATCTCGGCGGCGACCAGATCTTGATGCAAGGCGGCATGCACCCCGAGTTGAAGCTCGAGTGGTACGAAGAATTGCTCGGCGACATCAAGAGTCATTTTCCGCAGGTCAACATCCACGGCTTCAGCCCGCCGGAGATCTACGCCTTCACCAAGGTCAACAAGCTGCCGCTACGCACGGTGCTCGAACGTTTGAAAGCCGCGGGGCTGGGCAGTCTGCCGGGCGGAGGCGCCGAGATTCTGGTCGATCGCGTGCGGGCCGAAATCACGCGCGGCAAGGTGATGACCGACGACTGGCTGAACGTCTGCCGCACGTGGCACGAACTGGGCGGCCGCGGCTCGGCGACGATGATGTTCGGCCACGTCGAAACGTTGGCCGAACGGATCGAACACCTCCAGCGGTTGCGCCAATTGCAGGACGAGACGGGCGGTTTTACCGCCTATATCTGCTGGACGTTTCAACCGGAACATACGGAGCTGGCGCACGTACCCAAGGCGGGGGCCGCCGAGTATCTCAAAACGCAAGCTGTCAGCCGGCTGTATTTGGATAATATTCCGAATATCCAATCGAGCTGGGTCACGCAGGGACTGAAGGTCGGTCAGATCGCCCTGCTGTACGGGGCCAACGACATGGGCAGCTTGATGATCGAAGAAAACGTCGTGGCCTCGGCTGGCACGGTGCACTATCTCACGCTACAACAAATTCGAGAGGCGATCGGCGAACTGGGCTACGCGCCTCGGCAGCGAAACGTGTTCTACGAACTGATCGACGCCGAGCCGGCCGCCGGGGGCCGTGTGGCCCTGCCCGTCGTAAGCTAAGCTGAGGTAGAGCGCTTGCGGCGCGCCACGCAATTCGACGCTACGTTCGCGACAATTCGAATCCGATTCACTTAGATGCCTCCTCAAACGATCTCTGACCGTTATTGTTTTGAACCACAGAGACACAGAGACGCAGAGATGGGAAAGAGGCAGAGAAAATTTGGGGCTGGCCGCATTTCAGTCCCGAATCGTTTTAGTCAATTCATTTGAAAAACTCTGTGTCTCTGCGCCTCTGTGGTTCCATCGAACTGCGTCGGAGACAGGGAACGGATTATTTCAGCAAGTCTTTCGCCAGCCGGACGGCGCCCTCGATGATCCACGTCCACCAACTCACCAAACACTACGCCGATCTGCGACGCGGTAAGTTGGTAGCGCTGGGCGGGATCAGCTTCGACGCCTATCCAGGGCAAGTCTACGGGCTGCTGGGGCCGAACGGGGCCGGCAAGACGACCGCCTTGCGAATCATCAGTACCGTGTTGCGGCCGACCAGCGGCACGGTCACCGTAGCCGGCGCCGACGTGGTGACGCAGCCCTCGCAGGTGAGGCGGCAGATCGGCTTCATGTCGGCCAATACCGGCGTCTACGACCGCATGACCGCCTGGGAGATCGTCGAGTATTTCGGCCGCCTGCACGGCCTGGACGAACAGACGCTGCACGAGCGGATGGAAAACCTCTTCGAGCGCCTGCAGATGAACGAAATTCGCGATCTGCTCGGCGCCAAGATGTCGACCGGCATGAAGCAAAAGGTTTCGATCGCCCGGGCGCTGGTCCACGATCCGCCGGTGCTGATCTTCGACGAGGCCACCTCGGGGCTCGACGTGCTGGTGGCCCGGGCGCTGTTGAAGACCGTGGCCGAGCTGCGCGAGCACGGCAAGTGCGTGCTGTTTTCGACGCACATCATGCGCGAAGCCGAAAAGCTCTGCGACCGGCTGGCGATCGTCCATCGCGGGCACATTTTGGCCGAGGGCACTCTCGACGAACTGCGCGACCGCTACGACCAGCCCGATTTGGAAGAGCTGTTCTTCCAGCTCATCTCGCAACACGACGAACGCGAGCGGGCATTGGCGGCGACGGCCTCGGCGGGTGACGACCGATGACCTGGCACATCGTCAAGCTGGTCCTGCACCGCGAAGTCCGCGATCAATTGCGCGACCGCCGCACGCTGTTCATGATCGCCGTGCTGCCGCTGCTCTTGTACCCCTTGCTGGGCATGAGCATGTTCCAGGTGCTGCAATTCATCAGCGAGCACGCCACGCGCGTGCAAGTGATTGGGGCCGAGCAATTGCCGCCGACGCCGCAGCTGATCGACAAGGGCTGTTTCTCTGCAAGTTTGTTCAGCGACCCCAGCAAGGCGAAGCTGCTCGAAGTGACGCCGGCCAAGCCGAACTTCGAAGCGAAGCAGCCTCCGCTCGACGCGAAGCAAACCCGTGCAGAGATCGCCGCTCTGGCTCGGCGCTGGGTAGAGCAAGGCGAGTGCGAGGCGGTGATCTATTTTCCGCCCGATTTCGCCCAGCGACTGAAGGCCTTTCGCGAAAGCCTGGCCCGCCGCGAAGTCGAGCCGTCCGAGGCCCAAGAGCTGGCCGTGCCCAGCCCCGAGGTCTTTTTCAACACGGCCAAAGAAAAATCACAGATCACGCATACCCGCGTTTCGCTGGTGCTCGATCGCTGGCGCGAGGAGATCGGCCGGCAGAATCTGGACGCCAGCCATCTGCCCGAGTCGGCCGCCAAGCCGTTCGAAGTGGCCGAGCACGACGTGGCCGCAGAGGGCGGACATCGCGACGCCGCGGTGTGGTCGAAGCTGCTGCCGTTTCTGCTGTTGATTTGGGCCTTGACCGGGGCTTTTTATCCGGCCATCGACCTGTGCGCCGGCGAAAAGGAACGCGGTACGCTCGAAACGCTGCTCAGCAGTCCGGCCGAGCGCAGCGAGATCGTGTGGGGCAAACTGCTCACCGTGATGTCGTTCAGCATGGCCTCGGCGGTGCTGAACCTGGTCAGCATGGGCGTAACCGGCAAGTTCGTGGTCGGCATGCTGGCGAAGCAGGTCGGGCCGCCGCCGCCGCTGACGCCGCTGTGGCTGTTGATCGCGCTCGTGCCGATGTCGGCTTTGTTCAGCGCGCTATGCCTGGCGCTGGCGGCGTTCGCCCGCAGCAGCAAAGAAGGTCAGTATTACCTGATGCCCTTGATGCTGGTGACGATGCCGCTGGTGATTTTGCCGATGGCGCCGGGCGTCGAGCTGACGTTGGGCAACAGCCTGATTCCGGTCACGGGCGTGGTGCTGTTGTTGCGAGCGATGCTCGAAGGCAATTATTGGCACGCCCTGCCGTTCATCGCGCCGGTGGCGGCCGTTACGCTGGGTTGCTGTTTGTGGGCGATCCGTTGGGCCATCGACCAGTTCAATTCCGAGAGCGTGCTGTTCCGCGAAAGCGAGCGGCTCGACATGGGCTTGTGGCTGCGGCATCTGCTGCGCGACCGGGCCGACACGCCCAGCCCGGCGATGGCCCTGTTCTGCGGCGTGCTGATCTTGCTGGTGCAATTCTTCATGAATTTCGCCCTGCACCAATCGATGCCCGAGGTCAAGAGCTTTCACGACCTGTTGACGCTGGTGATGGTCTCGCAACTGGTCGTGATTTTGACGCCGGCCTTGCTGATGACCGTGATGCTGACGCGTTCGCCGCGGCAGACGCTGTTGCTGCGAAAGCCGCCGTTTGCCGCGCTGTCGGCCGCGGTGCTGTTGGCTTTGTGCTTGCACCCCGTGGCGGCCCGCTTCGCCGAGCTCGTGCAATACCTCTATCCGGTCAACAAGGAACTGACCGAACGCGTCGGCGAGATGATGTCGCAAGCCCCATCGGTGTGGGCCTTGCTGATGTTGATGGCGGTCACGCCGGCCATCTGCGAGGAATTGGCGTTCCGCGGCTTCATCCTCTCGGGTCTGCGGCATATCGGCCACAAGTGGTGGGCGATCGCGATCAGCAGCCTGTTCTTTGGCATTCTGCACGGCATACTGCAACAGTCGATCATCACGGCGACGGTGGGTCTGGTGATCGGCTTTCTCGCCGTACAAACCGGCAGCTTGTTTCCCTGCATGCTGTTCCACCTCACGCACAACTCGCTGACGGTCCTGGCTGCCAGCTTCAACCCGAAGGATCTGGGCGGCAATCCGTTTCCCGAGTGGTTCGCCCAAACAAGCGCCGAGGGCGGCTACGCCTTTGGTTGGCCGACCGTGGCCGTGGGCGCCGCGCTATCGGCGGCGCTGCTGACCTGGTTCCACAGCCTGCCGTACTCGCGCACGGCCGAAGAAACCCTGCAAGACGCCCTGGAACATCAGTCGGCGCCCGCCGCGGCGAGTTGAGGCTCGCCGCGGGCCAATGCGACGATTGGATTTTCGGAGGCCTGACAAGGCCAATGAATGAGCCGGAAAAAGCCCGCCAGGGCGGTTCCGACGGCAGTGCGTTGGATTGTCGATTGCGGCTTCACGGATTGCCACCGAGGGCGTTCCCTACAGCGCGTTAGGCAATCTCAGCCAGCACTTCCCGCGCGGCCGCAATCGTGCGATCGATATCGGCGTCGCTGTGGGCCGTCGAAATGAATAGCGCCTCGAACTGGCTGCACGGCATGTAAACGCCGCGATCGATCAAGCCCCAAAAGTAACGGGCGAAGCGCTTCGTATCGCACCGGCTGGCAATGGTCCAATTGGTCACGGGCTCGGGGTTGAAAAACAAGGTGAGCATGCTGCCGACGCGAGCCGTCGTGTGCGGCACGCCGGCTTCGCGAGCGGCCGCGGCCAGGCCGGCTTCGAGCCGGGCGCCGAGCCGTTCGAGCAGTTCGTAGGGCGAATCGTCGCGCAGCGCCTTGAGCGTGGCAATGCCCGCGGCCGTCGCCAGCGGATTGCCCGACAGCGTGCCGGCCTGAAACACCGGGCCGGCCGGCAGAATGCGGTCCATGATCTCGGCGCGGCCGCCGTAGGCGCCGACCGGCAAGCCGCCGCCGACGATCTTGCCCAGCGTCGTCAAATCCGGCTCGATCTTGAGCCGCGATTGTGCGCCGCCGTAAGCCACGCGAAAGCCGGTCATCACCTCGTCGCAGATCAACAGCGTCCCGTGGCGGCGCGTCTCTTCGCGCAAGGCTCGCAGAAACTCGCTCGATGGCGGCACGCAGCCCATGTTGCCGACGACCGGTTCGAAGATCACGCCGGCGATGCGCGAACCGTGCCGGGCGAAGGCCGCGGCCAGGGCTTCGGCGTCGTTGTATTCGAGCACCAGCGTGTCTTGCGCCGTGCCGGCCGTCACGCCGGGCGAGTTGGGCACGGCCAGCGTCGCGGCGGCGCTGCCCGCGGCGACCAGCAGGCTATCGACGTGGCCGTGATAGTTGCCGGCGAATTTGACGATTCCCTCGCGGCCGGTGAACCCGCGGGCCAGGCGGATGGCGCTCATCGTGGCTTCGGTGCCGGAGTTCACGAGCCGGACTTTTTCGATCGAGGGCACGGCGTCGACGATCATCTGCGCCAGTTCGCTTTCGGCTTCGGTCGGGGCCCCAAAACTCGTGCCGCGCCGCACCGCCGCCTCGAGCGCCGCGGTGACCTGCGGATGGCAGTGGCCGAGAATCATCGGTCCCCACGAGCCGATGTAATCGAGATAGCGGTTGCCGTCGATGTCGACGAGCCAGGGGCCTTCGCCCTTTTCGAAGAACAGCGGCTCGCCGCCCACTCCGCCAAAAGCCCTCGCCGGGCTGTTCACTCCGCCTGGAATCAGGCGTTTCGCACGCGCGAAGGCCTGGCTGCTGTGTTGTCGTGACATGGTCTTGGAATATTGAAAATAGGTTTAGCTCGTTGATTGGGATGCACCACGGAGGCGCGGAGAACACGGAGCAGGAAAATGCGGAATGGGCGATTCGCAATCTCGAAAGCCAAAGCTCTGCGGTTGAATCAGGACATTTTACCGCCTTTCTTTGTCCTCTCCGTGAACTCCGTGCCTCCGTGGTGCACCTCCCGGCCCACGATATCAATCAGACCGGACGATCAACTCAGCCACCTCGCCGCGTCTTCGGCCCAGTAGGTGAGGATGATGCCGGCGCCGGCGCGGCGGATGGCGGTGAACGTCTCGAGCACGACGGCCCGCTCGTCGAGCCAGCCGCGCGCGGCGGCGGCTTTGACCATGCTGTATTCTCCCGAGACGTTATACGCGGCCAAGGGCACTCCGGGGAAGCGGTTGCGAACGGCGGAGAGTATATCGAGATAGGCCAAGGCCGGCTTGACCATGATGATGTCGGCGCCTTCGGCCAGATCCAACTCGACCTCGCGCAGGGCCTGCCCCGGATCGCATGCCGGATCCATCTGATACGTGCGCCGATCGCCGAATTGCGGAGCGCTTTCGGCCGCGTCGCGAAACGGCCCGTAATAGGCGCTGGCGAATTTGGCGGCGTAGCTCATGATGGGCAAGTGCGAATACCCGCCGGCGTCGAGCGCGCGGCCGATCGCGCCGACCATGCCGTCCATCATGCCGCTGGGGGCGATCATGTCGGCGCCGGCCCGCGCGTGGCTCAGCGCCTGCCGGCCGAGCAATTCCAGCGTGGCGTCGTTATCGACGTCCATCCGGCCCGTTTTGTCGTTCACCACGCCGCAATGGCCGTGGTCGGTGTACTCGCAGAAGCAAACGTCGGTGATCGTGAGCAAGTTCGGCGCCGCGCGCTTGGCCGCGCGCGCGGCGTCTTGAATGATGCCCGCTTCGTCGCAGGCGTCGCGGCCCGTCGCGTCTTTGCTCTCGGGAATGCCGAACAAGATGATTCCGCCCAGGCCGAGTTTGGCGATCCGCTCGACTTCCCGCTCGAAAACGTCGAGCGAGCACTGAAATACGCCGGGCATCGAAGCGATCTCCTGCCGCACCCCTTGGCCGCGGCGAACGAACAGCGGCAGGATCAGGTTGGCCGGCGAAAGCCGCGTCTCGCGCACCAGTTCGCGCACGCCCGGATGATAGCGCAGCCGGCGCAGCCGCGTCGTGGGAAAGGCTGCGCCGGAGGCGCCGGCCGACGGTACACGGTCGGATGGTTCGGGCGTCATGCGAGCGATTACTCTTTTTCGGTTGAGGGTTCCGCCGGTCGTGCAGCCAAGGCGCTGCGCGCCCGAGCGACCGCGGCTTGCGCCCAGTGCTTGCCGCTATACAACTCGATCACGGCCTCGCGAATTCTGCCGGCTTCGTCCGGTTCGCTCGCAACGATCTCGTCGGCGCGGTCCAACTGACGGTCGATCTGCTTCAAGTGTTCTTGGGAATATTGCTTGACGTTTTCTTCCAACTCGCGGAGTTTTTCCCGCGCCAGATCGAGGCATTGCCGCGTGACCGCAGAGTCGCGAGTGTCCTGACTGCCGTAGAGATTCACGATCGCACGCAGCCGCTTCATGCCGACTTCCGGATCGAGTTCGACCTGCTTGAGGGCGTCGGCGTAGTCTCGCTCGATGGGCGACGCGGCGATCACGCGTCCGCGGAAGCGCAACGAGCGCTCGATCTTCCGGTTTCGGCGGTCGGCTTCGATGCGATCCCGCAATGACTCGAGTTCGTCGCCTCGGGGATCGCCCTTCGCGCAGCGGCTGAGGAAGGATCGAATGTCCTCTTCGGCGTCATCCAGCCGGCCCTGCTCTTCGGCCTGCAAAGCTCGCTGGTACAAACGATCGAGCGTCGGCGGTTGCAAAAGATACCAGGCGCCGAACCCCAAGGCGGCGATGCACGCCAGCAGCAACCAGGTTTGCAGAGAGATCCAGCCGCCTCCCTCCTGGACGGGTTCTTCGAACTGGCGATGATCGTCGGCGCCGACCGTGGTGAATTTCGTGGCGCCGGCTGCGGTCGTCGCAACGGCCTCGCGAGCCTTCTCGCTCCCGGCGGCGGCCGGCGGCTTGGCGGTTGCCGCCGCGGTCAGTTCCGAACCGAGTTCCATGTCGGAACGCATCGCCTTGTACAAGTTCGGCGCCGTGGCCGCGAGGTCGGCGCCGGCGATGCGATACTCATCGCTGCCGTCCAGCGTAAACTTCGCGTCGGCCAGACCGTCGGCGGCGGCGGTGGGCGCGGTCGCGATATATTCGTTGCGGTTGCCAGGCTCGCCGGGCTGCGGCTCGACCTTGGTCGGCGCCGAAATGCCCGGCGGCGGTTCATCGGGATCGGCCGGACGCACCGACAGGCCGTGCTTCATCGCCTCCAAACGCCGCGACAAGACCAACGCCGTGGGAATCCGCTTTTCGGGATCCTTTTCCAACAGCAGGCCGATGATGGTTTCCAATTCGGCGGGCGCGTCGGGAGCGAACCGCCGCAGCGGTTCGGGCTCGGCGAAGCGTTGCAGTTGCAGCATTTCGACGAGCGAACTGGCGCGAAACGGCGGCCGCCGCGCCAAGAGCGCAAAGATCACTCCCCCGAGGCTATACAGATCGCAGCGGTGCGTGACCGGCCGGCCGTCGGCTTGTTCGGGCGCCATGTATTCGGCGGTGCCCAACACTCCGCCGTCGGCGGTCATGCCGCTGTAGCCAAACAGTTTAGCGATGCCGAAATCGGAGAGCTTGATCGTTCCGTCGGGGGCCAGCAGCAAGTTGGCGGGCTTGATGTCGCGATGGATCACGCCGCGGTCGTGGGCGTGTTTCAACGCCCGGCAGACCTGGATGGCCAGATCGGTCGCCTCGCGCCAATCGAACGTGCGGCCGGACTGCAACTCTTCTTCGAGGCTGCGCCCTTCGACCAGTTCCATCGAATAGAACAGGTGGCCGTCTTGCTCGCCGAAGCCGAACAGCTTGACGATGTTCGGATGGCTCAGCTTGCGCAGGCTTTCGATCTCGGCCTCGAACCGCTCGCGGAATCCCTCTTCGCGCGCCATGACCTCCGAAAGGACTTTGATGGCCGCGGGTTCTCCGCTTTCGATCGCCACGCCGGCATAGACGGTTCCCATGCCGCCCCGGCCGAGCGTGCGACCGATCTTGTAAGGGCCGAGCTGTTCGAGTTGCATAGACTTTCATCGTAGCCTCTTAGAACAAGGGCTTCCAGGGGTTATGATGACGGGGCGCAATACGGTTTGCCGCGTTTTTCGGGATCAACCCTTGGAAAAGTTCGTGCGTGGAATGTGGAATGCTGTCTGCCGCCAGCTAAAGAGAACGTCCTGCTTTTTGGCAGACGAGGCATGACGTCGTGCTGGCGCCGTTACGGGTTCCTCTTCTCTGTTCCGGCTGTGGCGCACGCTGTCGCCGGCAAGTAGAGTTGCATCGAGAACGATAACATGCGACCGAAAAACGCAACTGAGGACCGCCTGGAACAGAGAAGAGGAACCCGTAATCCAATGCGGCGGCAAGCACCGGGAGAGCCCGGCGATGATTTCTCGCATCCAAAAGAGCGAGAGGGGGCGTAGAAAAGCAGAATGATCTCTCAAGCTGGCGTCAGACATCAGACGGATGCCGATGGATAGAAACTACGTCTTTCTGCCGCGCACCGAAAACCAGGCTCGGGGCCTGGCCCAGTATGCAATCGACTTCCTCGCCGGGCGCTTGGGCCAGCCGAGCCCGACGGTGCTCGAGCGGCTGGAGCAATTCCATCTCGACAGCATTGCTTGCGGCGTGTCGGCCCTGGCCTGCGGCACGAATGCCCCGGTCGTTCTCCGGCGCGAGGCTTTGGAATACGCCGTTGCCGGCGAGGCGCCCGCGGCGACGTGTCTTGGCTCGCGCGTGCGCGTGGCGCCGGAAAAGGCCGTGCTGGCCAATTGCTCGGCCGTGCGCGAATGGGACGCCAACGGCACGAACTTCGGCTACAACCCGGCGCGCGGCGATACTCGCGGCGAGTTCGGCCACAACGACTTTTACCCGGTGGCCGTGGCGGCCGCGCAGTTGCGCGGGCTCGACGGGCGGGCGACCATGTTGGCCATGCTGGCGATCGACGAAATACGCGGCCGGCTGGCCGAGGTGTTTTCGCTCAAAGACCACAAGATCGACCACGTCGTTCACGGGGCCATCGCTTCGGCGGTCGTGTTCGGCGCCGTGCTGGGCGCCAGCGTCGACCAGATCGAATCGGCCGTCGGCCAAGTCGTGGCCCATTACATCCCGTTCCGGGCGATCCGGGCCGGCAAGCAGCTTTCCGATTCCAAAGGCGCCTCGGCCGCCATCAGCGCCGAGGTCGCCGTGCTCAGCGTGCGGCGGGCGATGCGCGGGTTCGTCGGTCCGGCCGATATCTTTCGCAACCCCGAGGCGATCTTCTGCTTGTTCGAAAAACCGGCCGAGAAGCACGCCAGCCCGTTCGACCTGCAACTGGCTGCCGGCGGCGCCGATTTCGCCGTGATGGGCATGCACTTCAAGCTCGGGCTGTACGAACACCAATCGGCCGGCGCGATTCAGGGCTTGATGGATCTGCTCGAAAAGCACCCGGCCTTGGCGGCCGACGAGAAGGGACTTCGCGGCGTGCGGATCGAGATTTATCAACCGGCGCTGGGCATCATCGGCGACCCGGCCAAGCGCGATCCGCAGACGCGGCAAAGCGCCGACCACTCGATGGTCTACATCATCGCCACGCTGCTGCGCAAGGCGATCGAAACCCAACGCACGAGTTGGCAAGAGCTGATGCTCGAACCGTCCGACTACAACCAAGCCAGCTTGCACCATCCGCTCACGCGGCGGCTGATGGAGAAGATCGAGTTTCGCCACGGCGGCCCCGAATACGACGCCAAGTATCCCGACGGCATTCCCACCTCGCTGAAAATCGAGCACGAGCGGTTCGGCCGGCTGTCGAGCGGGCTGGTGATGTACCCGACCGGCCACGCGCGAAACACGACGGCGAACCTGGCCGCGCTGTTGAACTACAAGCTCCGTTTGCTGGCGTCGCTGGGCGTGGCCGATGCGGGCGCACTGGCGCGGCGGTTTACGAATTTGGCCGAGAAGTCGCCGCAGGAAATCGCCGAGTTGTACGACTTCGAAATCCTCGATCGGGGCGGCTTTTAATGGACCGCTGCGGCCTGATCGTGCTCGACAAGCCGCGCGGCATCACGTCGCGGCAGGCGGTCGACGTCGTCAAACGCCTGGTACGGCCGGCCAAGACCGGCCACGCCGGCACGCTCGATCCGCTGGCCACAGGCGTGCTGGCGGTCTGCGTCGGCCCGGCGACCCGCCTGATCGAATACGTCCAACGGATGCCGAAACGATACCTGGCTGTCTTCCGGCTCGGCCAGAGCAGCCCGACCGAAGACATCGAGGGGGAACTCACGTTTCATCCCGAGGCCCCGCGGCCGACGCTCGACCAAATCCATCGCGCCGCCAGGCGGTTGACGGGCGAAATCATGCAGCGTCCGCCGGCTTTTTCGGCGCTCAAGGTCCAAGGCCGCCGGGCTTACGACCTGGCGCGTGCCGGACAAGAGGTCGAGTTGCAGCCGCGCCCGGTGACGATCCACCGCCTGGAAGTTTTGCAATACGAGTACCCGGAGCTGACTGTCGACATTGAGTGCAACTCGGGCACTTACGTCCGCTCGTTGGGGCGGGATTTGGCCGAATTGCTGGGCAGTCATGCCGTGATGGCGAGCCTGGTGCGCACGGCGATCGGCGACTTTCGCATTGAAGACGCCTGCCCGCCCAATCAATTGACGCCGGAGAATCTTGCTCGCTGGCTGTTGCCGCCCGAGCGCGCCGTGGCGTATCTGCCGGCGATCCGCTTCGATGCGAGCGAAGCCCGCCGCATCGCCAACGGCTTGCGCGTGATTCGATCCGCGGAAGCCGGCGAAGTCGCGACCGTTGGCCAGGAGCGCGCGGCCTTCGGTCCCGACGGGCGGCTGATCGGCATCGTCGCCCGGCTTGCCGACGGCGCCTGGCGCGCCGTCTGCAACTTGCCGGCGGCGCCCGAGGCGAATACGTAGGTCAGGCTCTCCAGCCTGACGCACCCTGATGCCCGTCAGGCTGGAAAGCCAGCCCTACGGGAAAAGATTGCTCTGCGGCGAGCATCCAGTACCATCGATGGGGCGGGCGAACGGTCCATAACGCCTTTTAAGCGAAGGAACGACCCAGATGAATGCCAGCGGGCGGCGCGATTTTCTGAAAACTGCGGCCGTGGGCACGATCGGCTTGAGCGTCGCCGCTCAAGCGGCCTCGGCCGAGGAAGCGGGCAAAGACGAGCGGCTGGTGGTCGGGCTGATCGGCCCGGGCGGGATGGGGAGCAATCACCTCGGCCTGCTGGCCAAGCGCAGCGACGTCGAAGTGGCCTATGTCTGCGACGTCGATCAGAACCGGCTGGAAGCGGCGGCCAAGAAGGTCGTCGAGGGGACGTCGAAAGCGGCCAAGGCCGTGAAGGACATGCGGAAAGTGTTCGACGATCCGCGCGTCGACGCCGTGTTCATCGCCACGCCCGACCATTGGCATGCGCCGGCGGCCATTCTGGCCCTCGATGCCGGCAAGCACGTCTACGTCGAAAAGCCCTGCTGCCACAACATTCGCGAAGGGCGGCTGATGGCCGACACCGTCAAGCGGAGCGGCAAGCTGTTGCAGGTCGGCACGCAAAGCCGCAGCACGGCCTGCGTCCGCGAAGGCATCGAGCGGGTGAAGGCCGGCGAGATCGGCGAAGTGCTGGTCGCCAAGGCCTGGAACAGCCAGCGGCGCCGCTCGATCGGCAAGACCTCGCCCAGCGAGCCGCCGCCGGAATTGGATTTCGATTTGTGGCTCGGCCCCGCGCCGTTGGCGGCGTATCGCGCGAACCTGTTGCCCGGCGTGTGGCGCTGGTGGTACGAGTTCGGCTGCGGCGACATCGGCAACGACGGCGTTCACGATATCGACGTCGCGCTGTGGGGCTTGGGCGTCGAGACGCATCCGTCGACGGTCGCCTGCCTGGGCGGCAAATATTTCTTCGACGACGATCAGCAGTTCCCCGACACGCAGTACGCCGTCTGCGAGTACCCGCTCGAAGGCCAGCTCGGCCGTAAGAAGCAATTGATCTTCGAGCAGCGCATCTGGTCGCCCTACGTGCAAGGAGGCTACGAGAACGGCGCGGCGTTTTACGGCGAGAACGGCGTGCTCATCATGGGGCACACGGTCGGCTGGAAACTGTACGGCCCGCGCAACAAGCTGCTGGCAGAGCAGAAAGGCGGGGCCGACTTGCCCGCCCACCATCAGAACTTCTTCGATTGCATTCGCGGCAAGCAGCAGAAGTTGGCCGCCGACGTCCACGTCGGGCTGCGCGCCGCGGGGATCGTCCACCTGGCGAACATCGCCGCCCGCACCGGACGCGCGCTCGACTTCGACCCGTTGGCCGAGCAGGTCGTCGGCGACGAAGACGCCAACCGGCTCGTCCGCCGCGTCTATCGCGAAAACCACTGGGCCGCGCCGAGGGGAGCTTGAGGCCGAGGACTGCGGCGAGGTTTTTTGAAAGGGGATGTGGGGATGAAGAGGAGTTGAGGGGGATGAAGTAGAGAAATGCAATGGAAATGCAGACCGCAACGCGAGAACCGGGGAATTCACCACGGAGGCACGGAGAGCACGGAGTTTTTTAGGCCACGGATTCACCCAGCGCGGCCTTCGGCCGCAACCAAAAGGAAACAGTGGCTCAATCAAGCTTTTCCTCCGCGTCCTCCGTGCCTCCGTGGTGCATCCTCCCATTCCAAATCAATTGCGTATTGGAAAAACAAAATCATGCCAGCCAAAAAATATCGCATCGGGGTGATCGGCAGCAGTGGCCGGGGAGACTACGGCCATGGAATCGATGTCGTTTGGCAGCGGATTCCTCAAGCGGAAATCGTGGCTGTCGCCGACGACAATCCGGCCGGCCTGGCCAAGGCGGCCGAGCGGCTCGCGGTGAAAAAGACCTACGCCGACTACCGCAAGCTGCTCGACGAGGCCAAGCCTGACATCGTGGCGATCTGCCCGCGGTGGCTCGACCGGCATCATGCGATGGCGATGGCGGCGCTGGAACGCGGCATCCACGTGTTCATGGAAAAGCCGATGTGCCGCACGCTGGCCGAAGCCGACGATATCGTCCGCACCAGCGAGATGACGCACGCCCGCGTGGCGATCGCGCACCAGACGCACGTCAGCCCCAAAATCGCCGCGGCGAAAAAGCTGATCGCCGAAGGCAAGCTGGGCCAGATTCTGGAGCTGCGCGGCCGGGGCAAGGAAGACGCCCGCGGCGGCGGCGAGGATCTGTGGGTGCTCGGTTCGCACGTGATGGATTTGATTCGCATCTTCGGCGGCGGCCCGACGTGGTGCTTTGCAACGGTCGCCAACGAAGGCCGGCCGATCCGCAAACGCGACGTGGTCGAAGGCCGCGAAGGCATCGGGCCCTTGGCTGGCGACCACGTGCAGGCCATGTACGGCCTGCCCGACGGCGTGACAGCCTATTTCGGCAGCCGGCGCAAGGCGGGCGGCTCGCCCTCGCGGTTCGGCTTGCAGATTTTCGGCAGTGCCGGGATTCTGGAGATCGGCACGGGCTACTTGCCCTATTTAAAGTTTCTGCCCGATTCGAGCTGGTCGCCCGGCCGCACGAAGATCGCCTGGCAAGACGTCAGCTCCGCCGGCCTCGGCCAGGCCGAGACGCTGACCGATGGCGGGCTGGTCGCCGGCAACACGTTGATCGCCCGCGACCTATTGGCTTCGATCGAAGAGCATCGCCCGCCGGCGATGGGCGCCGTCGAAGCCCGGGCCGCGATCGAGATGATCGTCGCCTGCTTCGAATCGGCCCGCGCCGGCGGCCCGGTGTCGCTGCCGCTGGCGGCGCGCGATAATCCGCTGACGCGATTGGCGGAGTGATCATCGATCCAACAGGCAAGCCGCCAGGCGATGGAAAATTTTTTGGAGGAGATAAGGGGATGAGGAAGAGAAGATTATTTTGTTTTGCCAGCGCGCGGTTCATTCGGCTCCCAAGTGAAGTTCGGCACGGAGGGCACGGAGTTTTTAGGGCCACGGATTTGCACGTTTGGATCACGGATGAATAAGAAAAGAATCCGTGTTTGATCCGTACCGATCCGCGGCTCGATGGACCTTCTTCTGCTCTGTGTCCTCCGTGCCTCCGTGGTGAGAATCGGTCTCCGTGGCGAGTTCGTCATTCATCGCGTCGCGGTCTGCTGCTATTAAATGCATGTCTCCGCTTCATCCCCTTATCTCCTCCGCATCCCCTCATCCCCTTTAAAGAACTCGAACGCCTTCATACGCATTCCCATGCCGTCTCCCTCGCAAGTCCGTTTCGCTCCGATAGCCGCGGCGATTGGCTGGCTCGCCTTGTCGTCGGCCAGCGCGCTCGCCCAAGGCTACGCCCCGCAACAGGCCGTCGAGAAGATGACCCTCGCCGCCGGCCTGATGGCGAAGCTCTTTGCCTGCGAGCCGGAAATCCGCCAGCCGATTCTGGTCAAGTGCGATGACCGCGGGCGGCTGTGGGTGATTCAGTACCTGCAATACCCGAACCCGGCGGGCTTGAAGCGGGTGAAGGTCGATCGTTTTTCGCGCACCGTCTACGACCGCATCCCCGAGCCGCCGCCGCGCGGCCCCAAAGGCGCCGACCGGATCACGATCTGCGAAGATACCGACGGCGACGGCCGGGCCGACTTGTTCAAGGATTTCGTTTCCGACTTGAATCTTTGCACTTCGCTGGAGTTCGGCGATGGCGGCGTGTACGTGTTGCAGGCGCCATATTTGTTGTTCTACGTCGACCGCGATGGCGACGATCGGCCCGACGGCGATCCCGAAGTGCTGCTCGCAGGTTTTGGGATGGAAGACGCCCAGTCGCTGGCCAACCATCTCACTTTCGGACCCGACGGCTGGCTCTACGGTCTCAACGGCAGCACCACGACCTGCCGTATTCGCGGGCTGGAATTTCAGCAGGGCGTGTGGCGCTATCATCCGCGGACCAAGGCGTTCGAGCTATTCTGCGAAGGAGGCGGCAACTGCTACGGCTTGACGTTCGACGCCGCCGGCCGCTTGATCTACAGTTCCAACGGCGGCCTGTGCTGGCACGGCGTGCAAGGCGGCTATTACGAAAAATCGTTCGGCAAGCACGGGCCGCTGCACAATCCCTATGCGTACGGCTGGTTCGGCAGCGTCCAGCACGCCGGGCTGACCGGCCGGCCGAACACCGGCGGCACGATCTACCTGGCCGATGCCTTTGGGCCGCCATATCGCGGCGCCTTCCTGTGCAGCGATTTCTTGGGGCATACCTGCTCTTGGTGGAAGGTCGAGCCGCGCGGTTCGACGATCAAAATGGCGCTTGGCGGGCTGCTTGTGGATTCGCACGACACGTGGTTCGGGGCGACCGATCTCTGCCTGTCGCCCGACGGCGCCGTGTACGTCTGCGATTTTTGCGACAAGCGGACGGCCCACCCCGACCCCGACGCGAACTGGGACGTTTCCAACGGCCGGGTTTACAAGCTCGTGCCAAAAGGCTCGGCAGAGCCCGCAACGGGCGTCGATCCGCGGCGTCTTTCGAGCGCCGCACTCGTCGAGCAATTGCAGGACGCGAATTACTGGCGCCGCGACCGGGCTCGGCGGATTCTGGGCGAGCGGCGTGATCCGTCGACTTACGCCTCGCTGCGCGAGTCGGCGCTACAGCAGGAAAACGGCGATTTGGCGCTGCAAAGCGTGTGGGCGTTAAACGTCGGCGGCGGCTTGGAAGACGACTTGTCCGCTGTACTCGTGAAACATCAAAGCGAGCACGTTCGCGCCTGGACCGTCCGGCTGTTGGGAGATGCCCGGCGCGCGTCGCCGCCGCTCGCCGCGGCTTTGGCCGAGTTGGCGACAAGCGACCCCAGCGCGACCGTCCGCGCTCAATTGGCGGCCACGGCCAAGCGTTTGCCGAGCGAGGCCGCGTTGCCCATCCTTGCCGCGTTGCTCCAGCACGACGACGACCTGAGCGATCCGTACATCCCCTGGATGTTGTGGTGGGCCATCGAGGACAAGGCCGTCTCCGACTTGTCGGAAGTCGTCGAGTTGCTCACGGGCGAGGGCGCCGGCCGGCGCCCCTTGATGCGCGACAACGCGCGGCGCCTCGTGCGTCGCTACGCGGCCGAACGACAGGCAAAAACTTACGCCGCTGGCGTGAAACTGATCGAAACGGCGACGGGCGCCGAGCGCGACGCGCGCTTTGCAGCTTTGGCCCAGGGCCTGAGCGAGCGACAGGCCGACGCCGCCGAGCCGATCTCGCCGGAATTGAAGCAAGCGATCGCCGCCCGCTGGGAAGCGTCGCCCTCGACGCCGCTTTATCTGGAGTTGTCGCTGGTCGCCGATCTCGACGCGGCCGAACCGCATCTGCTTTCGATCATCGCCGACTCGGCCGCGAAAGAAGACGGGCTCCTCGCCGCGCTCGGGCTGCTGGCCCGTTTCGGATCGCCTGAAAGCGCGACGGCGGCATTGCGGCGCGTCGATCCCGCACAGCCAGAGCCCGTCCAGCGCGCCGCGATTGCGGCGGCCAACCGCTTCGAAAGCGAGCAAACGACCGAGCGATTACTGGCCGTTTACCCCAAGCTATCTACGGCCGTGCGCAGCGACGCGCGAGACGCCTTGTTCAGCCGGCCGAGTTCGGCCCTGGCGCTGTTGGAGCAAGTCGAGCAAGGGCGGATCGACCCGCAGGACTTTCCACTCGACCAATTGCGGCGGGCCGCGTTGCACGGCGACAAGCAGTTCGACGCTCTGGTCCGCAAGCTGTGGGGCAACATTCAGCCGGGCACGCCCGAAGAAAAGCTCGCCGAGGTTCGCCGCTTTTCCAACGATCTGCGGGCCGGCGCCGGCGACAAAGCGGCCGGCAAGGCGCTCTACGCGAAGCACTGCGGCGCGTGCCATCAACTTTTCGGCGAAGGGAACCACGTCGGCCCCGAATTGACCAAGGCCAACCGCGGCGACGTACAGGCGCTGTTGACCAACATCGTCGATCCCAGCTCGGTAATTCGCAAAGAGTACGCCAGTTACGTACTCGCCACGAACTCCGGGCAGGTGCTCTCTGGCGTGCTCGCCGCCCAGGACGCCGCCAGCGTCACGCTGCTGGACGCCAAGAACCAGCGCACGCGCGTCGCACGCCGCGAGATCGAGCAACTCGAAGAATCGCCCCTCTCGCTGATGCCCGAGAAGCTATTGGAAAAACTCACGCCGCAAGAGTTGCGAGATCTGTTCGCCTACTTGCAGCAGTGAAGGCCGAGCCAGATCAGCGCCGCTCTGGGCGCCTGACGGCGTCGGCGACAGGCTGGCGCCTATTCAAAGCCATTTTGACAGTCGGGTGGCCGGCGGCTGAGCCTTGGCGAAGCCCCAGTACGCTCTCGTATCGCTTCGCTCTGCCGCCAGCCCCCCTCACCTATCAACTCAGACTTGAACAGGCCTGGTCTTTCCTTGAGTTTCCCCTTGCCCGCCTCGCTCTCGATGCCGTAAGCTAAAAAGCGAGCGACCGATTCGAGGGAACGGATGAGCGAGCGGAAGGAAATCCACAGGGCATTGGCGGCAGTGGCTCCGCGTCGGGGGGACTGGCTGGTGATTCATTCGTCGCTGGCCGGTCTGCGCCTGTCGCTCGAGACGCTGAAGTGGGATTTGCTCTGGGCGTTGAGCCTGCTGGCCCGCCAAGGACGCACGATCGCGTTGCCGACGTTCACCTTCGATTTCTGCCGCAACGGCCGCTATCACCATCGCGCTTCGCCCGGCGAAGCGGGCCAGTTGGGCCAATGGGCGTTGGACCTGGCGGAAGCCCGGCGCACGCCGCACCCAATCTATTCGTTCGCCGTGCTGGGGCCCGGCGCCGAGGAGCTTTGCGCCGCGAAGAATTCGACGACCTTTGGCGACGACTCGACGTTTGCGCTGTTCGAAGCTCGCGACGCCCGGCTGGTCATGCTCGGCTGCGAGTGGCAGAGCTGCACGCAGGTCCACCGCTACGAAGAACTACGCCAGGTTCCGTACCGTTTTTACAAGGAGTTCCGGGGCACGGCCGATTTCGGCGCCGGCGAGCACGAGGCGATGGCCACGATGTTCGTGCGACAGCTTCGCGCCGAGGCCGAGAACGATTTCACGCGGCTCTTCGAGCGGCTGCGTTCGGCCGATCGCATTCGAAGCATTCCGTTGGGCGCCGGCCGCGTCGAATCGATTGGCTGCCGCGAACTGGCCGAAGCGTGCAGCGATTTACTGGCCGGCGACGAGTTGGCCCTGGTGCGCGAGCCAGAGGTCGTCAAACGGCGGCTGCAAAAGCTCTCGCGCGGCGGCGAACCGTTGCGGATTGCGCTCTTGGGCCAGGCCAACCTGGAATTGATCCGCAGCGCGGTCCTGGAAGGCGGCGACGAGTTTTCGCCCCTGCGGCCGGTCAAAGTCTATTGCCCGCCGTTCGGGCGGCTTTATCAAGAGATCCTCTCCTCCGATTCGTTGCTCCGCCGCTTCACCGCCGATGCGAGCATCTTCGTCAACCGGCTGGAAGACGTGTTTCAAGTCGAAAGTCTGGACGAGCTCGCCGAGCGCGACGATCTCGACGCGATCTTCGACCAGTATGTCGCAGCGATTCGCACTTACGCGTCCGCGGCCTCGGGCCGGGTGTTCGTGCAGAATTTCGCCGCCGTGCGGCCGACCGCGGCCGGCGCCTTCGACGCGAGCGATCCTGAAGGCATTGCGGCTCAAGTGGCGCACTACAACGCGCAGTTGCGCGAGGCCCTGGCGGACCGGCCGGAAATCTTCGTTTTCGATCTGGCGCAGGCCGCGCTGGCCGCCGGCGCCGGGGCGGTTTACGATCCGCGGCTGTGGCACTTGGGCCGCTTTGCCTATTCGGCCCCGTTCAGCCGGTTTTTGGCCCGGCGTTACTGGGGCCTCGTGCTCGCCGCGACGGGCCAGACCGTGCGGCTGATCGCCCTCGATCTGGACGGCACGCTGTGGGGAGGCGTGTTGGGCGAAGACGGCCTGGCCGGGCTCAAGCTGGGCGGCGACTATCCGGGCAGCGCTTATCGCAGCTTTCAAAAGTGCTTGCGGCGGCTGGCCCGTCGCGGCGTGGCGCTGGCCTTGTGCAGCAAGAACGACGAACCGCACGCCTTGGCGGCCATCCGCGAACTGCCGGAGATGGCGCTGGCCGAAGGGGACTTCGCCGCCAGACGCATCGATTGGCGGCCGAAGTGGCAGAATCTCGCCGAAATCGCCGCGGAGTTGGCGCTCGGGCTGGAACACGTGCTGTTCGTCGACGACAACCCGGCCGAGCGCGAGCTTGTGCGGCGGCGCCTGCCGGCGGTGAAGGTGCTCGAACTGCCGGAAGACCCCGCGCTGTTCGTTTCGACGCTGCTCGAATCGCCCTATTTGGAATGCCTGTCGCCGACGGCGGAAGACCGGCGGCGCGCCGAAAGCTACCGGGCGCGGGGCGAGCTGCAGGGCCGGCGCGAAGCGTTCGAGCGGCCCGAAGATTTTTACGCCTGGCTCGAAAGCCGCCTCAAGCTGGCGCCCTTGCACCCCGGCAACGCCTGCCGGGCGGAGCAACTCGTGCAGAAAACCAACCAGTTCAACGCCACCTCGCGCCGCTACAGCCGGCGCGAGCTGGAGCAATTGCAGGCCGCCGGCGCGGGCGTGTACGTGATCGGGCTGGCCGACCGCTTTTCGCCGCACGAGAACGTCGGCGTGCTCGTCGTCCGCTGGGATGCGGGCGAAAACGCCGCGGCCGAGATCGATACGTTGCTCTTGTCGTGCCGCGTGCTCGGTCGCGGGCTGGAAACGGGCGTGCTGGCCTGGCTCTGCCGCGAGGCGGCGCGGCGATCGGTACGCGAAATCGTCGGCCTCATCACGCCGACCGAGCGCAACGCCCCGATCCGCTCGCTGTATCGCGATCACGGCTTCGAGCCGGCCGGCGCCGAAGGCCGCTGGCGGCTCGATCTCGGCTGCAGCGCCGTGCCGCTGCCCCCGTGGCTGGAAATTATCGAGGCTCGCGAAACTTCCCAGGGCGCCGGCGCATGACCGACATGGAAGACGTTGCATGCGAACCGCCGGAAGTTCGCCTGGCGCGCGCCGACGGCCGGGCGGGTGCAACGCCTCGCGGCGACCGAGCCTATGAAGATTTCGCGGTCGGCGAATACGTCCATTTCACCCGGCGGTTCTCGTACGACGATTTCGCGGCTTTCGCGGCCTTGAGCGGCGATCGCAATCCGCTGCACCACGACGCGGATTACGCGCGGCGCAGCGGTTTCGCCGGGCCGATCGTGCCGCTGCAGTTGGCTGCGGCGCCCTTGTCGGCGATCGCCGGCATGTTGCTGCCCGGCCGCCGTTCGCTGGTCTTCGGCTGCCAACTGCGAGCCCTGCAGCCGGTCGACTACGAACGGCCGATCGAGTACTCCGCCAAGATCGTTTCCAAGCACGACGCGCTGCGCACGCTCGGGTTGCAAGTCATCGCCTTCCGCGGCGCGAGCGTGCTGTTGGAAAGCCGCCTGCACGTCCGGGTGCGCGACGACGTCGAGGCTGAATCCTGCAACGGCGCGATGGAGGCGGTCCACGGCAACGCGTGCGAAGCTCGCGTCGCGCTCGTGACCGGCGCGACGGGTGAGATCGGTCGAGCCGTTTCTTGCACGCTGGCCCGGCGCGGATGGAAGCTGATCTTACAGGGCCGCGACGGCCAACGAGTCGCAGCCGTGGCGCACGAGCGGCGCCGCGACGGGGCGGAAGCGTTTGCACTCGTCGGCGATTTGGCGACGGCCGGCGAACGCCGCAAGCTGATCGAGCGCCTGGCCGAGCTGCCGGCGGCCACGGCCTTGGTGCATGCGGCTAGCCCGGCGATCGACGCCGCGCTCGGCGAACTGGTCGAAGTGAACTACGCCGCGCTTCGCGAACTGGCCGAATCGCTGCTCGGGCGAATGCTCGCACGGCAACAGGGCCGAGTGCTGCTGATCGGCTCGACCGCAGTCGATCACGCGCAGCCGGGCTGGGAGGATTACGTCGCGGCAAAGCAAGCGGCGGCCGGCTACGTACGCGCGTTCGATCAGCGCTATTCGCCTTACGGCTTGTTCGGCTCGATCGTGGCGCCCGGCTTCGTGCTGGGCGACTTTTCGCAAGCCTGGCGGCCCGACGACGCCGAATGCCTGCTGGCGGAAGAGGTCGCCGAAGCGATCGTCGACGAGTTGGAAACGCCCGAACGCCGCCCGGGCCGGTATTTGCGGCTGGCGCCCGGCTCGCGGCGCCGCGGCGAGTTCGGCTTTCATGAGCCGCGCGGCGAGCCGCAGCCAACTGCCGGATCTTTAGCGAACGGCGATTCACCGAGTTCGGCCCTTTGCGGTGCAGGCGTCTCGCCCGCCGAACGTCAGGCAAGACGCTTGCACCACAACTCAGAGTGCAGGCCGTCGGAGATTACCGTCGACGAAATCGTGCGCCGCTTCTTCCGCTTGCCAAACGACGCGAACCTGGCCGAAGCGGGGCTGGGTCTCACGCCCGGCTGGGATTCGCTCGGGCATCTCGAACTGTTGCTGCACCTGGAAGCGTCGCTGGGCGTGTCGTTTGGCGCCGGCGAATTGAGCCGGACGATGCGCTTCGCCGATCTCGAAAGGCTGCTCGATGCAAACGGATCGACGGTCTGAGCTGCCTTGGCTGGCGCAGTGTCCGCTGCGCGAAACGCCTGGCGAGATCGCCGCGTATTTCGATCGGCTCTGGCCTTTGCTGCGCAGCATCACGGGCGCAGGCGTGCGGCGCACGCACGAGATTCTCGGCGAACTGGTTCCCCTGGAACGCATCGAGATCCCTTCGGGAACGAAGTGCTTCGATTGGACCGTGCCCCAAGAATGGATCTGCCGCGAGGCGTATGTGGTCGGCCCCGACGGCCGGCGCATCGCCGACGTTGCCCAGCACACGCTGCACCTGGTGAACTATTCGATCGCGTTTCGCGGCACGCTTTCGCGGGAGGAACTTGACGCCCATCTTTACAGCCTGCCCGAGGCGCCCGAAGCGATCCCCTACGTGACCAGCTACTACGCGCCGCGGTGGGGCTTTTGCTTGCCGCACGCGATGCGAACCCGGCTTCCCGACGGCCAGTACCAGGTAGTCGTCGACACGGAACACGTTGACGGCTCGCTGACCTTGTCGCAGGCCGTGCTGCCGGGCGAAGAGCCGGACGAAGTAATAATTTCGACCTACACCTGTCATCCGTCGCTGGCCAACAACGAACTGTCGGGGCCGCTCTTGGCTGCGTTTCTTTATCGGCGGCTGGCTGCCATCGAGCGGCGCCGGCTGACCTATCGCTTCGTCTGGCTGCCCGAGACGATCGGCAGCTTGGCGTATCTGGCCCGCTACGGCGAACATTTCCGCCGGCGGCTGGTCGCCGGCTACGTCGCCAGTTGCGTGGGCGATCGCGGCCCGCTGACCTACAAGCGTTCGCGCCGCGGCCATTCGGCGGCCGATCGGGCGGCGATTTACGCACTCCGCCGATTTCAAGGCGAATCGCTCCGCGTGCTCGATTTCGATCCCTCGGGCAGCGACGAGCGGCAGTATTGCTCGCCCGGCTTCGATCTGCCTGTCGGCGTCATCGCCCGCTCGATCTACGGCTCGTATCCCGAGTACCATACCTCGCTCGACAACCGCGACTTCATTTCGTTCGCTTCGCTGGTCGAATCGGTCGACGCCTATCTGGCCGTGCTGGGCGTACTCGATGCCAACGCGACCTACCGGCGGACGTTGCCCTGCGGCGAACCGCAGTTAGGCCGTTATGGGCTCTATCCCAGCCTGGGCGGGCCCACCACCCGCGACGAAGCGCTTACGGCCCTGCGATGGCTGCTGAATCTGGCCGACGGCTCGCAAGATCAGTTGGCCATCGCCCAGCGCAGCGGCGTCGCTTTGCCGGTTCTCGAAGAGGCCGCGCGGCGGTGTCTCGAGGCGGGACTGATCGAACGGGTCGCGCCGGTCGTATGAAATGGTCAGGCGCGGCAACGCCTGTAGGGCACGCCCTCTGTGGCGTGCCGTGAAGACCAGAAATCGCGTCGATTCGCGCTATCGCGGAACGCCGCGGAGGGCGTGCCCTACAGATCCAACCCCGCGAACCGATTCTTTCGCCCTCGTAGCCGCATCAAGAGCAGCCTCTTTTGGGGCCTTTTGCGCGCGCCCCACGCCCACGATTCCGTTCTGATAAGTGGCGGACGATGTTTCGGCCATCACGGTCGAAATACGGAAACCCGGTGCGACCTTTCCGGCTGGCCTTGCACGGCGAGATACTGGCCACGCCCGGAGCAAGGCCGGCCAAGGTCGCACCGAATGAAAAGGGCGTAAGTAGACGTTCGCGGCAAAAGCCTGTAGGGCACGCCCTCCGTGGCGTTCCGGGAAGCCTGTAAGGCACGCCCTCCGTCGCGTTCCGGGAACTGTAAGGCACGCCCTCCGTGGCGTTCCGGGAAGCTGCAATCGGCAATCCAACGCACTGCCGTCGGAACGCCACAGAGGGTGTGCCCTACAGCGCGTCAGTCGGAACGCCACAGAGGGCGTTCCCTACAGAACCAACCGCGCGAACCCGTTCTCGCCGCGTGAATCGCCTTAATCGTCGATCGCGCCCTTAATCGTCGCGCGCTTCGTCCCGATTTTCCGCGGGGCCTTGCTCAAGCCGCTTCTGACGACAATCGATCGCTTCCAACATCTTCTCTCCCGCCGCTCGCGGGTCCTGCGCCGACTGTTCGGCCTTCGATTTGAAAGCGAGTAACTCGTCCATCAGTTGACGGGCTTGTTTGTCCATTGGGCGATCCTCGCGATCGATCGGGCCCCGCATCCCTATCTTAACTCGACGCAATCGCTCGCGCGAACCTAGATTCTCGGGCATTTTCAGCTCCTTTTAGCCGTAAGAGGCACAGCGGCCGGAGTTGGGGTATAACATTTCCACCCCAGCAACTTGACGCCCCGAGCGAGAGACCGATGAAATCTGCACCGATCGTTGCCGTCGCCCTGTCGCTCTGTTCGATCGCCTGTCGCATCGCGTCGGCCGCTCCGCCCGCGGCCGAATATGATTTGATCGTTCGCGGCGGCCGCATCGTCGACGGCACGGGCAATCCCTGGTTCTACGCCGATCTGGCGGTGCGCGGCGACCGGATCGCCGCTCTCGGCAAGCTCGATCGCGCAACCGCGCGCCGCGAGATCGACGCAAAGGGGCTCGTCGTGGCGCCGGGCTTTGTCGACATGCACTCGCACTCCGATTACCTGCTGTTGGAAGATGGCGACGCCCAGAGCAAAATCCGCCAGGGCGTGACCACCGAAATCCTCGGCGAAGGGGACTCGACGGCGCCGTACCAAGGCAAGCTGCTGCCCCGCAGCCAGGCCAGCGTCGGCGCCACGCTCGGCTGGAACCGTTTGAGCGGCTACTTCGAGGCGCTCCAGCGGGCCGGCGTGGCGACGAACGTGGCGACCTACGTCGGGCTGAACAACGTCTGGCAGTGCGTGATGGGCCAGTCGTTCGAGCGGCCGAGCGCCGAACAGCTCGAAGCGATGAAGTCGCTTGTCGAACAAGCGATGCAGGACGGCGCCTTGGGCCTGTCGAGCCAATTGATGATGCCGCCCGGCTCGCTGGCGACGACCGACGAGATCGTCGAGTTGTGCAAGGTCGTCGCCCGCTACGGCGGCATCTACTCGACGCACATCCGCAACGAAGGCCTGGGCGTGTTCGAGTCGGTCAAGGAGGCAATCGAGATCGGCGAGCGGGCCGATGTGCCGGTTGACGTGATCCATCTCAAGATCGCCGATCGGAAGTATTGGGGCCGCATGGGCGAAGTCGTCGAGTTGATCGAATCGGCTCGCCGCCGCGGCGTCGACGTGCAAGCCAACGTCTATCCGTACACCCGCGGCAACAACAACCTGTCGAGCATCATTCCGCCTTGGGCTCACGAGGGCGGAACGCAGCAGATGGTCTCACGGCTCAAGGATCCCGCCGAACGCGAGAAGATGAAGCGCGATATTCGCGAGGGCATCGACGGCTGGTACAACCACTACACGGCTGTCGGCGGCGACTGGAGCCGGATGCTCGTCAGCGGCGACAATCGCTTCAAGGGCCTGACCATGGACCGCGTAATGGCCCTGCGGACGCAAAACAAAAAGAACGCCGATTTGCTCGACGAGCTATTCGACCTCTTGATCGAAGAAGGCGGCTCGGTCGGCACGGTCTACGCCCACCATACCGAAGAAGACATGAATCTGGCGCTGGTGCAGCCGTGGTGCTCGGTCGGCTCCGACGGCTCGGCCTATGCGATCGAAGGCAAGCTGCGCCGCGGCAACCCGCACCCGCGCAACTTCGGCACGTTCCCGCGAGTGCTCGGCGTTTACGTCCGCGAGCGCGGGCTATTGCGGTTGGAAGACGCCGTGCGCAAGATGACCTCGCTGAACGCCGCCAAGGCGGGGTTGCGCGACCGGGGCTTGTTGCGCGTTGGCCAGTTCGCCGACATCACGCTGTTCGATCCGGACAAGGTGATCGACCGCTCGACCTACGAAGAGCCGTTTCAGTACAACGAAGGGATCGAATACGTGATCGTCAACGGCCAACTCGTGCTCGACCGCGGCCGGCACGCCGGCGCCCGGCCAGGGCGGCCGCTGCGCCGCGAAACCGTGAGTATTCGGAAAGCGGCTGATGAAATCGAGTGAACTTGACGCAGATGATTGGAAAGAACCCGCATTGAAAAAGTTTGAGTCGGGCAGAATCACGAAAGCACGAAAGGACGAAAGCACGAAAGGAATTCACAAAACGAGGAGAAACTGGCCTCACGTTTTGAGCGCGAGATGATCTCCTGATTTTTCGTGTTTTCGTCCTTTCGTGTTTTCGTGATCTTCCGGTGCGTTTATCCTTCAGAGGAAGCTTGCCATGAAATATCGCATTCCAACCGGTGTTGTCCTTATCGTTTGGCTTATGAATATGCCCGCCCTCGCCGCCGATTGGGCGCAGTTTCGCGGGCCGGGCGGGATGGGGAGCAGCGACGAAAAGAATCTGCCGGTCCGTTGGTCGTCGAGCGAAAACATCGCTTGGAAGGTCGATCTGCCCGGCCCCGGCTCGTCGAGTCCGATCGTCGTCGGCGACCGCGTCTTCGTCACCTGCTACAGCGGCTACGGGCTCGAGCCGAACGCCGGCGATCAGAAAGATCTGCGGCGCCACTTGCTCTGCTTCGATCGCGGCACGGGCAAGACACTGTGGAGTAAGGAATTCGAGCCGAAGCTGCCCGAGCACAAGTACCAAGGCGAAGGTTCGTATCAAGGCTACGCCGGCAGCACGCCGGCGAGCGACGGCCGGCGGCTGTACGTGTTCTTCGGCAAGTCGGGCGTGTTTTGCTTCGATCTCGACGGCAAGGAGTTGTGGCACGCCGACGTTGGCGAGGGCGTCAACGGCTGGGGCTCGGGCGCTTCGCCCGTGTTGTTCGGCAAACTGCTGCTGGTGAACGCCAGCGTCGAGAGCGGTACGCTCGTGGCGCTCGACAAGCTCGACGGCAAGGAAGTCTGGCGGGCCGGCGGCGTGCGCGCGGCGTGGGATACGCCGCTGTTGGTCGCCGGAAAAGATCGCACCGAGGCGGTCGTCAGCGTCGAATCGCGGCTGCTCAGCTTCGACGCCAGCACGGGCAAGCCGCTCTGGGACGCCGACGGCGTGCATCGCTACGTCTGCCCGAGCGTGGTGGCGCACGACGGCGTCGTGTACGCCATCGGCGGCGGGCACACGTCGCTGGCCGTTCGCACCGGCGGCAGCGGAGACGTCACCGCGTCGAACACCGTCTGGAAGGAGCAGAAAGGCTCGAACGTTTCCTCGCCCGTCTACTACGACGGCCATTTGTATTGGGCCAGCGACAACGGCGGCTACATCTGCTGCCAGAACGCCGCCACCGGCGAAACGGCGTTTCAAGAGCGGCTCGAACCGCGGCCCGGCAGCATCTGGTCGTCGGCGTTGTTGGCCGGCGGCACGCTGTATTTCGTCTCGCAGCACGCCGGAACCTACGTGATCGCGGCCCAGCCCAAGTTCGAGCTCTTGGCCCACAACGTCTTCGAAGACGACGACAGCCGCACCAACGCCACCCCAGCCATCAGCGGCGGAAGGTTGTTCTTGAGGACGGATCGGGCGTTGTATTGTATCGGGAAGTAGCGTGCTCTATACCTGAAGAGACATGGATATTTTCGGCGATACCGACCCGAGAAAAATGCCGTTGCATTTCTTTTTCGGGGCGATCGATCTCGACTTCTCAACGGCCATTCGCGCGAATGTCGAGGCTCAGGATTACACCGTCGCCCCGCGGCATTGGTATCTCGACGCTCGGTTTCGATGCGGCGCCTGTAACGCCGAGTTTGTCTGGTCGGCGAAGGAGCAGCAGGCGTGGTTTGAGACATATCGATTCTACGTCGATTCTCAACCCAATCTCTGCCGCGATGGTCGCGCGAATCGCCGTGATCTCCCTGTGCAGAACTCTCTTCGAACCGAACTCTCGGCGGGTGGGAGAGATGGGTGCAGAACGCCTGCGACACTCAAGTTAACGGCGACCACGGCGAGAGCCGATAGCGACCGCTGGCCCGGACGGGCTGGGTTAACGGCGAGCGTCGCTCGTCGCGGGAGTGCGAAGACTTTTTTCGCGGAACTGGGCGGCAGCGGGCAGCTTGACGGCGCGACTGCGGTGTGCAAAAACGTTGTCATCTTGGATGTTAGCATGGACTTGCGGATTTTAGCACGATGCGACCTACGAACAAGCTGTACAGCGCGTTTCTGAAGCGTTTGGCCCAGTTCACGGAGAACGAATTGACCAAGGTCGTGCAGTTCCAAAAGGAAGAACTGGCGATTCTGCGGCAGCGAGCCCCCGGCCGCTTGCGGCTGACGGCGCAGGAACGACAGCGGCTGGTGAAGTACGGCAAGCCGCTGGGCAAGAAGCTGAACGAGGTCATCACGATCGTTTCGCCGCGGACTTTCGCCCGCTGGGCCAGCGGCGAGACGAAGTCGGTGGGCAAGGTAGCCCAGGTTGGCCGCAAGCGCACGGCGGACGAGATTCGCGAACTGATTCTTCGGATCGCCCGCGAGACGGGCGCCGGCTACACCAAGATTTTGGGCGAACTCAAAAAATTGGGCATCAACGGCGTGTCGCGCTCGACGGTCGTCAATATCTTGAAGGAGCACGGCCTCGATCCCGGACCCAAGCGGGGCGAGGGCACGTGGGACGAGTTCGTGAAGCGTCACGCCGAAACGTTGTGGGCCACCGACTTCTTCTCCAAGAAGGTCTGGACCAAGGGCGGGCTGGTCGAGTTCTTCGTGCTGTTTTTCATCAATATTGCCACGCGGCGCGTGCAGATCGCCGGGATGACGCCGCACCCGAATTCGGCCTGGATGGCGCAGCAGGCTCGGAACATGAACGCGTTCTTCGACGAATTGCCCGAGCAGCCGACGCTGCTGATTCGCGATCGTGACACGAAGTTCACCGCGGAGTTCGACGCGATCTTGAAGACCGAGGGCCTGGAGCTGAAGAAAGTCGGGCCTCGGGCGCCGAATTTGAACGCCTATGCGGAACGTTGGGTGCAATCGGTCAAGCAAGAATGCCTGGAACATTTCATCGTGTTCGGGGAAGCGCATTTGCGGCACATCCTCGGCGAATACGTGGCGTATTATAATGAGGAACGCCCTCATCAAGGCGTGGGCAACACCCGTCTGCGCCGCTTCGGCGAGGAAGAGCCGCCCGCGGAGGTCGCTAACGGCGCGATTGTTTGTCGACAACGGCTGGGCGGACTGTTGAAGCACTACTATCGGCAGGCCGCCTGAACCGGGATTCGACCGGCCTTCTCATGGCGATCGGCGGTCCCAGCTGCGCTGTCCTCGCCGCTCGGACCTGAAGTGCGTCGGCCGGCCGACCTCGCACCTCTTCCGCGGCCCTTGGCCGCGACCATCGCCCACTTCGCCGGCATCAACTAACCCCAGTCTCCGCCCGCGGTTCCGTCGGACAACGTTTTTGTACAGGACGGGCCGACGCAAAATGCACCGCATCCGCAGGCGACATGGGACGGGAGAGCACCTGCTCGTCAGGCAGCCGCTCGCCGAAAAACAATTCGTAGTTGGGCGGATGATCGCGATCGATCTGTGCGAAATCCAAGTACAAGGCGAC
>DATKRK010000265.1:0-2353 GCA_035532215.1 Pirellulales bacterium | reverse complement strand
TTGTGCAAGAAACACAAAGTGCCGGGTCGGGGAACCGCACGCTACCCCGACGCCTACCTCGATGAAGAACTAGGGGTCCACCGGCTCTCTGAGCGTACTCGCAACCTCCCGTGGGCGAAAGCATGACAATCTTAATGAATGAATCCTTGTCCGAGAGCCGGATGCGGGAAAACCGCCCGTCCGGTTCGATGAGCGGGAGGTGGAAACGGAGCAGGGTGAGGCTCATGAGGCGCCGGCGCACGAAAGGGCCGGCAACAGCTAGGCCGCACCTAAACCACCGCGCCACCTCTCGACTCTACTCAGCCCACACCAACCCGAAGCGCAAGCGAGGCGGAGCAACGCACTTACCTCGCTGGCGCTTCGGGTTTGCATGGAGCGCTTTGTCAAGTAATAGCTGGGCTGATGAATAATCCGGGCTAGGGGACGAAGTTCCAAAACGGTGCAATCGGGTTCCAATGCCGGGCGGTCTCTCCGCCGTTCGAAGCGTTGATTTGGCCTAATCTATAGTTAATAGTCAAGCGACAAATCTCCGCCGTTTTTCGGAAAAGGGCGGAACTCGGGCGCGTCGGTCGCTCCACCACAGGCTCAAGCGGGGATATTCATGCGAACTTTTTTGGTTACCGGCGGCGCGGGCTTCATTGGCTCGCATATTGCCGAGGCGCTGGTCGGGCGCGGCGATCGGGTGCGAGTGTTGGACAACCTGAGCACCGGGCATCGAGAGAACCTGGCCCCTTGCGGCGGCGCCGTGGAGTTCGTCGAAGGCGACCTGACCGACGCGGCCAAGGTGGCGAAGGTTGTCCAAGGAGTCGATTGCATCTTTCACGAAGCGGCTTTGGCCTCGGTGCCGCGTAGCGTCGAGGCGCCGCTCGATACGAACGCCGCCTGCGTCACCGGCACGCTCACCTTGCTCGACGCCGCGCGCCGCGCCGGCGTTCGCCGTCTGGTCTACGCCGCTTCGAGCAGCGCCTACGGGGACCGGCCGACTTCGCCCAAGCATGAGTCGGATCTGCCGATGCCCATCTCGCCCTACGGTGCGGCAAAACTGGCCGCGGAACTGTACTGCCGCGCCTTCACGGCGACCTACGGCTTCGAGACGGTGGCGCTGCGATACTTCAACGTGTTCGGGCCGCGGCAAGATCCTGACAGCCCCTATTCGGCCGTGATTCCGCTGTTCATGACCGCGCTGCTGGCCGGCAAGCGGCCGACGATCTACGGCGACGGGCATCAGTCGCGCGACTTCACTTATGTGGCCAACGTCGTGCATGGCAATCTGCTGGCGGCCGACGCTCCGAACGTGGCGGGCCGCGTGTTCAACGTCGCCAACGGCCGGGCGACTAGCCTGTTGAGCCTGATCGCACAGCTCAATGAACTGCTCGGCACGCAGATCGAACCGATCCACGCCCCGCCGCGGGTTGGCGACATTCGCGAGAGCCTAGCCGATATCAGCGCCGCGCGCGAGGCTTTGAAGTACGAGCCGCAAGTCGATTTCGAGGACGGCCTGCGCCGCTCGATTGGCTATTACCGCGAATTGGTCAAGAGCCGCATGCAAGCTGAAGCGGCAAAATAGTCCGGCGTCTCGCGGCTGCTTCCGCCAATACGATCACCTGTGGACGGCGCCGGACTGGGCGACGTTTAGGAAGTATGTTGTCCGTTACGACAACGCCTTCCCGCTCGTCGAACCGAAACGGCCGTACGATGGACCCGCTCAACTGGTCCCGTTGCCAAGCCCGTGGCGGAGATTCGCCAGCGCATGGCGCGTCGTGCGCTGCGACACGGCAGGCGTTCAGCAAGGCGTCCGCTGACGGCATTGCGGATCGCCAAGACAACCCAGGGCGACAGCGCCGCTTTCGTTGCGCGACAAAGCAAACAGGTCGACCGCCGTGCTGCGCGAATGTTTCGGCGCATCCGGGGAAACGGCGAGGTTGATCGGGGCGAAAATCATCGGCAGCCCTGCAATTGAGAGCCCTGCCTAAGTGCAACTTCCGGATAAAGAAAAACGACCGCTCCGGAACTGGCCCGTTTTTTCGGCCGTATCGCGGGCATCGTCGTTGGGCGCGAGGGGGGGCAGCCGTCTGGCCCGGCTGATTCGCTCGGCCAAGCAGGTGGCGGCCGAGGAGGTCGTGTTGAGGTAGAGCCGATCAGGTTCACCTAGTGCGGCTGAGCCTCCGGCTCGCCTGCGATTGTCCAACTTGGCGAGCGGGCAAGCCCTCGTTGTTCTACACAAGTCGCACGTTAGCAGTTCGGACATTGTGAGAGGGCGTGAAAGCTGTGATTTTTTACATAGCCCAGGCATTTATGCCTGGGATCCGCGAGCCGTTTACCCCCCGCTCCCGATTGGCGCCTCGCGGCCCCC
>DATKRK010000264.1:0-11899 GCA_035532215.1 Pirellulales bacterium | reverse complement strand
TCCCAGGCGTAAACGCCTGGGCTAGAGAAAAGTTTTCCGCGTTTGAGTCATCAAACGAAAGATGCCCCGTCGTGGCCGAACAAAAACAGAACAAACGATCTCTTTACGGAACCACGATCTTGCGCAGTCTACGGCCAATCCGAGAACGCGACTTCTCAATAACCGGGTAGCGATGCGACAAATAGCTCGTGTCAAGACCAATGTGCAGTCGTCCTTTGTACATTGGTTGACAAGGGTTTGCGAACTCTTTCCTGTTTTAGATCTTAGCAGGCTAACCGCCGGAAATCGGTTGGCGATTCGATGTGGGGCCAAACAAAATCGACCTTGATTTTCATGCCAGCGTCGCCGATAATAGAACTGACCGGCCTTTCCCAGGGGTCAATTCTCTTTCGGTCTATTTTTGCCGTATGGTCCGCTTCAGCGTCACCGCCTATCTGATCGCCGCCACTTGGCTTGGTCCGGGGCTCTGCTGTTGCGCGGTAAAGCAGTTCGCGTCGGGATGCGAGGGCTGCTCTGCCCATGCGGTGAAAAACCAGGCCCATTCGCATTCCCATTGCCATGATCATCACCACGCCGGTGATGCTACTGCTCCGGCCCCTGTGAAGCGGCCCCCGGCTGCGCCTCCTGTGAAGCGGCCCCCGGCCGCGCCTTGCGATTGCCCCTGCGAACGACATAACGTGCAGCAAGTCGCGGTAGTGGAGGAAGGCGTCTCCGCCGATTCCCTCGAATGCGACTTCGAACTTCTGTTGCGGGCGTTGGCGCCCGTCCTTGACGTGCTGCCATGCGTGCAAGCCGACGGCTTGACGATCGAGCAGCATTCTCTCGATTCCCCTTTCTGGGATAGCAAGGCGATTCTGCGCGCGCATCACGTTTTGCGCTGCTAGACCGGACATCGCCGCTCCGGTTTCTAATTTCACTCGGTAATCCCGCTGCGGATTCCTTGTCAGTTGCGCCTGTGCTCGTTCTCGGCGTGGTTCTCCATGCCTGGAAGGCTCGGCCAACTGCTGCGCGGCATTGTGCCGCTTAGCGTCCGTTGATTCACGAAGGAGAACAAGAATGGTTCGTCAAGTATTGTCTTGGGGCGCCGCCCTGGTTGCGTCCGCCGCTGCGCTGATTTTCGCCGTTGGCTGCGGATCCAATTCGCCCCCCGCCGCGCAACCCGCCGCAAGTGCGGCGCAGGCGCCGCCGACGGTGGCGTCTGGCGAGGAAGAACACGCCCATTTGCTAGGCGCCCATGGCGGCATCATCGTGCCCATTGGGCGCGATAGCTATCACGCGGAGGCGGTTTTCGAGAAGGGCGGATTGGTTCGACTGCACATGCTCGGGCGGGACGAGGCGAAGGTTGAGGAAGTCGCCTGGCAGACGCTGACCGCCTATGTGAAGTCGGCGGGAGAGACGGAATCGACCGCCATCAAGTTCGAACCCAAGCCTCAAGCCGACGATGCGCGGGAGATGACATCGGTCTTCATCGCACAATTGCCGCCGCAGTTCGAAGGCCAGCCCGTTGAGGTGACGATTCCCAGTATCCGCATCGCCAAGGATCGGTTCCGCCTTGGCTTCAAGTCATCGGACGGCCCCGCCCATGCGGAAGAGATGCCTGATGCTCTGGCCGACGAAGAGGCCCGCAAGCTGTTCCTGACGCCGGGCGGCGCCTATACGGAATCCGACATCGCGGCGAATAGGCGGCAGACCGCGGCGCAGAAGTTTCGGGCGTTCACTCCTGCGCACGACTTATTTCCCAAGCCGGGCGATAAGCTTTGCCCAATTACGTTGACCAAAGCCAACGCGAAGTGTACCTGGGTCGTGGGCGGCAAGACCTATGAGTTCTGCTGCCCGCCTTGCGTGGAGGAATTCGTAAAACTGGCGAAAAATGATCCCGAGAAGTTGCAGGATCCTGAAAAGTACGTGAAACGCGTCGATGCCGATGAGACAAAGCGCCGCTAAGGAAGGCGTCGCTGGCTGTTTGTTCTGTTTTACGTTGAAAGGAGTTGTGTCATGCGAAATCGAGTTGCCGGACTGTTAGGGGCCGCGTTGGCGATCGTATTGGCAAGCGGTCCGTTGCTGCGGGCCGCCGAAGTGCGACCAACGGTGTTGACCGTCGAAGGGATGCACTGCGCCGGCTGCGCCAAGAAAATCGCCGGCAAGCTGACGGCAGTATCGGGCGTGGCGCAGGTGGAAGCCAACGTGCCGAAGTCGTTCTTCGTGGTCACGCCGGCGGAACGTCAAGCCCCCTCGCCCAAGGCATTGTGGGAGGCGGTGGAGAAAGCGGGTTACACCGCCGTCAAGTTGGAGGGCCCGAGCGGCGTCTACACGAAGAAGCCGAAGTCGTAACGCCTGCCAAGAGATGGCCCTGCCGTCGTTGGCCGCCTGGTCGGTCGTCTGCCCGAGATTCGTCTCGGGCAGGCGGCCCCTTGGGCCGGCAGGCCGTCGGCGACGGGCTCGATGCGTGCGTTCTGCAAATTAAAACCGCTCGTCACCGCGAGCAAGAAAGTCAGGTCTCCACGATGCCTTTCGTGGCGACCGTTGATTGAGTTCAGCGAGATTCAAACGCCCGCGCCGCGGGCAATCGAGGTCTTTATGACGCATCCTGCAATACGGCGTGGTTATCCGAGGTCGCACGCGCTGATCGTCGCGGTGATGTTCGTCGCCGCGTCGGCTACAAGTCGCGCGTCAGCGCACGAAGGGCATGCGGCGCTGCCCGCGAAGGGCAGCCAGGTTGACCGGGCCAAAGGCACGATCGTTCTCAGCCCGGAGGCTCACGGGAACTTGGGCGTCGCAACCGCGGAAGCGACGCTACGGGAGCCGGTGGAAAAAGTGCTCGCCTATGCGTCGCTGGTCGTGCCTTGGACGCAACATGCCATGGCCTCCTCGCGTCTGGGCGGCCGGATCGCCGCGCTGAACGTCAAACCGGGGCAGGAAGTGAAGGCGGGCCAGGTTCTGGCGGAGATCGAAAGCCTGGAGTTGGAAAGCCTGCAGTCGGAGTTCGTCAATGCCCATAACGATGCCCGGCTGTCGACGAAGGTGCTCGAGCAGGCCGAAACGTTGGATGCCGAACAAGTGATCGCCCGCCGCGATTTGTACGAGTCTCGCACGAAGCATCACGAGAACGCCGACGCCGAAACAATCACGCGCAACAAGTTGTTGACGGCGGGCCTGAGCGACGACGACGTCGATTCGCTCGCCGCGGACTCGCCGCGCAAGCTCATGTCGCTCCCGGTCCGCAGTCCGATTGCCGGCGCCGTGATTCATGCGGATCTGGCCGTGGGCAAGGTAGTCGAATCCAGCGAGCACCTGTTCGAAATCGTCGATCTCTCGAAGATGTGGGTCAGAATCGGCGTCCTGGAACGCGATATCCATCGCATCGAGGTTGGCCAGAAAGTGCGATTGAAGCTGACCGCGTACCCCGACAAGGCGTTCGAAAGCACGGTGAAGGTCAAGACGCCCTATATCGATCCTGAAACGCACCTCGGCGTCGTGTGGGCCGATCTTGAGAACCCGGCGGGTCAAGAACCCATCTTCTTGCCGGGGCTGTACGGCCAAGCCGAAATCGTCATTTCAGCTCCGAAGAAAATGCTCGCCGTGCCGGCGACGGCGCTGTTCGGAGACCAGGCCGGACGATACGTGCTCGTCGAAGAGGCGGCCAACTCGCGAGCCTTCGAGTACCGAAAGCGAGATGTCGCCGTGTCTCTCTTGACGCCGGAGTTCGCATACCTGCTGCCAGGAGACGTCTTCGCCGGCGATCGCGTGGCGACCACGGGCGGACATGAGCTAGCCGCCTACTTTTTTCCCGGCGTCTTGCGACTTAGCTCCGCAGGCGCCAAAAACATCGATCTCCGCGTGGAGGCGGCGAAGCCGCGAGCGGCGGAAAAGATTATCGAACTGGACGGAAACGTCGATCTGCCGCCCGAGGGCCGGGCCACGGTTTCAACGCAGCTTCCCGGCGTGCTGCGCAAGATCGTCGCCCGGCGCGGACAGGCCGTGCAAGCCGGCGACGTGCTGGCCGAGATTACGGGGCTGGAAATTCAAGACCTGCAATTGCAGCTTCTCAAGGCGCAATTGCGCAGCGAACTGCTGCTGGCGCTGCTTAAGAGCCGACGCGAACTGAGCGCCGAGCAAAACCTCGCGGCGCGGCAGCTTTGGGAGACCGAGAGTCAATACCGTGCAGCCGTCAACGACCGCGAGACCGCGCGTCGCAAACTGCAGGCGATCGGCCTTTCCGAGGCAGACATACGGACTATTCTCTCGGAGCAACGCGTGTTGGATTCGGTCCCGATCCGAGCGCCGATCAGCGGGGCGGTGGTGCGGTTCGACAAGACCCTGGGCCAGTCGCTTGCGGCGCAGGAGCCGTTGTTCGAAATCAACGACTTGTCCACGGTCTGGGTGGAAGCTTATGTAGCGGAGCGGGCTGCGCCGCACGTGCGCCTCGGCCAGCGAGCCCGAGTCCGCCTTGTGGCGCAGCCCGACGCCGTCTTCGAGGGCGTCGTGGTGCGAAGCTCGCGGACGCTCGGCGCCGAAAATCGCACGCTCTCGGCCTGGATCGAAATCAAGGGCGGCGGCGGCGGACGAATCCAGCGAAATATGCTGGCGAACGTCGCTTTGCCGATCCGGCGGACAGCGCCTTCGCTGGCCGTTCCTTTGGGCGCGGTGGTGCGCGAAAGCATCCGCAGTTACGTCTTCGTGCAACATGAAGACGGGCGTTTCGAGCGCCGCTTGGTGCGCACCGGGCTCGCCGACGACCGCTTCGTACAGGTCGTAAGCGGGCTCAAGCCGGGGGAAATGATCGCCGTCCGCGGGGCGGCCGATTTACAAACCGCTTACGCCTCGGTGAGGTAGAGGGTCCTTGACGTGCTCAACCAGGTCATCGCCTTTTCGTTGCGCAACCGGGCCATCGTGCTCATGGCGGCGCTGGCGCTGATCGTGCTCGGCTCGTACCAGCTCCGGCAAATGCCGGTCGACGTCTTTCCCGACCTGAACCGGCCGACGGTGGCGATCATGACCGAGGCTGCGGGCCTGGCGCCGGAGGAAGTCGAGTTGCTCGTGAGCCGGCCGATCGAGTACTTGCTGAATGGAGCCACTGGAGTCCAACGGGTCCGCTCCGCGTCGGGGATCGGCCTGTCGATCGTCTGGGTCGAGTTCGAGTGGGGCACGGACATTTACCGCGACCGGCAAGTGGTGGCGGAAAAACTGCAGCTTGCGCGCGAACGGCTCCCGCAAGAGGCGAATCCCGTCATGGCCCCCATCTCGTCCATCATGGGCGAGATCATGCTCGTCGGTCTGCACTCGACCGCCTCGTTCGCCGCCCCTGAGGAGCAAGAGCAAAAGTGGCAAGAATTACGCACGCTCGCCGAGTTCACGATCCGCAACCGGCTGCTGGCCGTCGAAGGCGTATCGCAGGTGACCGTGATGGGCGGCGTTCTCAAGCAGTACCAGGTCGTCACCTCGCCCGGCCGGCTCGCCGCGCAGAATGTCTCGCTCCAACAACTTGTCGACGCCGCCGGGAAAGCCAACGTGATTGCCGGGGGCGGCATTATGGAACGCGGGGTCGAGGAAACGTTGATCCGCATCAGCGGACAAAGTCTGACTTCGAAAGAATTGGCCGACACCCCGGTGCTGTGGCGGGACCCGCGTCCGGTCTTGATTCGAGACGTGGCCGACGTTCGCTTTGGCGGCCCGGTCAAGCGCGGCGAGGGCGGCGTCTGGGTCAAAGATTCAGGCGCGCTGGAAGGCGGCCCTTCCATCATGCTCAGCATTCAGAAGCAGCCGAATGCCAACACCTTGGTCCTCGATCGCGAGATGGACCGGGTCCTAGACGAGTTGCAGCGGGAGCTGCCGCCCGATGCCCGGCTGGAACGGCGAATCTTCCAACAGGCCGATTTCATCCGGGCCGCCATCGACAACGTCGTCGAGGCGATTCGCGACGGCGTCATTTGGGTGTTCGTGATCTTGTTCCTGTTCCTGTGGAACCTGCGGACGAGCGCTATTACGCTCACCGCGATTCCGCTTTCTCTGTTGGTCACCGTGCTGGTGTTTTCCTTTTTTGGCGTGACGATCAATACGATGACCTTGGGAGGCATCGCCGTCGCGATCGGCGAGTTGACCGACGACGCCATCGTCGACGTCGAGAATATTTTTCGGCGATTGAAGGACAATCGGCGCAAGGCCAGCCCTGACAATTCGTTAAAAGTCGTTTTCCTGGCGTCGAGCGAGGTCCGCGGTTCGATCGTGTATGCCACGCTCATCGTGTGCCTCGTCGTCCTGCCGCTGTTCGCCATGAGCGGCCTCGAGGGTCGAATGTTCGCGCCGCTGGGTCTGGCGTACATCGTTTCCTTGATGGCCTCGCTGCTGGTGTCGCTCACCGTCACGCCGGTACTTGCGTCCATTTTGCTGCCTCGCGCACGGTTCATGGAACATCGCGAAGACCCGCTGTTGCTGCGCTGGTTGAAGAAACTCGACGCGAGAGTGCTGCGCGTTACGTTGCGGCATCCGTGGCCGATTCTCGTCACGACGCTCGCGCTGGCCGTCTTATCCAAGCTCGTCGTGATGTGGATGGGGTCGGAGTTCTTGCCGCCGTTCAACGAAGGCACGCTGACGATCAATCTGCTGACCGAGCCAGGCACGAGCCTTGTGGAAAGCCAGCGCGTGGCCGAGCGAACCGAGAAACTGCTGCTCTCCGTGCCGGAAGTGCTCTCGGTGTCGCGACGCACGGGACGGGCCGAAATGGACGAACACGCCGAGGGCGTCAACTCGTCGGAGATCGACGTTCGCGTACTGGAGCATGAACGGCCCAAACCCGGTTGGCTTTACGCCGCGGTGCGCGCCATTCCAGGCCTGCACCGCTGGGGCGTCGAAGCCCAGGGGCGGCCTCGCGATGAGGTCGTCGCCGACATCCGCGATCGGATTACCAGCATTCCCAACGTCAAAGTCAACATCGGCCAGCCGATTTCGCACCGGCTCGATCACATCATGTCGGGCGTCCGGGCCCAGATCGCCGTCAAGATCTTCGGACCCGATCTGCGCGAGTTGCGAACGGCGGCCCACGATGCGCACGCGCGCATGAGCGCCGTCCAGGGAACGGCTGATTTGCAGATCGAACCGCAAGTCGAGATCTCGGAGCTTCGCCTGAAAGTGAAGCGGCGGGAAGCGGCTCGCTATGGCTTGGCGCCGGGGGATGTGGCGACGCTCTTGGAGACGGCCTACAAGGGGCGCATCGTGTCCGAAGTGCTCGATGAGGACCGCCGGTATCCCATCGTCGTCTGGTACGAAAAAAATGCCCGCGACGATCCAGGCGAGATCAACAAGACGATTCTCGACACGCCCTCCGGCCGCAAAGTGGCGCTCGGCCAGGTCGCGGAAGTCCTCGATACATCCGGCCCCAACACGCTCAATCGCGAGGACGTTCAGCGGCGGATCGTCGTGGCCTGCAACGTCCAGGGACGCGATCTGGCGGGCGTGGTCAACGACATCCGACAGGCGCTTTTGCCCGTCGAGGAGCAGCTTCGGAAGCTGCCGGGCGACTACCGCATTGAATACGGCGGCCAATTCGAGGCCCAGCGGCAGGCCAATTCCCGCCTGTTGCTGCTCGGCTTGCTGTCGATCGTCGGGGTCTTCTTGCTCCTCTGGAAAGGGCTGGAATCTTGGCAGGCCGCCCTGCAAGTTTTGCTGGTCAACATTCCGTTAGCGGCGCTGGGGTCGGTCGCGATGCTCTTGGCCATCAATCGGCCCGGCGCCGAGTCGCTGCACGCCGCGCCGATCTGGGAGTGGCCGAAGGTTTGGGCGCAAGCCACGACGCTCTCTGTCGCGCACTGGGTCGGTTTCATTACGCTGATCGGCATCGTTTCGCGCAACGGCATCATGATGATCTCGCATTACGTGCATCTCATGAAGTACGAAGGCGAAGCTTTCAGCGAACAAATGATCATTCGAGGGAGCTTGGAGCGATTGGCTCCCGTGCTGATGACCGCCTTCGTGGCCATGATCGGGCTGGTGCCCCTGGCCTTGGGAGCCGGCCAAACCGGCAAAGAAATCCTGCATCCGCTGGCCATCGTCGTCATTGGCGGCCTGCTGGACTCGACGCTGATGGACCAGATCGTGACGCCCGCGGTTTTCTTTCTGTTCGGGAGCAAGGTTTACGACCAGGAAGCAAGCGGCGCCAACGACCATGCGGATGTCGAACGAATGGCCGAGTCGCTGTTCCCGCCGCGGCGCGACCGACGGTCGCACCAAGGCAACGGGCGACCAACAGGCGGCGATGTCGTCGGCGGATTGTTTTCCCCTGTAAGCAAGGAGTAGCGAGAGCGCTCAGGTCGATAAGGATCGTAGACGACAAGACGGCCCGTTCGTCAGAAGGCGAGCGGCCGATGGGGCGATGCCGGGGCGCAGGCGGCTTTTGACTGTAACTCACTTCTTGCAAGGAGGCAAAGCGATGACGTATCGATTCCGCATGTTGACGGCCGCTGTGGGCGTGGTTTTCGCGTGCGGCCTGACCGGTTGCAAATCGGCCGGCAGCCGCGCGGCGAGCGATCCAAATCCGCCATCGGCATATGCTCCGCCCGCCCTCAACGGTCCAGCGGCCCCGCCTGCGGCGTATGCCCCGTCCTCGACAGCCGGCGCCTACGGCGCCGTTGCCGAGCCGGCGGGTTATCGCCCGTCCGCGAGCGACGCCAGCGGGGCGTCCCGCGCGTCCGCGGCTCCGCGTGCGGGGAGTTGCCCAAGCTGCGCCAGCGGCGGTTGCAGCATGTAACCGGGGAGGCCGCCATGAAAGTATCGATACGGCTTCCGCTGCCGCCTCCCAGGCCGTTTCCACGAACTCGTCGGAGAGGTGGTCGGGGCGCCACATCAAGTTGGTGTGCGTATCGAATAACATCGCGGGCCTCTTGGATTTCAAGCTTCAGCCTGGAGGGCCGGGCGCCCTCGCCCGGCTTGCGTGTTATGGAGGGCAGCTCAGGACGGGCGAGGGCGCCCGTTGCCACATGACAGACGGGCGAGGGCGCCCGTCCCTCCATGATGCGGTTGCCACATGACAGACGGGCGAGGGCGCCCGTTCCTCCATAGTCTTGCGAAATAGCGCGAAAACGGGCGAGGGCGCCCGTCCCTCCATGATGCTCGGCCGTGGTACCAAACAGGCTAGTTCTTCAAATAACGTTTTTCCACCTTCGCGCCGACCGTGCCGCTGCCGTAATAGCCGACGGAAAGCCGTCCCACGTGAGTCAACAGATCGTAAGCCCGCCAGCGGTTCCAGCCGTAGTCGGCTTCCATCCACAGAATCAATCGAGCATACGCTTCGGCGATGGCCCGTTCCAGCGAGCCGTGCGTGGCCACGGCCATGAGAAACTCGGGCGACTCGATCCGCAGGCCGCTCAGCGGCGATTGCCGGACAACGTCAACGGTGACGACGGTCAGGGCCGCCATCTCCAACCCGGTGGCCGACAGTTCGCCGTGGCCCATTGCGGCGTGTGCGTCGCCCAAATAGAGATAGCCGCCGGGAACCGAGACCGGCAAATAGATGGTGCTGCCGGGGGCGACTTCCACCTGCCAGCCCAACCCAGACCATCATGCTGAACTGGATACCGGAGTCAAGGCGCGAGGTCCGTCGATACCGCGCAGCTTCGCCAACGAGATAGGATCGGCCTGCGCGCAACTTAGGCGCCAGCAGTTTGCCGGGCGGCGATGCGGCTCTCGACTCGTCGAAATATGGCGGCCAATAAAAATACAGGAACCCTATAGCTCTTAAAGACATAAAATCGGCCGCGCACGTCCCGCGGTTCTCGCTGGCTGCCGCGTGGCACGAGTCGTGCATTCGAGCCGGCGTACAAAGTGGAACAGACGCTTGCGGCACAGGGCTTTGTTGCCGGCGTTCTGCCAGACATTCCGCGATATTTCGCTTTACGGCGCCTGGTCGGCGCTTCGTTCGACCGCAATCGCCGCATTTACCTCAAGGAGGCTTTCCGCATGGCGTCTGTAGTTCGATTGCGCGCCTCGCGCGCGTTTACGTTGGTGGAGCTGTTGGTGGTGGTGGCCATCATCGGCATTTTGATCGCGCTGCTCTTGCCCGCCGTGCAGGCCGCACGCGAAGCGGCGCGCCGCTCGCAATGCACGAATCATCTCAAGCAGATCGGCCTGGCGGCGCAAAACTATCACGATACGCACCGGGTGTTTCCGCCCGCCGGGTTGAACTACGGGGCGGTCGAAGCGGCGCCTTCCCCGCCGAACAACAACGTGATGAACACCAGCGGTTACGTACTGATGCTGCCGTTTTTGGAACAGCAAGCGCTTTATACGCGTTTCAACCAGAACGTCGCGGCTTGCGACTCGCACTATTACGGCGCCATCTCGGCGCCGACTGCCGGCAACCCGATGGCCGCGGGCAACGACGTCGTCGTCTCGACTCAGTTGCAGGGATTCTTTTGCCCCAGCGATGATGGCGTCAAAACCATGGCGACCGGCGCGGCCTACGGCATTACCGCGACCGACACGCTGCTGGGCGCCAAGACGTCCTACGAATTCAGCACCAAGCCGGCTTACGAGATTTCGGCGTACCTCTGGCAGACCTGGTACGCCAACAACGGCTATTCGAAGTATCGCGCCTTGTTCGGCCAGAACAGCAATAGCAGTCTGGCCAGCATCCAGGACGGGTCCAGCAACACCGCGGCGTTCATCGAGAGCCCGCTGATGGTCTACAACGGCAACGGCAACGCCTGGGGTTATCGGGCCTGGGTGATGTACGGCGTATCGCTGTACGACAACCTGAGCAATTACCCCGTATCCACCACGCCTTTGTGCACGGGCGGAGCGATCAATTGCTGGACCTATTACACTTACGTCGCCTCGTATCAGCCCGGACGAATCGCCTCGTGGGGCATGGCGGGAAGTCTGCACCCGGCCGGCTGCAACGTGACGTTCGCCGATGGGTCGGTGCACTTCATCAACGAGTCGACCGATTTGATCACCTTGGCTCGCATCTGCAACATCGCCGACGGCAGCGTGCTGGGCGCCTTGTAAGGCTTCCGGCCGTGAGCGGCGCCAGCGATAACAGCGACGCAAAGCTCACGCAGAGGCGCGGAGCCGCGGAGAGAAACTTCTTTAGGTCTCTGCTCCGCGTCTCCGCGTGAGATCTGCAAGACCAGGTGGCGATGCCATCTGATGCTCGGTCAAGAAAAAATCAGTGCGATCGGGAACGCATCGTCGCGAGGCCGGAGGCAATGATTTGCCGCCAGCTTTAGCTGGTGGTCGCCGTCGTGCGGCAGTCATTTATATTTCGGCCGATTCATTTATATCGCCGCGCGCGGCGCGCGTTCGATTCGCGTCGCGGGGCGAGATTCTCCGAGAAAACAAGCGTTTCGCGCCGCGCGGGGCCGCCCAGCGGCGGCGCCAAACCGGCCGTTTCATGCCTGATCGCGGCCCATTGGGCGGCCGTTTCGACGCATATCCATAAATCACCGCGATCGGCGTTTTCGCCTGCGGGCCGAGGATTTGGCCGTTTTCTCGCCTCGCGGCGGCTTATCAATTCGTGAGGCGTATAAATCATGATCTTTCGCTTTCCAGCCGCGGCTCTTCGGCCGGCAAACGCGCTGGCTCTAGACCGGATTATTCACCGGCCCACGCTATGAGTTGACACAGCGCGTTCACACTAACCCGAAGCGCAAGCGAGGTAAAAGCGTTCCTATTCCTCGCTCGCGCTTCGGGTTGGTGTAGGCCGGTGAATAATCCGGGCTAGGGCCGGTCTCCGTACTCTTCCCTGCTCGCTGCCGGTTTTGCCAACTGCGCCGCCGGTGCGGCGGGCTTGCGTTCGGGTGGCGCCGAGTCGCGCGGTTTTGCTCAGCGCGATCTCGACCGCTGGACGATCGGTTTATCTGGGTTCGCCGCTCGGACGCGGCGACGGTTGGAGTAGTCGCTCTCGCGA
>DATKRK010000263.1:0-9689 GCA_035532215.1 Pirellulales bacterium | reverse complement strand
CGGCATGTCGGCCGAACTGAAAGCCGAACTCAACGAGCGGCTGTCCGAGATCATCGCCAAGAACAACCAATTGCGGCACGATCTGTATGAGGCGCAACAGCGGCTTTCCGCCCAGCATGCCGAACTCGACCGCGCCCGAGCCGAGTCGCGCATCGACTATTTGACGCAATTGCCCAATCGCCGCGGCTTCGAAGAAAAATCCGTCGAGCTGCACGCCGGCTTCGAACGCCATCAGGTCGAGTACGCCTTGGCCATATTCGACATCGATCACTTCAAGGCGTTTAACGATACGCACGGGCACGCGGCGGGCGACGCCATGTTGCGCACGGTGGCGCAGGCCGCCTTGGGCATCCGGCGCTCGGCCGACTACTTGGCTCGAATTGGCGGCGAAGAATTCGGCTTGCTCTTTCCGCACATGAGTCTGAATCAGTGCCGCTATGCGGCCGAGCGATATCGCCAGGCGATCAATACGACGAAACTGTGGATGGATGACCGGCAATTGAACGTCGCCGCCAGCTTCGGCATTGCGGTGATTCAACCCGGCGAAGCCTTTGCTTCGCTGTTGATGCGCGCGGATGAAGCGCTCTACGCGGCGAAGGAGTCGGGCAGAAACCAGGTCTGCATTCACGACGGGCTTGAAGTCGTGCCGCTGGCGGAGGCCGCCGTTTAGGCTGAACGCCGAACTGGCGGCTTGACGGCATAACGCCGCAGGCGCTCGGACGCCGCCTGCCGGCCGCGGGCCAGCCAGCGGCGCAAGGGACCGGCCGCCGCCGGGCGAGCGACGACTTGCTCCAGGGCGGCGCGACATCGCTCGGCCGATTGTTCCCAGCGAAAGCGGCGAGCCTGAGCCGGGGCCGCTTCGCGCAGCCTTCGCGACAACTCGGCGTCTTCCAGCAGGCGGCGCAATTGGCGGGCGATTTCGGCCGGCGATTCGGCGTCGGCCAACAGCCCGGCCTCTCCCACCACTTCGATCTGCGAGGAATTATTCCCCGCCACTACCGGCGCGCCGCACTGCAAGGCCTCCAAGATCGGCAGGCCAAAACCCTCGCAGCGCGAGGGAAACAAGAAGGCCGCACAATGCTGGTACATCACGCGCAATGCTGCGTCGTCGAGCGCGCCGGTCAATGCGATCCGTTCGGCCGCCGGCGACTCAGCGACGATCTGTTGCAGCCGTGCGTAGTCGTCGTCCGAACTCATGGCGCAGGTGAGCGCCAAGCGATGCGTTTGGCGCAGGCTCTCTGGCAGCAGGGCGAAGGCGGCCAGCGCGCCATCCAGATTCTTGCGGTGGTCGAGCGCAGTCATGCAGTAGACGAACGGTTCGGTCAGCCCGTGCTTGCGCAACACTTCGGCGGCCGCGGGCGACGGCGCCGCGGGGCCGCGCGGGAAGAACCGCTCGAAGTCGCCGCCGGCGCTGATATTGACGATCCGATCGGCGGGCGTCCGCAGCCGCCGCAGGCAATCGTCGCGGGCCGCCGCCGAGATGGGCAGCAGCAGGTCGTATTGCTCGATCGCAGCCAGCGCGCGGCGATACGCTTCGGCGATCACCGGATGCGCCAAATACTGCTCGGGAAACAACGCGGGGATCAGGTCGTAGACGATGGCCGCCAGGCGCAGGCGACCCCCGCGAGGCGCGGGCGGAAGATAGCCGCGGAAGTGTTCCAGCGGGCAAGTCAACAATAGCGCGTCGAGTCGATCGGGATTCTCGGCCGCCAGTCGCGCCACGGCGCTCGCCAAACCGCCGTCGCCGGCCGGCGCCAAGTCCCGAACCGCAGGCCGCCCCGGCCAGGCGTCTTCGCCGCCAGGCAGCCCGGCATGGAAGTACAACACGATTTCACGAGGCGAGCCGCGGGTGAGCAAGTGCGAAACCAACTGGCGGGTATAACGGCCCACGCCGCGCGTTCTGCCGGCCGATTGTACGCCCAACATTTCGATGCCGATTCGCATGGCTGTTCCGAGCGATTGAAGAGAGGCGCCGGCTACGCGGCGCGCTGCCCGGCGCCTTGCACGTGATCGGAATACGCATCGATCACGGCGCCGGCGGGTCCGATTTGGCGCACCGCGCCGTGCTCCATCCAGATGACGCGGTTGCAAAGTTTCCGGATCGAGCTCAGGTCGTGGCTGACCATCACGATGATCTTGGCCTTGGCCATCATTTCGCGCATCCGCCGGCGGGCTTTTTCCTGGAACGCCAGGTCGCCGACGGAGAGCACCTCGTCGACGAGCAGGATTTCCGGTTCGATGGCCGTGGCGATCGAAAACGCCAGCCGCACCGACATGCCCGCCGAATAGTAGCGCACCGGCAGCTTCAGAAAATCGCCCAGTTCGCTGAAATCGGCGATCGGCTGCATTTTGTCTTTGATGGTCCGCGGCGTCTCGCCTTGCAGGTAACTGCGGTAGCCGATGTTCTCCCAGCCGCTGGCCTCGGGCTCGAAGCCCAGCGAAATCTCGAACAGCGAGCTGATTCGGCCTTCGACGCAGCGATGGCCGCCGCTCGGAGGGTAAATGCCGGCCAACAAACGCAACAGCGTACTCTTGCCCGCGCCGTTGTGCCCGATGATGCCGACGCGCTGGCCGTCCGCGATGGAAAAGCTGACGCTTCTCAGGGCATTGACCTGCATCCGCTGTTGCGCGGCGCCGCGCCAGAGCCGCCCGACGATGAACTCTTTGAACGTGACTTTCGAACTTTGGCGGATCTTGAAGGTCAAATCGACCTGGTCCAATTCGATTTTGGCCATGATGAGCGTGTTTCCCTTGCCGCGCGGCGTAGTCTAGGTTTGGGTTCTCTGGCGATCGAGGCGGTTCGGCCCGGCGGCGGAAACGGCGGGCGTTTCGCCCTCGCCATCCGCCCGCGCCGCGAAGCGGCCTGCCGCGGGCGAGAGTTGAGCGCAGGTTTGCGACAAGGTTTGCACCTGCTCCTGCAATTGGGCGATTTCGCGCACCAGTCCGTCGACGAAAATGTTCGTTTCTCGCATCGCCGCCAACGACTGCTGCTGAGCCTCCGCCGTTTGAGCCGCGAACTGAGCGAACTGGGCGGAGAGCACGCTCAGATCCGCGTGCAACACTCCCGCAACGTGCCGGTCGAATCGCACGACGAGGGGTTCTCGGATCGGCTTGAACAGCCGCCAAGCCGCTTTCAGCGGCGAGAGCGAGAGCGACCGGAAGCTCCGCCGCGGCGCCGGCTGCGTCGCTTCGCAGGCCCCCGGCGGGCGCTGCTCGCTTGGCGCCGGCTCGGGGCTGCGGCGAGCGAGGTTCCGATCAATGACGATGCTCATGGCTTGATTCCTGGTGCGACGGACGCGAGGCCGCCCGTCTCGCCATCCGCGTCGACTCGTTTTTAAGTTACGCCGCTTTGACTTGGGAAACGGCAGGGACGGTCTCGCCTGCCGCGACGGGGCGCGATTGCCGGCGCTCGTAGGCGTTTTCGATCGCCTCGACATACGACTCGGCCGAACGGGCCCAACTGTGATGACGGCGAATATGCTCCAGCGCCGCGCGTCCGAAGCGAGCCCGCTCCTCTCGGCCGTCGGCCAATTCGCCGAACGCTTCAGCCAGTGCAGGCACGGGTTCCGAACTCCAGCGCACTTTGCGGACGACATCATCCGGATAAGTCGAAAAAGTATCAACATCAATCACGACGCTCGCCACGCCCAAGCCGAGCAGCGTGATGAGGGCGCCTGAGGTTTCGCCGTTGGTGGGGGGACGGCGGAGATTCACCCCAACGTCGGTTACGGCCGCCAACTCGCGAAACGCCTCGATCGGCGTATAGCCCAGGAACCGCACTCGTTCGCTGAGGCCCAGCGCAGCGGCCTTGGCCTGCGCTTCGCCGCCGCCCCGGTCGCGGCCGACGAACATCAACTGCGCCGCCGGATGGCGTCCGGCGATGGCGCCGAACGCCTCGATCGCTTCGACGTTGCACTTGGTCGAGTGCAAGATGCCGAAGCAGCCGAACAGCAAGGCGTCGTGCGGAATGCCGAAGCAACGCCGAATTTGCCGCCTGCGTTCGGCGGAATACGGCTCGAGGTCGGAGCCGTGGGGAGCCACCCTCACTCGATCCGCCAATTCCGGGTGTCGCAAACGGATTTGCTGCGTTACCCAAGGGTCGTGAACGATGATGCTTGCCGCGCTTTGCAAAACTTCCTGGTTGAGCCACGCCCCGCGGCGGTTGCAGGCCGCCGCAATTCCGCCCGGTTCCGCCGTCCAACGGTCGCCCTCGGCGAGAAATTCGGCTGCCAGGGCCGGGTTTTCGCGGGCAAGCTGTTGGGCGAAATGGTCCGGGGCGGCATCGGGCTGGAAGGCGAACCAATAATGAAAGCCGGCGAGGTTGAAATCGTGCACCGCCACCACGCCGGGATATTTCAGCAGGGTCTGATAAATGTAGCCGTGGTACTTGGAATTGCCCATCTGGTACGCCACGCCGCGATAGTCGAGCGCCCGACAGTATCGCGGAAACAGGCGAAAGTCGTGACAAGCGAAATCCGACGAAGATAAACTCAGGTGCGGAACGTACTCCGGCGCGTGATACAGGTCGATGATGTAATGCTCGCGCAAGTGCTCGAGCAGACTTTGCGAGTAGTCGGCGATTCCCGATCGCATGGGCGGCAGCGGCGAGAAGAACGCGATGCGGCCCTGGGGCGCCGACCTCCGCAGCGCTCGCCGCGGGCCAGGCGCCGGGCCGCGAGCGACTCGCTCGAGCGCGGCAACCACCCGGTCTGCCGTCGCCTGCCAGCAGAATCTGCGAGCTTGTTCGGGACCGCGTCGCCGCAACGCATCGACCAGTTCTGCGTCGTCCAGCAGGCGTGCGAGTTGCGCGGCAATCTCGGCGGGCGAGTCCGCGTCGGCGAACAGCCCTGCCTCGCCGACCACTTCCAGTTGAGACGAGTTGCGGCCGGCCAGCACCGGCGCCCCGCACTGCATCGCCTCGAGCAGCGGCAGGCCGAAGCCTTCGTAAAACGAAGGAAACACGAATGCCGCGCAGCGCTGATAGAGAACCCGGATCGTTTCATCCGGCAGAAAACCGGTCAGCGCCAAATGCTCGCCAACGTTCAGCCGGCGGGCCTCGTCTCGCCAGTAAGCGCCTTCCTCGTCGGTCATCTGGCACGTAACGACCAACTGGTTTCGCCGCCGGATCGGCTCCGGCAGCAAGGCGAAGGCTTGCATCAGGCCCCGGATGTTCTTCCGCCCGTCCAGACCGCTCAAGCAAAAGACGAACGAATTCCCGACGCCTAATCCGCCGAGCGCGGCCCGCGTCGCCACGGGCATGGGTTCGGTACGATCGGGAAAGAGGAAATCGCTGGCGCTCGCCGAGCCGACCGTGACGATTTGATCGTTGGAGAGTTGCAACACGCGTCGAGCGTCGAGGCGACTGGCTTCGGAGATCGCCAGCAGCAGATCGTAGTTCCGCAGCCGCCGAACGGCCTGAAAATACCGCCGAGCGTGTTGCGGATCGGTCAAATACAGATCCTGGAACAGGAGCGGAATCAGGTCGTAAAGAATCGCAGCCAGTTTCGGACCGCCTGGGCTTCTGGCCGGCGGAACGTGTCCCCCGTAGCCTTCCAGCGGCGTGGTTTGCAGCAGCACGTCGAGCCGATCGTCATTTTCCGCGGCGATTCGCTCGGCGCCGTCTTGCAAATCGCCGGCGGCGGAGTCGCAGGCGACCAGTCGCAAATGAGGATCGCCAGGCCAGGGATCGTCGACGCCAGTCAGCCCCGCGTAGGAATAGAGGAAATACTCGTGCTGCGCGTGGCGAGCGAGCAATTGGCTGACCAGATGGCGCGTATAGCGGCCAATGCCTCGATGACGGCTCGAGGACTGATTGCCCAACATGTCGATGCCGATCCGCATGCCGCGCCCGCCGCCTATAGGTAAAGGATCAGCCGCCGCTGCAACCGCATCAAGGTGAGTCCGGCGATCGCCGCACAGAGAGTAGCCGTGCCGATCGTAACCAGATAATTGTTGAGCGTAGGCAGTTCCCCGTTGAGCAACGGCTGGCGGAACAAGTCGAGCCAGGGGACGACCGGGTTGTACTTCATCAGCCAGCTCAAGCCCTTGTCCTGCATGGCGTCGCTGGGGTACAGGATCGGCGTGGCGTAGAACACGATCTGCAAGCCGATTTCGAACAAGTGTTTCATATCGGGGAAGATGACGGCGGCGAAGCCCGACAGCGCGGCCAGCGACCAGCCCAGCACCAACAGCAACACGATCGCCGGCGCCAGACTGAATAGCACGGGAATGTTGGCGAAGCCGCGGAACGACCAGGTCAAAAGCAGCACGACGCCGAGCGCGACGCCGAAGTGAAACGCCGCGCCCAAGGCCGTCCGCAACGGGTAGATGGCGATCGGCGCCGGATGCTGCCGGATGTAATTTTCGCCGGCATAAAAGCAGTCGCAGCCTTGCGTCACCGTCGACGTCAGGAAGTTCCAAAGCGTCAGGCCCGTGAGCAGAAACGGACCGTAATTCGCCACGTCCATGTTGAACAACTTGTGGAAAACCGTACACAGCACGGTCGTCATGGCGATCGGGTGCAGCAGCGACCAGCCGAGCCCCAAGATCGAACGGCGATAGCGCGTCCGCAAGTCCATCTTGACCAGCGACAGCCAGAAATAGCGGCACTGCCAAATGGACGCGAGATAACCCGACATCGAATTCACCTGCTTTCAGTCTCGTTGCACCAGCTCGAGAGCTTCGGCCAATCGCGGCCAAACGCGCTCGGCGCTCGCCCACTCGTGCATTCGCTCCCGGCCGCATTGGGCCATGGCCCGATAGCGGCGCGAATCGCCGCGAGCGATCTCGTAACTGGATTTCAATTGCTGTTCGAGCGATCGCCGATCGACGCGGTTCCAACTGGTCGTCGGACGGCGCTCGGCGTCCCAGGGCCAGTGCGTCGGCTCGCAGCGCGAGTCGGGCACGAACGCCGCGTCCGCGCCGATATAGTCCGCCATCGCGGTATGGTTCGGGGCGATTGCCGGTCGACCAGCCGCCAGAAAATCCTGCAACGGCAAGCAAGCCCCTTCGGCAAAGGACGCGTTCGAATAGAACGCGCTGGCCCGCGCCAGGTCTAGCATCTGTTCATCCGACAAATACGTCGCCACGAGGGCGACCTTGGCCCGGTGTTTGATCCGCAGTTGTTGATAATGGCAGAACAGGATGTGCAACCCGTGCAACATCGTCCGCTTGCTCACCGCCAGCTTGAGCACCAGCGTGGCGTCTTCCTTGTCGCCCAAGGCTCGCAAGAACGCAGCGAGCAGATCTCGCCAATTCTTGCGCTCGTCGAAGGGATTGAAGATACTCGTGTAGACCACGCCCGACAGTTCCAGGCCGTCTTGCGGGCGGTAAGGCAGGGGAAACGGATCGGCGGGCGGCGGCGGCTCTTGAACGCCGATCACGGCGCGCCGGCCGGCCGCCAGGCAGCGGTGGACGCCGCGAGGCAAATAAGGACGCACGCGGTTGCGGTACGCGCTGCGGGCTCGTTGACCGAAGCCGCGAGGCGGAGCTTCGATGACGTGCGACTCACGCGGCGGAAGCAGGTAAACGGGGCAGTCGAGCGTCACGCGCCGCTCGGGCTGCCAGCCGGCAAGCTCGAAATACTGGTCGCGGATGGGCACCGGGACGACGCGAATCGGGGTTCGCACGCCGGCTCGCAGAAACGACTCGCGAGTGAACTCGCAGGCCGTCAGCAGCAACGACAACCGCTCGCAGACCCGCACCCAGTTCACGTGCAGCTCGCCGTCGACTTCGTCCTGCGGAATGTCGGGAAATTCCCAGAACGGAAAGGCGATGTTGGGCGCCAGCGAACTGATGTGCAGGCGGTGCGGCGGCAAAAAACTGATTTGGGCCGTCTGGGCGAACTGGCTGCGAGCCCGAAACAGGGCGTCGTCCAGCGCAAAGTCTCCGCCCGCCGACTCGCTGACCGCTGCCCAGCGCGCGAGCAAAGGGGCGAACGCGCGGTACACGAAGTAATACGAATAGGAATCGTCGCCGCAGTGCTGCGGCATATTGCCATTGGCGAACGACGCCGTCGCGACGAGCGCGCGGCGAGACGCGGCGAGCTCCGTCGCGGCCGCCGCCTCAATTTGTCGTTCCGGCATGATCTGCTCCGCATAAGGCCGAGGAAGTTCGCAATCGGCCGGCGGCCGAATCCGAAGGACGCAGGCGAAAGGCATGCTCCTCCCGGGTCAAGCCGCCGCGCGCTTCGGCGCCTGCTGCATGGTCTGGCGGACCAGCGCCGTCAGATCGGCGTCGACCATCATCGTGACCAGCTTTCGAAAGCCGAGTAACGGCTTCCAGCCCAGCGCGGCGGTCGCCTTGGCCGGATCGGAGAGCAGCAAGTCGACCTCGGCGGGCCGGTGGAACTTGGGATCGACGACCACGTATTCGCGCCAGTCGAGGCCCACGTGGGAGAACGCGATGTCGACGAATTCCTCCACGCTGTGGGTTTCGCCCGTACCGATCACGTAGTCGTCGGCCGCCGGCTGGGCGAGCATCGACCAGATGGCGCGGACGTAATCGCCGGCGAAGCCCCAATCTCGCCTCGCCTGCAAGTTGCCCAGCCGCAGCTCTTGGACCAGCCCCAACTTGATGCGGGCCACGGCGTGCGTGATCTTGCGAGTGACGAATTCCAGCCCGCGGCGCGGCGATTCGTGATTGAACAGGATGCCCGAGCAGGCGAACATGCCGTAGCTCTCGCGATAGTTTATCGTGATGTAGTGGCCATAGACTTTGGCCACGCCATACGGGCTGCGCGGATGAAACGGCGTCGTCTCGCGTTGCGGCGTCTCGTGAACCTTGCCGAACATCTCGCTGGAACTGGCCTGATAGAAGCGAATCTTCGAGTTGACGGTGCGAATGGCGTCCAGCATCCGGGTGACGCCCAAGCCTGTCACCTCGCCGGTCAACTGCGGCTGCTGCCAACTCGTCGGCACGAAGCTTTGAGCGGCCAGATTATAGACCTCGTCGGGCCGCGTTTTCTCCAGCAGCGAGACCAGCGACTGCTGATCGAGCAGATCGCCCGAGTGCAATTCGACCTGGCCTTCGAGATGCGCGATGCGCTCGAACGTCTCGGTGCTCGAACGCCGAAACATGCCATGCACCTGATAGCCCTTTTCCAACAGCAGTTCAGCCAGATACGAACCGTCTTGACCGGTGATTCCCGTGATGAGTGCCGTGCCTGCCATGAGGTGATGTCGACTCCTGAATGAGGGATGCTACCCGGCTTATGCTCTGAAGGGACGTTGTTTCGGCGCCATCGGCCGGCGTCAAGCCGGCAAGGGCAAGCGAGCAGGAACACGCAGCGGACGGCGTTCGTCGCTGCGCGCCGTTGATCGCCACGCCGTTGATCGCCACGCCGTTGTCGGCTGACTTCGCCCGCGTGCGGCGCGTGGCAACGTTTTCGGCGATCCGCGCGTTCGACCTTAACGATTTGTCCGGTATTTCGGGTTGTCCGGCAGTTCGGGCGGCGGCTCCCGTGGGCCGGGCGCCCGACCGTCCGAAGCGGCGGGATCATAGTGAGACTCCCAAAGGCGTGTCAAGGCGGAATGCGGGCGGGCATAGGCGGGAGCGCACCTTGCACTTTGCGCTAGCCAGTACGTGCAAGCACACGTGGCGGGCAAATCTCTCGCAATTCGGCGGTCAGTGGCGTGAAACTGAAGGGTTTGCGAATGCTGGGGCGCAAAGAACAACGTGAAATGGAGTCG
>DATKRK010000262.1:0-19047 GCA_035532215.1 Pirellulales bacterium | reverse complement strand
CACCACTCGGGCAGCATCATCTCGGGCTCTTGCCGAGGGCCGGTGTGTTGAAAGGCCCGGGCCACGACGCAGTCGAGCCGCTCGTCGCGGCGGGCCGCGGCGATGCGTTCTTCCGCGGCCAGCTTCGTCTTGCCGTAGCCGCGCCGCGGGCCGAGCGGCGCGGCTTCGTTCAATTGGGCGCCCGCTCCGGCCGGCGCGTAGACGTGGCTCGTGCTGGTAAACAGCACCCGGGGGCACGGCGAAAGCGATGCCGCCAGTTCGAGCACGCGGCCCGTCCCTTCGAGGTTGACCGAGAGAGCTTGGGCCGTCGGCGCGTCGGCGCCGCAATAGCCCGGCACGCTGATCGCCGCCAGGTGATAGATGCAAGTCGGCGCGAACTCGGCGATCCGATCTCGAGTGCGCCGGTCGATGCCCGCCCGATCGCCGAGATCCCAACACGCGACTTCAATTCGCTCGCGCACGCCGGCCGCCGGCGATCGCCGCTCGGGATGTTCGCGCGGCCAGGCGCCTCGCGTCGAACAGCCGAGCACTTCGTCGCCGGCTGCGAGCAGATGTTCGGCCAAAAAGCCGCCCACGAAGCCGGTGATGCCGGTGATCAGGGCCTTCATGGCGCCGAGCCTCCGGCAGGATTCCCAGCGCGGCCTTCGGCCACAACCAAAGTAGCAGGCACGCTCCGCGTGCCGTCCGCGGACTTGAGTTGAAGGCCGATCCTGGGGCTGGCGACGGCATACGGAGTATGCCTGCTACTTTGGCGCAAGCGTTGGAAGCGACGCTGTGCAGTCTGAGCGCGACGGAAAAGCGTTTTAGGGGTATGCGGGGGTGCAGCCGAGAGCAGTGTGCCGGGGGGGATGCTACGGCTTCCTCTTCTCTGTTCGACCGTGCGAGCCGAGACGGGCGCGCAGTTGCAAACTGACGGCGAGCGGGAAATCGCAAGCGCCGTTGGAACAGAGAAGAGGAACCCGTAAGGCGAGCCGAGACGTCCGTTCATGCGACTCTGGCGCCGCGCACGCTCCATCGTCATTCTCCCTTCTCGTCGTCTTTCGCTCCGCGAAAGAACGTCTTTTCGCGGAGCGAAAAGCGACTTTCTTCGGCTGCCAGCTCGCGCTCGACGCGCGCCAGATCGACGTCGACCATCATTTCGATCAGCTCGCGGAAACTCACCTTCGGCCGCCAGCCAAGTTTTTCGCGAGCCTTACTGCTGTCGCCGCAAAGATGATTCACCTCGGCCGGACGCAACAGCGCCGGATCGGTGCGGACGCACTGCTCGGGATCGAGGCCGACGCGGGCGAAGGCGATTTCGACCAGTTCGCGCACCGAATGCTTGACGCCCGTGGCGATGACATAATCGTCGGGCTGGTCTTGTTGCAGCATCAGCCACATCGCTTCGACATAGTCGCCGGCAAAGCCCCAATCGCGCAGGGCGTCGAGATTGCCCAGCCGCAGTTCTTGCCGCACGCCCAACTTGATCCGGGCGGCGGCGTCGGTCACTTTGCGGCTGACGAATTCCTTGCCGCGCAGCGGCGATTCGTGGTTGAACAAAATGCCCGAGCAAGCGAACAGCCCGTAGCTTTCGCGGTAGTTGACCGTGATCCAATGCCCGTAGACCTTGGACACGCCGTAAGGGCTGCGCGGCCAGAAGGGCGTGCGCTCGTTCTGCGGCTCCTGCTGCACCTTGCCGAACATTTCGCTCGAGCTGGCCTGGTAGAAGCGAATCTTGGGATCGACCAGCCGGATCGCCTCCAGCACGCGCGTCACGCCCAGGGCGGTGAACTCGCCGGTCAACAGCGGTTGCAGCCAACTGGTCGGTACGAAGCTTTGCGCGGCCAGGTTGTACACCTCTTGCGGACGCACTTCGCGCAGCAGATTGACGATCGACAGTTGATCGAGCAAATCAGCCTGGTGCAGCGTGACGCGATCGGCCAGGTGGGCGATCCGCTCGAAGTTTTCGCTGCTCGAACGGCGGACCATGCCATGCACTTCGTAGCCCTTCGTCAGCAGGAATTCGGCCAGGTAAGCGCCATCCTGGCCAGTGATTCCGGTGATCAGAGCGGTGGACATGGGAGAGTCGGGTGTCAGGCTTCAGTTGTCGAGCGTGAGCGATCGGAGGTCATTTAGAGCTGAGGAATAAATAGCCCCCGACTTGAGCCGCGGATCGAACACGGATGAGCTGACATGCGTGGCCTTCGAACGCAATTCTTTCGTCCGTGTTCGATCCGTGTTTCATCCGTGGCTGGCGGCACTCCCCGCGTCGCCGGCTAAGTCGACGGCGTCTCGGGCGGCGCTTCTTCTGCCCCCTCTTCGCGCGGCACGCGGACGGCGGCGGCGAGCGCGTCGTCTTCGTCGAGCGTCATGATCTTGACGCCTTGCGTGTTGCGGCCGATGACGCTGATCTCGCCGGCCACGATCCGCTGGATCTTGCCGCGGGCCGTCATCATCAATAGCTCGTCGTCGTCGCGGACGCTGGCGATGCTGACCACCGGTCCGTTGCGCTCGGTCGTCTTGATGTCGCGCACGCCCTTGCCGCCGCGGCCCTGCGTGCGGTAGCGCTGCGACGAACTACCCCCTTCTTCTTCGCCTTCGGGCTCCTCGGCCAACGCTTCTTCAGTAGCAGTCTCGCGGGTTTCCTCTTCTTCCGCCTCCGCCACCTCTCCGCCGGCCAGCTCCGGACTATTCGGCCCGAAGAACGTTCGCTTGCCGTAGCCGTTCTGGCAGACGGTCAACAGCGTGGCGTCGGGATCGGCCACGACCATGCCCACCAACGCGTCGCCCGCCGAAAGCTTGATGCCTTTCACGCCGCTGGTGTTGCGGCCCATCGGCCGGGCGTTCGATTCGGGGAAGCGGATCGCCATGCCGCGAGCCGTCGAAAGCACGACTTCGTCGCCGGCCTTCGTGATCGCCACGTCGACCAGTTCGTCGTTTTCCTTGAGCTTGATGGCGATGATGCCGTTGCGCTGCGGACGGCTGTATTGGGCCAGGGGCGTCTTTTTCACCAGCCCGCGACGGGTGGCCATCATTAGGTAATGGTCGGGTTGCGAGAAATCGCGCACGGCCCGGCAGTCGGCGATGGTTTCGCCTTCGGCCAGACTGAGCAGGTTCACGATCGCGCGGCCGCGGCTTTCGCGGCTGAGCTGCGGCAGATCGTAAACTTTTTGCCAGTAGACCTTGCCGCGGTTGGTGAAAAACAGCAAGTAATCGTGCGTGCTGGCCGCGAACAGGTGGCTGATCGGGTCTTCTTCCTCGGTCTTGGCGCCCTTGAGCCCCTTGCCGCCGCGTCGCTGAGCGCGATACGTGCTGGCCGGGGTGCGTTTGATGTAGCCTTGATGGCTGATCGTGACCACCATGTTCTCTTCGGTGATCAAATCGCCCAGGTCGATCGTACCCAACTCTTCGCCGCTGATCTCGGTTCGCCGCTTGTCGGCGTGCTTGCGTTTGACCTCGACCAGGTCGTTGCGAATGATCGCCAGGATGTTCTTTTCGTCGGACAAAATCCGCAAGTACTCGGCGATCTCGTTGAGCAATTCTTGATATTCGCCGCCCAGCTTTTCTTGCTCGAGGTTGACCAACTGGCCGAGGGTCATCCGCAAGATGGCGTCGGCCTGCACGGCCGTCAGCGTGTAGCCTTCGCGGACGCCGCGCTCCTGCTGGAAATCGGCGAAGCCGACGTCGCCCAACGCACGGCGCATCAAGGCCGCCGGACATTCGATGCCCATCAAGCGGGCCTTGGCCTCGGCCTGCGTGGCCGAAGTGCGGATCGTGCGAATCACCTCGTCGATATTCGCGTGCGCCAGCAACAGGCCTTCGACCGTGTGCTTGCGCTGCCGGGCGCGGTTCAATAAGAACTGCGTGCGGCGGCGGATGACCGTCAGCCGGTGGCGGATGAATTCTTCCAGCAACTGCTTGATCGACAGCGTCCGCGGCTTGCCGTCGACCAAGGCCAGGAAGATCAGCGAATAGGTGTCTTGCAGCGGCGAGAACTGGTAAAGCTGATTGAGCACGATCTCGGCGTCGGCGTCGCGCTTGATCTCCAAGATCAAGCGCACCGGCTCTTTCAGGTCGCTCTCGTTGCGGATCGCCGAGATGCCCTTGATCTTGTCCTCGTTGACCAGTTCGGCGATCCGCTCTTCGATGCGGTCGCGCGCTTGCTGGTAGGGGATTTCGTTGACCACGATCCGCTGGCGGTTCTTGCCGAACTCTTCGATCGTACAGCGGGCGCGAACCACGATATTGGCCCGGCCGGTGTAGTAGCCTTTGCGGATGCCGCTGCGGCCGCAGACGATGCCGCCGGTGGGGAAGTCGGGCCCAGGCACGATCTCCATCAATTCGTCGATCGAAATCTCCGGGTTGTCGATGACGGCGATCGTCGCGTCGCAGACTTCGCCCAAGTTGTGCGGCGGAATCGAAGTGGCCATGCCCACGGCAATGCCGTTGGCGCCGTTGACCAGCAAGTTCGGAAACTTCGACGGCAGCACCGTCGGCTCGGTGCGGCGTTCGTCGTAGGTCGGCACGAAATCGACCGTGTCGAGCTTGATGTCCTCCATCATCAGCGCGGCGATCGCCGACATGCGGGCTTCGGTATATCGCATGGCGGCGGGAGGCAGGCCGGCGATCGAACCGAAGTTGCCCTGCTTGTCGACCAGCACGTGACGCATGTTCCATTCCTGGGCCATGCGCACCAGCGTCGGATAGATCACGCTTTCGCCGTGCGGGTGATAGTTGCCGCTCGTGTCGCCGGAGATCTTGGCGCACTTCACGCGGCCAGCGCCGGGCGTAAGGTTCAGATCGTTCATCGCGACCAGAATCCGCCGCTGCGAAGGCTTCAGCCCGTCGCGCACATCGGGCAGCGCGCGGCTGACGATCACGCTCATGGCGTAGGTCAGATAGCTGTCTTTCAGTTCGTCTTCGATCGCCAGATCGACCAGCTTGCCGACCGGCAGGGCCTCGCCGGCTTCGGGATTGGCCTCAGGGGAATCGTCGTTCGGATCGTCGGAATCGGTGGCCAAGACCACGCCTCCTGGGTTGGCAAACTAGAGCCCGCCGATGGCGAGAAACCGTCCCTGGTAGGGCTCTATAAGACAGTGCGAATCGCTCAAGTGCGACAAGCCCGAAGTGTAGCAGTTTTTGCCGAACCTCACAACTGCCCGCGGCGGAAGACCTGTGTTGCAAGCTATTGGCATGCAACCGCTTGCGGCGCGAAGCTTGGAGGCCGGCAAATCCTTGCCAGGGCCGCTCGACGCAACCGTTTCCCAAGCTTTCAGCCGATCCGCAAACCGGCGTTGCGACGCGGGCCTCCCGCCTGCCGCCGCTTTCAGATTTCGCAGCGGTGCTTCCGCGGGAGATTCTCCCCCATTCGAGCAGAGCGAGCGACGCGAAAGAAAGAAAGAAACTCGTCGCGCGCGCTTCGTCGTCGCTGGAGCGTTCCTAAGCGATAGAAGGAGCTTGCTGGCTGTTTTGAGAAAGGTGTTTCATGTCGTTTTTGTTGCGCCGATTGCGGAGTAAATCGCGAGGGCGTTCCAGCCGTCGTTTGTCGAGAACGTTCAAACCCAGAACGCCGATTGGCCGCACGTGGCTGCGGTTGGAAAACCTGGAGCAGCGAGCGTTGCTCGATGGCGGCGGCTTCTTACTGCCTGCGGCCGGCCCGGCCACGCATTTCGCCTTGTGGGCGCCGCCCAACGAGACGGTCGGCAGTCAGACGCCTCTGGAAGTCGTGGCGCTCGACGCCTCGAATCACGTGGCTCGCAATTACGCCGGCACGGTCTCGTTCGCAAGCACCGATTCGAACACCACGTTGCCTACCGACTATACCTTTGCCGCCAGCGACCACGGCCACCACCTGTTTCAGTTCACGCCGGGCGTCGAGGGCAGCGAGACGATCTCGGCAACCGACTCGGCCGACTCGACGATTAGCGGCAATATCACGGTGAACGTCGATCCGGCGCCGGTGGCTACGCACTTCCTGGTTTACGCCCCGGAGGATACGACGGTCGGCAGTTCGACGAATATCCTCGTGGTGGCCTTGGACGCCTCGAACCACCGCGTCGACGGCTACACGGGCACGGTCACGTTGACGACGGATGATCCAGGCGTGAGTGCGCCGCTGACCTACACCTTCACGTCCTCGGACCATGGATTCCACGTGTTCCAGGAGAAGTTCGCCACGGCGGGCACACGGACGGTGACGGCCACGGACGACTCGACTCCTCCTCTGACCGGCACGGCTTCGATCAACGTCAATCCGGCGCCGGTGGCGACGCACTTCCTGGTCTACGCCCCCGAAAACACGACCGTCGGCAAAGCGACGAACATCGTCGTGGTGGCCCTCGACGCTTCGAATCATCGCGTCGACGGCTACACAGGCACGGTCACATTGACGACCAGCGACACTGGAGCGACCGTTCCCGCCAGCTACACCTTCACCTCGTCTGACCACGGCATCCACGTGTTCCAAGTGACCTTCGCCAGCACCGGAACGCAGACCGTGAATGTCGCGGATGATTCGACGCCGCCTTTGACCGGCACGGCTTCGATCAACGTGAATCCGGCGCCGGTGGCCACGCATTTCGCGATCTTCGCGAAACGGCCGGTGGTCTCCGGTCAGCCGTTCACGCTGGAAGTCGTGGCGCTCGACGCCTCGAACCATCGCGTGCCCAACTATACCGGCACGGTTCGACTGACGAGCAGCGTCTCCGGCGAGACGCTGCCCGCCGCTTACACGTTCACGGCGGCCGACGAAGGCGAGCATGAGTTCCAGGTCACGCTGAACACGACGGGCGCCGACACGCTGACGGCCAGCGACGGCACGCTCTCGGGCGGCGTGACGGTCAACGTGCAGAGCGCGCCGAGCGGAACCAGCGGCGGGGCGCTTCGAGCGCCCCGCCGCAGCCCGTGCTTCGCTCACGCTTGCTCCGCCGCCCCGCCCGCGCTCAACGAAGTCATCGCCTCGCGCGTGAGACGCTGAGCGAGTTCGCGGAACTCCGCATTCTCGGCGCTGTCGGCCGGTTCGAAGCCTGACTTCTCGGCCACGAGCAGTTGCAACAGCGAGCCCAACAGGCCCTGAGCCGCAAAGCCGCCGTGGGAATGGGCGCCGTCGCCGCCGGCGGCCACGAACAGTTTCTCGGGCACCAGCGGTTGCTGGCTGTGGGCCAGATCTTCGGTCGCCAGGCTCAGCGCATAAAGCCGCGGGTCGCCGAACGAGCTGATCTTGCGCAGCAGCACCGAGGCCTCGGCCAGGCCGACTTGCAGCGCCCGCTGCGCCTCGCCGCGGCCGGCTAGAATCTGCTGGCGGCTATTCGCTTCGGCCGTGACCAGCGTTTGCTCGGCCTGCCGCCGCGAGCAGGCCAAATCGGCCTCGGCCACGACCACGGTCTGTTCGGCCTGTTTGCGAGCGCGGGCCAGTTCGGCTTCGCCCTGGTTTTCGGTGATCTGCACCTGCACGCGTGAGTTGGTCAACTCGGCCTGCTTGGCGGCCAGCGTCTGGGCCTCGTTCAGCGTCCGCTCTTTGTCGGCCGCCGCGCGCTGGTGTTCGAAGGTTTCGATCTGCTCGATCGAGAGCTGCCGTAAGCGCAACTGCTCGAGCAGCGTTTCGATCTTGCCGTCTTTGGCCTCGGTCGTCGGCTTGCCGATCAGCACGTCGACGCACTCGATGTCGAATTCGCGGAACTTGCGGCGCAGCTTGTCGCGGGCTTCGAGTTGAATCGCGTCGCGCTCGTGCAGCAGTTCCAGCATCGTCTTCTTGTGGGCGATATCGCGGAAGTAGGCGCTCAGCATCGGGTCGAGCGTCTGCGTAATCAGCTTTTTGACGTCGCCGAAGCGCTGGATCACGCTGGGCGCCTTCTGGTAATCGATGTGCACCACGACCGACAGCGGCAAGGCCGGCTCGTAGGCGTCGCGCGTGACCAGATCGATCGAACGCAGCGACTCGTCGTAGCGATGGTTCTCGCTCTTGCCGGTCACCCAGTGCAGCACGAAATTCGTCGTAGGCACGAGCAACACCACGCCCGCCGACGCGTTGAACGGATACTTGCCCGGTCCCAAGGGACGTTCCCAGACGCCGCGTTCGCCTTCGGCCACGCGCTCGCCGTGGCGGAACATGGCGCCCGACACGTCGCGGCCGATCTGCCCGTAATAACTGACGACCACGCCCACGTAGCCGATCGGCACGACCGTCTTGGGAATGATCTCCAACGTGGCGAACCAGCGGTTGATGAAATACGTGCCGTCGGTCAACGGCACGTACTGCCGGCCGCGGCGGCCGCCGGCCCGCAGGAAAGCTTCGGGGTCTTGATAGTTGTTGTGAAAGTTCGGATCGCCGCGATCGACGGCCACCGGCGGCGCGATGATCTCGCCCGGCGCCAGCGAAGGCCCGTCGTGAACGGTCACGATGCCGATGCTGTCGATCGCGACCGACTCGTCGGGATCGAGCGGGTCGACCGATTCAACCTTCGCCCCGATCACCACCGGGCTGAAGCCTTCGCACGCGCGCAACTCGTTCTGCCACGTTTTCAGCACGCTTGCTTCCTGCGGGCTGAGCAGCGCCGGCAAGCAGAACACCTGCTGCTCGGTGATGACGGTGAACAGCGACAGGTTGATCGCATACACGCCTTCGCGCAGCAGTGCGCGTTGCCGGCCGCGCTGCCCGCGGAGCGTCGTTTCGCCGTCGCGGACGCCAGTCAGAAACGCTTCGGCGTCTTGAAAGTTGTTGCACTCCACGACGCGGCCGAGCGTTTGGCTCGGTGTGAGCGGCTCGCCGTCTCGGGCGTAGAGGTAGCCGATTTTGCCTTGCGGCGCCGACACCAGCCGCACGCGGTGCAAGCGATACTGCCAACGCCACAATCCAAAGTGAAAGCCGCCGCGCAGCACTTCGGCTTCGTAGCCAGCCTCGCCCGCCCGAGCGATCATGCCGCCCTCGGGCACGCTTCCGGCGCTCGACCAGAGCTTTTCGACGATGCCCACTTGATGGTTGGCGATATAGCGCAGCCCGAGCAACTCGCCCAACGCCACGAGCAGACCGATCAGCCCGGCCAGCGCCAAGGCGCCGGTTAAAGGCAAACCCAATTGATTCAGATCGGTCCACGACGCGAACAGGGCCCCGCCAAAGATGGCTTCCATGGGGGAAGTCTCCGCAAGAATGGCGGCCTGCAAAACCGCTTTTCTCGGCGGGCCGCCTTACCGAGCCCCAGCCACTGCCTGGGGTGAGACATAAAGTGCTTTCGCACTTCGCCGGCCGATATTGGGCGCAATCGATGTTCGCGCCCGGGCGCCTCGTCGAGAAACTTCGAGAAGCCTTAAGTCCCTTGCTGCCAGTCCGTTATCATTGCGGCAGTCGGATGCAGCAGTCTTTAGCTTTCGCTCAGTACGAGCGCGATGGCCTCCTCCAACTGCTGGTCCCCTTCGCGATTGTTGGTCAGGCTCACTGGGCGATTCTCGGCGCGCAGCAGCCGCAGTACTTCGCGATAGCGGGCTCGCTCGGCGGCATGGTCGCCGCGAGAGTGGGCCCGCTGTGCATCGCGCAACAGCAGTTGATACGGTTCCAGCGCCGCCCCGGCTTCCTGGTAGAAGCGGGCGATCTGCGTCCGCGCTTGCTGCCGGGCGTCGAGACCGGAATCGCTGGGCGAAAGATCGGCCAACGACAGAAAGACCGACGACACCAGGCTGATCCCCAGGATCAGCGTGAGCGCGAAGGGCCGCGATTTTTTCTCGCTCGCCGGTGCGGCCTTCGTGCGGTTCATGGCTTCGGCCAGCGTCAGTTCCGGCAGCTTGCCGTCGGCGGCCAGCGTCACGATCGCCGTCGTGGGATCGGCCGGCTTGAACTTGGGAACGGCGGCCTTCACCGGGCCGGGCGATGGCGGCGCCGCGTCGTTCAACTTGAAGCCCGCCGGCGCCGCGCCTGCGTCGCCGCGCCAACGCGGGGCAGCGCCGGCCGAAGGCGAAGGGGAAGGGGAAGGAGGAGGGAATGAAGAAGGCGCCGGGGCCGAGGATGTCTGGGCCCCCGGCGGCGGACCAGCCGGAGGGGGAGCGGCGACCTGAAACTGGCTGTGGCAGTGCGGACAGCCGAGCACCTGTCCGATCAATTCGGGCGCCACGGCCAATTGCATCGCACATCCGGGACAAGCCACCGTCATCGCCATCGCCGCGCCCGCTCCTTGAAGAACCGTCGTAGGTCAGGCTTTCCAGCCTGACGAACGTCTCTCGCCGTTGAACCTCGAAACCGTCAGGCTGGAAAGCCAGCCCTACTTATAACGAAAACCCCGAATACAGGTAGTTCATGATGAACGGCCCCAAGATAATCAGCGCGGTCGAGGCCATCACCAGGATGCCGGGCAGCAGCATCTTGACGCCCGCCTCGCCGGCGATGGCTTCGGCCCGTTGCGTGCGCTTGATGCGCAGCACGTCGGCCTGCATGCGAAACACTCGGGCCAGCGGCGTGCCCAGTTCTTCGCCCTGGATGATCGAGCCGACGACGCTCGACACGTCGTCGTCGTTGAGCCGCTGCCGCAGGCTTTCCAGCGCCTCGGTCCGCGTTTTGCCCATGTTCATGTCGGCCAGCACGCGGCCGAATTCCACCGCCACGGCGTGCCCTTCGAGTTCATGCGCCGATTGTTCCAAGGCTTGCAAGAAGGTGGCGCCCGCCTCGATCAAGAGCGTGAGCAGATCGAGCAGGTAGGGCATGCGCCGCTTGATCAGCACCAGGCGGTAGCGGGCCTGGCTTGCCAGTCGGCGCCGCAACGCGTAGACCGTCAAAACCACGGCAGCGACGGTCAGCACGGCGCCGTCCGGGCCGAACCAGCCAATGAACAGGTAGAGATACAGCGGAGTCAGTAGCAGGGCGATCGTTTCGGCGCGGGCCAGATACTCTTCGGCCAGCCAGAACCGCGGCAGCCCGGCGGCGAAGATTTCTCTTTGCATCTCTGGCAGTTGCTCGCGGAAGGCGCCGCGGTTGAAGCGGGCGAACAGTTCGACCAGCGGCTGCATCAAACGATAGACGACGTCGATCTTCCGCAATTCGTTGATGCGGCTCACGTCGTAACGCCATTCCTGGCCTTGTTGCAGATCTTCGGCGGCCAGAGAGACGAGCACCCAGCGCACGGCGATCGCCGCCGCGGCGCCCGCCACGAGGCTGGCGACCAGGGCCGGTGCAAGTCCTACGGCTGACAAGAGCGTAAACATGGCCTAGATATCCGGATTCAAAATCGCCCGCGCCCACAGATAGGAAGCCAGGTTCAGCACCATGGCGAACGACAGCATCAACTGGCCGGGCAGCGTATTGAACAGCCGCACGGTGTTGTCGGGATCGATGAAAAAATATGCGATCAGCACGAACAACGGCGTCAGCGCCATATACACGGCCGACTTGCGGGCCTGGGCCGTTTCGCTGAGCAGTTTTCGCTCCAATCGCTGCAACTCCAAGACCGAGTGGGCGATGCGGTCAACCGTCTCGTTCAAACGGCCGCCGCTGTCGTGGCTGGCCAGCATGGCCGCGGCGAACAGCGAGAAGTTCTCGCTGCGCAAGCGGGTCTTGGCCTCGGTGAGCGTCTGCTCCAGCGGCTTGCCGAGATTGTATTCGCCGACCATCTGGCGGAACTCCTCGGAAATCGGCCGCGGGCACTGGTCGGCCAGAATCTCCAGCGACTGCGCCAGCGACAGCCCGGCCTTGATCGCGCCGCTCAAGGAAACCATCGCGTCGGCCAACTGATCTTCGAGCTTCTGCTTCCGCGCTTCGGCCAGCCGGTGCAGCAGGTACCAGGGAAACGCCACCAATAACATGCCGGCCAGGACGGCGAACACCGGGCTGTCGAAGAAGACGACCAGCGCCGCGAACACCGCGCCGATCAGCGCCGCCCAGCCGTTGAGCCAGCGTCTTAAACCGGCAGTCGAGCGCCGCAGCACGCGCAGCTTGTCGCCGAAATCGCGTTCGAGATAGTCGAGCGCCTGCGCGTAGTAATCGCGCCCCGCGTAGGCGCCCAAGCCCGCGCAGGCCCCCATCAGCAAATTCGCCGGCCAGATGTCGAGGTTTTCCATGCGAGGCGTTCGAGTTTGAGAGTCAGGCTTTGTGGGAAGAGGGTTTAGCCACAGAGAGACGGAGATCACGGAGGAGAAAGGAAAAGGAATGAGTCATACGCCATCGACAACGCCGGGACAAAGTAGCAGGCACACTCCGTGTGCCGTCGCCAATACTACTATGGCGCTCAACCGCGACGCCGGTCACGGCACACGGAGCGGGCCTATTGCTTTGCTTGCAGCTTCGCCGGGACATGTTTTCTTTAGGCGTTCTCTATTTGAACTCTCCTCTCCGTGTTCTCCGTCCCTCTGTGGCTCAATTCTTCCGCGATTAACTTTTCCTACCGGCTATCCTCAGCCCTTCGGCGACAAGCCGGATTCGCGGCTAGGGAGCCAGTCGCCGTGGGCGCCGCGGCGAACCATGTCGTCGGGCTTGATGTTGCCGTCGCGAACCATGCGGCGGACATCGCGGGCTTTCAACGGACCGAGTTCGCTGCCGGAAATCAGGCAATACCACTCGTCGCTCGAGTCCGCAGAAGATGGCGGCGCCTTGTCGCCGTTCTTGTTTTCAGCGGGCGTCGAAGCGTGCGATCGCGGGGGCGGCGGGTGAGGGATATTGAACGATGGTGACGCAACTGGCGCCGGGATGGCCGGTATGCCGAGGCTCGCCGCCGGCTGGCTCGCCGGCGCGTAGCCGAGCCGGGCGGCGCTCGGCGGCGCCATATCGCCGTACAAAAAGCGCGATTCCAGCAGCCGCTTTTCGATCAGCGAGTCGATGAACGTGGGCAAATAGCCGGTCGGCTGCAAGCTGACGCCGTTGCGATAATTGAAGATGTCGGTGACGATGACTTCCTTCGTCTCGGGGTGGATGCCCGTCAGCTCGGAAATCTGCGTCACTCGCCGGCGGCCGTTGGGAAACCGCGTGATCTGCACGATCAGGTCGATGGCCGAGGCGATCTGGCGGTGGATCGAAATGATCGGCAATTCGGCCCCCATCAGCATCAGCACTTCCAGCCGCTCGATGACTTCGGCCGAGCTGTTGGCGTGGACGGTGGTCATCGAGCCGGAGTGGCCGGTGTTCATGGCCTGGATCATGTCGAGCGCCTCGGCGCCGCGGCACTCGCCGACGATGATCCGGTCGGGCCGCATGCGAAGCGCGTTGCGGACCAGATCGCGAATCGTATAGGCGCCGGCGCCTTCGGCGTTGGGCAGTTTCGATTCGAGCGTCACGACGTGCTCCTGGTGCAGCCGCAGTTCGGAGGTGTCTTCGATCGTGACGATCCGCTCTTTGTAGGGAATGAAGCTGCTGACGACGTTCAACAGCGTCGTTTTGCCCGTGCCCGTGCCGCCGCTCACGAGCGTGCTGCGATGGTCGATCACGCAAGCCCGCAAGAAGGTCGCCGCGGCCGTGGTGATCGAGCCGATGTCGACCAGATCGTCCATCGTGAATCGTTGGGCGGGGAACTTGCGGATCGTGAGGCAGGGCCCGCTGACGGCCAGCGGCGGAATGATGGCGTTGACTCGCGAGCCGTCGGGCAGTCGGGCGTCGACCAGCGGCTGACTCTTGTCGATCCGCCGGCCGACCTGGGCCACGATCCGTTCGATGATCGACTCGGTCACTTTGTCGGAGATGAACCGCCGGCCCGAGCGTTCGATCACGCCTTCGCGCTCGACGTAGATCTGGTCGCTGTCGACGACCATGATTTCGGTGATCGTCGGCGCCCGCAGCAGGTCTTGCAGCGGGCCGAAGCCGAACACGGTGTCTTTGAGGTCCTTCTTCAACGTGCGCAGCACGACGTACTTGCGCAACTGTTCGTGCAAGTGAGGCCGCAGCAGGTGGAACACGTCGGCGAACTTCTCCTCGACGATTAGGATGCGGTTGCTGGCGTCACGCTCGTCGGCCAACTGCAAGCGTTCGCGGGCGAAGTGCAGCAGGCTGTACAACTCGGTCTCGCGCTCCGGGACAAGCGTCGCCGGCACGTCGAACTCGTTCGACATCAGCGAGGCGGCGTCGAAGTAATTGTCCGGCCCGGTCTCCATTACCAACTGGTTGATTAAGAGATCCATCAGCACCAGCCCGCTGATCTCCTCCAGCAGGGCCTGGTTCTCGGGGCCGAACACGTTCAGTTCGCGGCAGACGTCCTCGATGTTGTTTTCCAGCAGCAGAATGGTGGCGGGGTCGCCCGCGCGGTTACGCTCCATCTCGAACAGGTCGAGCCGTTCGAGCAGCTTCTTGTGAATTCGCAGTTCGAGATCGGCCATGATCGAGCGCAGGTGGGCTTCCAGCTCCTTGCGATCGAAGACCGGCGCCGCTTCCGACTCGAAATTGAGCGTGTAGGGCCAGATGCGGACCTTGACGCCGGGGGCGAACGTCACGGTCTCGCCGCCGGCCACCTCGCGGTCGCCGACCACGCAACTGTTCAGGCCGACGTTCTGCAATTCCAGCTCTTCGCCGATCAGCCGCACCAAGGCGTGCCGCCGCGAAACCAGCGGGCTGGCCAACACGACCTGGTTCGTCGGATCGCGGCCGATCGAAACCTCGTCGGTCGTCGCCTCGACCAGCGTGCGGCGGCTTTCGTGGACCTGGTTGAACCAAATCTTCATCGAGCTTCAACCGTCTACTGCGGGGCTTTTTTGCGCGGCCGCAGCAGCACGCCGACCTCGCGATAGTTCGTGGCTTGCATCGCGTCGAGCAGGCGTTCGGCGTCCTCGTCGAGATAGGCGCCGCTCATTTTGACGCGGACCGTGATGATGTTCTCTTGCAACTGCGGCACGCGCGCGGCGTTCAGCACGTTCGTCTTGCCGAGCCGGTTGCCGATCGAGAGCACCTTGAACGGGCCGATGATCTGGGTGCGGCCGCCGGGCGAGGCGCCTGCCGGATTCGCGGGCGTCGGCGTTTGCGGGGCGCCAGGGTTCGTAGCGATCGTCGCTCGTCGCGGCATGAGAAAATCGACCTCGTCGCCCGGAATCACCAGCGAGGCGACAAAGTTCTTCTGATCGACCGGAATCCACAGCGCCCGTTCGTCTTCGGCCAGTTCCAACTCGGCGGGCGGAGTCTCCAGGTCCTTGCGCAACAGCAACTCGTCGCCGCTGAACTCGCGCACGGCGTTCATGCCGACCACCGTGTCGAGATCTTTCCAGAGCACGGCGACCCCTTCCAGCTTGCGGGCCGCCACTTCCGGAACCGGCATTTCGGCGAAGTGCGAGCGGTCGAAGGTTTCGCCGGGATGCACGAGCGTGTCGGGCGCGATCGATACGAAACTGACTTTTTCGAATTCCCGAGCTTTGCGGTCGAGATAAAACCAGTTCAATCCGGCGGCCAGCAGGCCCAGGATCAACGCCGAGGCCAGCCCGGGCATACCTTTCATGGAGCGCTCCTCAAGGAGAGACGAAAACCAAGCCCGTGCAGCCGGCGAACTGTCGAGGGACGAGATGAATTGCCAGCGATTTGACGGCGCCGTCGGCTGCGGCGGAGTCGCCGCGGGCGATCGTTGCCTGCCAACCGCCGCCCGGCGCGGGCCGCCAATCGGCGACGGCTTGGGGCCAATGTTCGGCCTGCCACGCCTGGTAAAATCGCCGGTATTCGTCGCATCCGCCTGTCCCTTGAAAAGCCACCGTGCCCGCGCCCGCCGAATTGCTGAAAGCCATCAACCGCCGGCAGCCCGGCGGCAGCGGCGGCCTGGCATCGCCGCCAGCGCCCGGCTGACGGACGCGAAACAGGTACAAGGTCCACGCGTTTTCGCCGGCTGGGGCCGCCAAGCCCCATAGTACCACGCGGTCTGGCGGCGAGGTAGCATCTTGCGAACCGCCTTCGCTGGCGTCTGCAAACCGCCGCACGCCGATCGCCAGCGGCATGCCGGGAACAGGTTCGTAGAGCCGGGCTTCCGCCTGCGAGAGTTGCTCGGCGGGCTCAAGCTGGGCCAGCCGCGTCAACAGGTTCTGCTCCTCGGCGTCGGCCGAGGGCGACCAAGGGGCCGCCGTTGCGAGGGCCTGGCGGCAAGCCGCCCGCAGCGATTTTGTCGCCTCCGCCTGATCGCCCGCGATCATCTGCCGGCCGAACCGCAGATTCGAATTGCCTGCGGCGATTTCCACGGGCCCGGCGCCGGCGGCCAGGTCGAACGCGGGCGCGGCCGGTCCTGCAACGGCGGGCGCCGATTCGTCATCGCCCCACCAACGAATGACTTGCTTGCCGAACCCCAACCCGCCAACGAGCACCAGCGCCGAGAACAGCCCCTTGGTCGTCCAATCGGCCATCCGTCGCGCCAAGCCGCCAAAATCCTTGGGCTCAGCGGGCCCGTCTCGCGGTTTCGGGTCTTGCGGACTGTTCATATTGCGTCGTCATGTTTCGTTAAAACAAAAGTACGCCTTTTCGTCGCATCGAATGGCCGCCTACTCGGGCAACTGGTTTAGATAACCTTCGAGCAGATCGATCTTGGCTTGGAATTCGGCGGCCGCAGCCTCGAGTGCGGGGATCGAGCCTGTCGCTTCGCCCGCCTCGATCTTCATGATAAGACGCAACAGTCGATCGCGCTGAACGCGATACATTGAAATCCAAAAGCTTGTCATTGTGCCCGGCAGCCCCCGCCGCGGTTTCGGCGTCACGTCGCCCTGGATGCGGCGGATGAGCGCCTTTAACTGCCGTTTCGCCACGCGCTCCACGTCGGCATCGCAGAAAGCAGCGACCCTTGGGTGGAAATCATGGTACCTGCCCCTATAGGCGCGGACTTCTTCGTCTCGATCGAGCACGGCCAGCGCCGGCTGACAAGGCGCCGATTGGATCTCACGTACCGCATTCTCGTAGGCGACTTTCAGCGAGGCGTCCGTTTGGGGCAACTGATAGATATAGGGAATGCGCCGCACGAAAGTCGAAGGAAGGTGCATCTCCCAATACTGCCATGTGCCGACGATGAGCGGGTGCCGCTGGTTCATGGCCTCGGCGCCTAGTTTGGGCAATAGTGGCGGCCGCCATGTGCGACCAGAGCGGCCGATCCATGCTCCGAGCGTCTGGTCGAGCAGTTCGCCGTTGACGCGGAAACTTCCCAGGGTCGGCCCGCGCACGACGGGATGGTTCAGTTCCGTTTTTTCTAAAACTCCGTTCGGCCCGGCGCCCCCCGCACTCATCGTCGCCGGTGGCGGCCAGTGAATGTGATTCGGCAACGGGACCTGATTCCGGCCGACGAGGAACTGTAGGTCGCGGCTGCGCCAGGCGGCGTCTCGCGCAGCCACCACGCCGCGCAGCTTCCAGCACGATTTGCTGCCCGCGTCGACGATCAAGGCCAACACGAACAGCAGCACCGGCAGGCACATCACGAATTCCAGCGGCGCCAGGCCGCGGCGATTTTGCGGACGGGGAAACCGGCCCGCCCGATTGTCGCTTTTCGCTCCGCGAAAAGACGTCTTTTCGCAGAGCGAAAAGCGACGATGACACGCGTCTTTTATCCCCGTCATCCGTCCGCCCTCACCCTTTCCCATCAGTGCATGTTAACGCGCTGCAAGTCTTGAGGCGCGAACTGTTGCAAGCTCGGCACGCGCACGTTGCCCAGCCCCGGCGGCTGCGTGCTGAGCAAAGCGCCGAGACTGGCGGTCGTGGCCGGGACAAGTTGCACTGTCCAGCTCTGATTGAGCAGATTCCACTCCCGGGAGTTGCCCTGCCAGCGAACCCACCAAATCTGCCGGTTTTCGCCCAACGAAGTCGACGCCTTGCCAGGCGTGGGGGTCGGACCAATATCACCCGGCACGCCGCCGTACACCCCTCCGGGTGGCGGCATTTGAGGCAAGTAATTCACCAGCCGCAGCCGGGGAATGAACATCGCAATCTGTGCGTAGGCCTGGTCGTCGGCGGTCATCGGATTGCGGTACAAGCCCGGCAGCGTCTGCCGCAGGTGCGAACGATAGGCGACGCCCAGCCAGTGGAACTCGCGCTCCAGCATGCCTTGGCGGTCGACGATGTGGTCGCGCGGCGTGCGAATCACGAACAGCAAGTTGCGGTCGGGGTATTCGTTGTTGAGCAACTGGTCGAGCTTGCCGCAGGTAAAGCCTCGCCAAAAATTGGAAAACTGACTCATTTTCGCATCGGTGTCGAAGGCGTGCAACGTGACATCATTCCAGTCGTTCAGGTACCGATGCGACAAGTCGTGCCGCTGCCGAACGGCGATTCCAACATAATCGATGGCGCTTTGCGGCAGATCGCCGACCGGGTCGACCACCGGCAGCGTGCGCGTCATCCACGCGCCTGGCCCTTCGTCAGTGAAACCGACCGGCTGTTGCGTGGTGCGCCAGAGCATCGCTTGCAGACCGCCCCGGCCGCCGTCGAGCAGACCGTGCTGGCGGGCGATTTCGCGCGTCGCCATCTGCGCCACCTGCGGCATCGTCATCACCACGGCTCGCTGGTACTGAGGAATCAGCTCCCTGGCGAGAATTTCCTCGAGCGTCGGCAAGATCAACTTGCTGCTGGCGGCCGACCACTCGCTGAACGCGCGAACCATCTCCATTTCCAGCGGGATTTTCGGCGGAATGGCCTGCCCTAGCTCGGCAAACTTGGGAAACGGCGACGACGCGAACCACGGCGCCATGTTCCCCCAAGCCGTCAGTACTGCGGGCGTGAAGCTTTCCGCGTCGCGGTCGCGAGCTTCGCGCATGTAAGCGGTCAGGGCGAACACGTCGCAGAGCAAGTGATTGGTAAAGGCCAGCGAGTTCATGCCGCGGGCGAGCATCACTCCGCCCGAGTAGGTCGCGGCGTCGGCCGCATTTTGCATCCGCACCTTGCGGTCGACCTGCCGGCCGACGTTCATCACCATGCCCAGCAGCATGGTCAGAAGCAGCAGAGAGAATACCGACAGCAGGCTGATCGCTCCGCGCTCGTCGCGGTGCAAGGCGAGGGCGGTGCGGCCGAGCCGCTGTAGGGAACGCCCTCTGTGGCGTTCCGCGAACCTCGCAAACTGTAGGGAACGCCCTCCGTGGCGTTCCGCGAACCTCGCAAACTGTAGGGAACGCCCTCCGTGGCGTTCCGCGAACCTCGCAAACTGTAGGGAACGCCCTCCGTGGCGTTCCGCG